>JAEWAU010000044.1 GCA_023391535.1 Bacillota bacterium | reverse complement strand
CTCCCGAAAGGGACGGCTGCTCCGCTTTTTTTGTACCCGCAAATCGAATCTGTTTTTTGGGGGACTTTCGCTCAATGCGTGAATCCCTTCACGCCGCGGCCGCCGGCTCCCGCGGCCGGGTGCGCCTCGTTTAAATTGCGGATGGCCAGCCGCAGATCCTCCACCAGCCGCTCCGCCAGGTTCAGGGAAAGGTCGCTGCGGCACACGATTCGGCACACAATCTGCTTTTCCGCGTTTTCGGGCAGGGGATAAACCGGCAGCTGCCAGCCTTTTTTCTCCAGTTGGTCGGAGAGGTCATACAGCGTCCAATCGGCTTTTTCCTCCCGCATTCCGAAGCAGAGCACCGGAATGCTTTCGCCCCGGTTGATCAGGTGAAACAGCCCGGCCGATTCCAGATACTGCGCGATATAATCCGCAACCTCCTGCGTGTGCCGGTGGATTTTTGCGTATCCCTCAAAGCCCAGGCGCAGGAAGTTATAATACTGGCCGATGATCTGGCTCGCGGAGCGCGAGAAATTGATCGCCATGGTGGGCATGGTGCCGCCCAGATAGTTCACCTTAAAAATAAGCTTCTCGGGAATGCAGGCTTTTTCGCGCCAGATCACCCAGCCGACGCCGGGGTAGACCAGGCCGTATTTGTGCCCCGACGTGTTGATGGAAACCACGTTGTGCAGGCGGAAATCCCACGCGAGATCGGGGTGGATGAACGGCGCGTACAGCCCGCCGGAAGCGGCGTCCACATGTATGAAGACCTTGTGTTCCGTTTTCGCGTTGTACGCTTCCACCGCGCCGTCGAGCGCGGCGATATCGTCGAATTTCCCCGTGTACGTCTGCCCGAGAATCCCGACGATGCCGATGGTGTACGGGTCGGCGGCGCGCACGGCCGCCTGCGCGTCGAGGCACAGGTTCTCCGGCGAAACCGGAACCGCGCGCAGCTCCACGTCCCAGTACACGCAGAATTTTTCCCAGCACACCTGGTATCCCGAAGAAACGATCAGGTTGGGTCGGCGGCCGGTGAGGTCGAGCCCCAGCCGCTCGGCCCGTTCCCGCCAGCGGAATTTCATCGCCAAACCGGCCAGCATGCAGGCCTCGGAGGAGCCCACCGTGGAGGTGCCCAGAAATTCCTCCTGCGGCGCGTGCCACAGGTTGGCGATGATGTTGACGCACCGGTTTTCCAGCTCGATGGTGCTCGGATACTCGGATTTGTCAATCGCGTTTTTCTCCAGTGTTTCGGCCATCAGCTGCACGGCCTGGTCTTCCATGAAGGTGGTGCAGAACGTCGCCAGGTTCAGCCGCGCGTTCCCCTCGTCGAGCAGCTCGTTTTTGATGAGGCGGCAGGCGACGTCCGGGGGCAGGGCCTGCCGGCGCAGCGTGTATTTGGGGATGTCGATATCGTCGTAAAGCGCCAGAGTGTCCGCCGGGTGCACCTTCTTCAGTTTCTGGTTGTTTTTGTTTTCGTGCAGCATATTGCATCTCCTTTTGTTGAGCGCCGTGCCGGAGCGGCAATCCGTGCAGGAGGGCCCGGCGGCGGGTTTCGCGCCGCGGGGAAGAGCCGTTTTGCTATTTTGCTCGCATTCCTCCGCGGCCATTCAGCCGCCGGGTTCGATTGCCCTATCCCGGCTGCCTGCCGCTTTTATAATAAAAAACGGCGAGCTGGGTGCGGCTTTGCAGCCCCAGCTTTTCCAAAATGGCGCTCACGCCGTTGCGCACCGTGCCTTCGCCCAGAAAAAGCCTTTGGGCGATTTCCCGGTTCCCGAGGCCCTGCGCGATGAGGCCGACGATCTCCGTCTCCTTTTCGCTCAGGCCGAAGCCTGAAAAATCCGGCTCGCGCCCGCCGAGCATGGCGGGAATACGCGCCATGATGTCGTCGCCGAAAACGCGCTGCCCGGCCTCCACCGCGCGCAGCGCGGGCACGATGCTCTCGAAATTCTGTTTGAGCAAATACCCTTTCGCGCCGATGTTCAGCGCCTTGACGATATACTCGTCGTCGGCGAAGGTGGTGAGAAAAAGAAGCTTCGCCGCAGGGTCGCGCTTCAGAATGCATTCGCCCGCCTCGAGCCCCGAAAGCCCCTTCATGCGGATGTCCATCAGCACGATATCGGGCCGCAGCGTCCCGTAAAGGAAAACCGCTTCCTCGCCGGAGGCGCCCACGCCGGCTACCTCCACTCCCTGCGCTTCCACAATGGCCCGCAGCGAAGCGCCCACGAGCCGGTCGTCGTCCACAATCAGAATACGCACGCTTTTATCCTCCGCCTTTCCGGTTCTGTTTCGGGAACGTCACAAAAATCCGGAAGCCCTGTTCTCTGCGGATGTTGAGAATCCCGCCCAGCTCCTCCACGCGCTCCGCGATGCTGTTGAGCCCGATGCCGTTTTCGCCGCCCGCAGCGCACACTCCGCCCTCCGCAGGCGCGCGGGTGCCGTTGTCGCTCACAACGAACTGGTAGAACCCCGGATTTTCGCACAGGCGCACCGCAACCTGCGTCGCGTTGGAATGGCGGGCCACGTTGGCGAGCGCCTCTTTTAGAATGGCGATCACCGCCAGCTTGCGCTTGCGCCCGGGGTCGCCCTTCAACTCGCACGAAAGCAGCACGGGGCAGAACGTGAACGCTTCGGCGAGTCGCCGCAGCTCCAGCGGCAGGTCGATGGAATCGTCGTAAAGGCCGTGCACGCCCGCGCGGATGGCGTCCATCGCCTGCGAAAGCGTGCCGCGCAGCGTGCCGAGGGCTTCGCGCCGCGCGGGCTCCGGGCTCGCGGCGAGCAGCGCGCCCACCTGCAAAAGCGCGCTCGAGAGCAGGTGCCCGACGCCGTCGTGAATGTCGCGCGCTATGCGGTTGCGCTCGTCCATGGTGGCAAGGCTCACCTCGTAATCCTGCCGCTCAAGAAGATCGCGGTTTTTGCGCGCGAGCCGCATCGAAAGCTCCTTGGCCGAATCGCGCAGCTCGATGCTCTCGCCGCGCAGACGCGCGAGCGCCTCGCCCCGCGCGCGGAAATAAACCCCGAGAACGAGCAGGAACAGCGTTAGCAGCGCGTCGCCCCATTGCCCGCGCGCGAACGCCGCCACGGCGGGCACCAAAGCGGCGGGCAGGAAACGCCACAGGCGCATCGGCAGCGGATACGCCGCCACGGGCAGCAAAAGCAAAAAGGCCGGAAAAAACACGCACAGGGCGGCGTAGCCGGCAAAAAGGCCTACCTGCACCGGGCCCCGGCTGGAAAAAGCGCAGAGGGCCGCCGCGGTTGCCGCCGTGAGCGCCGGCACCACGGCGTAATAGCCCGGCAGCCGCAGCGCGTAAGCGGCAAAGCAGACGACATAGAAGATGAACGCGTCGAAAACGCCGCCCCGGCGCTCCAGAAGGCTGATAAAGCCCGCGTATTTTTCCGGTTCCCCCATGGCACCGCCTCCGCCCCGCGCGGGGCTTTCCGCGCGCCCGGCCGGTTGTGCCGGGGCGCCGTCCGAATTACAGTGCCATTTTACCACATCGTGCGCGGGGTGACAAATGTCACCCCGCAACGGGAAAAAGCTCACTTTTCCCGGGGCGCCGCGCGCGGTAGAATAAAAGCAATGGAAGAACCGCTTCCGCGTTTGTTTTTTTGATGTGTTATTTCTTTTTGTTGTTTTTGGAGGAATGGGTATGGTCGTCAAAGTTCAGAATCTCGTAAAACGGTACGGGGACCTCATCGCTCTCGACCACTTCGACCTCGAGGTGCAGGAGGGGGAGATCTTCGGCCTGCTCGGCCCCAACGGCTCGGGAAAATCCACCGCCATCGGGTGTATTCTGTCGCTGCTCCGGTACGATAAGGGCACCGTGGAGCTGTTCGGCAAGCCGATGTCACCCGCCGCCTACGCGCTCAAGCGCGATATCGGCGTCATCTTTCAGAACGTCGCGGTGTTCGACGAGCTCACCGTATACGAAAACATCCGCTATTTCTGCGGCCTTTACGTGAAAAACAGCGCCGCGTGCGAGCGGCTTACGGATGAGGCCATCGATCTCGTGGGGCTCGGCGATTTCCGCCGCTTCGTGCCCAAAAAGCTCAGCGGCGGCCTGCTGCGCCGCCTCAACATCGCCTGCGGCATCGCGCACAAGCCGAAGCTCATCATTCTCGACGAGCCTACGGTTGCCGTGGACCCGCAGAGTCGCAACAGCATCCTCGAAGGCATCGTGCGCCTCAACCGCGAAGGCGCCACCGTTATTTACACCTCGCACTACATGGAGGAGGTGGAGCAGATCTGCACCCGCATTGCCATTATGGATAAAGGGCGCGTCATCGCCTCGGGCACGAGCGCGGAGCTCAAGGATATGGTGGGCGCGGGCGAAAAGATTACGGTGGAGCTCCTCGACCCGGAAAGCGACGTCGCCTTTGTGCGCGGCCTGCCGGGCGTGCAGAGCGCCGAAGTTGCGGGCGGCAGGCTCCTCATCCGCTCGCAGAAAGGGCGGAACAGCCTCGCGGCCGTGCTCGCGGAGCTCACCGGAAAGGGCGTTCCGTTCGGCCGGGTGTTCAGCGAGCTGCCCACCTTAAACGACGTGTTTCTGGAGATCACCGGAAAGGAGCTGCGCGACCAGGTGTAGCGCGGCCCTCCGGAACACATCCGCCCGAACCGGAAATGTGCGGCAATCGAACAAATAAAGCAGATCCATAAAATCGGACTTTTCGGTCTTCAACACGAAAATCCGGTCCCGGAATGTGGAATTCCTTTGTTCAATTGCTATCAGCAGAAAGGGTGTTCTCAGCCATGTTCGGCCATATCTACACAGCGCGGCTCAAGTGCATCGTGCGCGACCGCTACACCATGTTCTGGACGCTGTTCTTCCCTGTTATCCTCGCCACACTGTTCCACCTTGCCTTCAGCAATCTCGGCAAGGTTTCCACCTACCGGGCAACGAATATCGCCGTGGTGGACGACGCCGCCTACCGGCAGAACACTTCCTTCCAAAAAGCGCTTTCGGAAGTTTCCGGCGGCGCGAAGGGAGCGCTCTTCCGCGTAACCCTCTGCGGCGAGCAGAAGGCGCAGAACCTGCTCCAATCGGGCAAGATCATCGGTTATGTCCGGCTCGACGGCAACCCGCGCATGTTCGTGGCGCAGTCCGGGATGGACGAAACCATCCTCAAGGAGTTCCTCGACGACTACGTCCAGACCTCCGCCGCCTTGGCGCAGATCGCCAGGCGAAACCCGGCCGCCCTGCAAAACGCCGCGGCGCTCCTGCAAAACCGGGAATACCTGAAGGACACGCCTCCCGCCGGCGGCAACCCGGATTCCACGCTCAACTACTTTTACGCGCTGCTCGGCATGGCGTGCCTCTACGGCGGCTTTCTGGGGCTCAAGGAAGTGGCCAACGTCCAGGCCAACCAGGAGCCGCGCGCGGCGCGCGTCAATCTGGCGCCGCTCCACAAGCTCCGGGTGTTCGCCCCCGCGTTCTGCGCCGCCGTCACCGTGCAGTTCCTCGTGGCGGCTGTTCTGGTCGCTTTCCTCACCTTCGTGCTCGGCGTAGGTTTCGGCGGCAGGCTGCCGCTCATCCTGCTCGCCTGCTTCGCCTCCTGCTGCACCGGCGTTTCCTTCGGCTCCATGCTCGGCGCGCTCATCAAGGCGGGCGAGGGGATGCGGATCGCCGTCCTCATCTCGGGCACCATGTTCCTGTCGTTTCTTTCGGGCCTCTTTTTCAGCAATATGAAATACCTCGTGGAGGCCCACGCGCCCATCCTCGGCTGGCTCAACCCCGCGAACGTCATCACCGACACGTTCTATGCCCTTTACTACTACACCACGACCACACGGTATTTCACGAACATTGCGCTGCTGTGCGGCTTCACCCTGGTTTTCGGCGGAATCACCGTCTTTGTTCTGAGGAGGCAGCGCTATGAAAGCATCTGAAAAAAGATACAGGCCCGTGCCGGACGCCTACTTCAAGGTCCTCCGAAAAAACATCCGGCCCATTCTGATCTACTTTTTCGTCTTCCTGCTCATCACCATCCTCGGCACGCGCATGGGGGCGGGCGCGAGCGGCGGAAACGGCTTTACGCTGTCCAGAGTCGGCACGGCCTTTGTGGGCGGGGACGGCTCCCCTCTCGCCGAGGGCCTGAAGCAATATCTCAGCGGCAGCGCCGATTTCGTTCCGGTCAAAACCGATACGCAGTCGCTCCAGGACGCGCTGTTTTTCGATCAGGTCGATTACATCCTCCGCATCCCCAAGGGCTTTTCGCAGGGCTTTATGGCCGGGCGGGAGGAAACGCTCGAAAGAACCGCGGCGCAAAAATCGGCCGGCGGCGTGTATATGGATCTTGCCGTAGACCGGTACCTCAACACCGCGCGCATGTTCCGCGCGGCAAACCCGGAACTTTCGCAGGCGCAGCTCGCGGCGGCCGCCGCGCAGAACCTTTCGCTCCATGCGGACGTGACGTTTCGCGGCTCCGCCTCCCAGTCCACCGCCCTCGGCAACACCGCCTTCTACTTCACCTACCTCGTTTACGCGTTCCTCAGCATCCTGTTCCTCGTAATCTCGTCGCTGATGCTCACCTTCAACAAGCCGGATCTCCGCCGCCGGAACCTCAGTTCTCCGCTGCCGCCCGCGGCGCTGCAGTTCCAGCTGTTCGGCGGGCATCTGGTCCTCACGCTGCTGGTGTGGCTTGCCGCCATACTGCTCGGCGCGGCGCTGTTCGGCGGGCAATCGGGCATCGGCCCTCAGTTTCTCCTCTTCAGCCTCAACGCGCTGTGCTTCGCCCTGTCGGCTCTTTCCATCAGCTTCCTGCTCGGCGATACGGTTCGCAACCGCGGCGCGCAAAACGGTATGGCCAACGTCATCTCCCTGGGGCTTTGCTTCATCAGCGGCGTTTTCGTGCCGCAGCAGTATCTTGCCGACAGCGTCCTCGCGGCGGCGCGTTTCACGCCTTCTTACTGGTATATCCGCGCCGTAAACGACATCCGCGGGCTTCCGGCCTTCACGTTCCCGGCACTCCGCCCCGTTCTCGTGTGCATGCTCATCCAGCTCGGGTTTACGGCGGCGTTCTTTGCCGCCGCGCTGGCTTTCAGCAAGCGCCGGGCGGCCTGAAAGCGCAGCCGGCAAGTCCTATAAAGGTATTGCTCTTCACAGAAAAAAGTCCGCCCTCGGGCGGACTTTTTTCTGTGCGCGGCGCGCGGCCGGCGTCTGCGGAAAGGCGGGGCGCTTTGGGGCCGCTCAGCGCTTCTTATACGGGTAATCGCGCGTGATCATATGTTCCTCCGGCTCCTTGGAGTTCATCCCGAACAGCATCCGGTTCTGCTCCATAATGCCTCCCGCGGGCCCTTCTTTCTGCGCGGGCTTCGCCGCCGGTTTTTCCGTGTTCGCCGCGTTTCCCTTCGGCTTTTCGGCCGGTTTGGGCATGGGCGGCGCAATGGGCATCGGCATCTCTTTCGCCTGCGCGTTTTGCTGCGCGGGGTTCGGCATCGGCACGGCCGGCATTTTGCCCATATTCGCGTTCGGCGCGGGCGCTGCGTTCTGCTGCGCGGCGTTGCCGTCGAGCTTCGGAAGGTCGCCTGCAAGGCCCACTTCCTCGAGCATCTTCATAATCTCGTCCATGCTCAGGGATTTGTTTTTCTCTGCGCCCGTTTTGGCCCGCGGCTTTGCGGACATCCAGTCCGCGGAGGGAACCGAGGGCATACCGGAAGGCAGCGCCGCGCCGGGCGCCGCGGGAATGCCGTAGGGCGTCGGCACCGGAGGCGCGTTCGGCGACAGCGCCGCGTTCGGCACAAACGACGCATTCGGCGCCATCGGCTTTACCGCCGGCATGGGCGCGAGCACGATGGGCTGCATGGGCGGGGCCGGAAACGTCTGTGCCTGCGGCATGAGGTTCGGCATCGGCATCGGCTGCGGCGGCTTTTCGGGCATAAGGGGCTGTGCGGGAACGGCCGGGCGGGCCATGCCCGCCATACCGGAAACGTTCGGCGCGCCCGGCGCGTTCGGAATGTTCAGGTTACCCGGCATGCCTGTCATACCCGGCATATTGGGCGTGTTTTGAACATTTGCCGCGCCCATATTGTTCGCCGCGTTCGCGTTCCCCCCCTGCGTGAAGCAGAGGTACCAATCCAGGCAATGCGCGCCGGAAGCGCCGTTTTCCGCGCGCTGGGAGGCAAGCGGCAGCGTCTGGGGCGCGGGCAGCAGCATCGGGTCGCCCGGCACCCAGTGCGCCGGGGTCATGTCCCCTGTGCGGTCGTGCGCCTGCAGGGCCATCACCAGCCGCAGAATCTCCCGGATGTTGCGGCCCGTGGTGAGCGGATAGGCCAGAATCGCGCGCACCGTGCCTTCCGGGTCGATAACGAACACCGCCCGCACCGTGCGCGTGGCGGAACTGCTCGGCATCAGCATCCCGTAAAGCCGCGCCGTTTCGCCCATATCGTCCGCCACAATGGGAAACGGAATGCGGGGCTGGTTGATGCCGTTCCAGCTGTACCGCTCCATGGCGCGGCTCCAATCGATGTGCGACTGGTTGGAATCCACCGAAAGCCCCAGCAGCGCCGTGTTGTTCGCGGCAAACGCGCCGGCCATCGAAGCGAACGTCATGATCTCCGTAGTGCAAACCGGCGTGAAATCGCCTGTTACCGTATGTGCTAAATGCGTTTGGCGGTAAATCGGTTTGAGGGTCGTCGCGGGTAACGGATTGAAACAGCGGAAAGGCCGTGTTATACTATTGCGTAATTAGTATATTCTGATAAATTCCGCCAACGCGACGGTAAAAAAGGATGATGCGTAATGTCCAATTCAACAGCCGCTTTTCTTTCGGTTCTGTCTTTTTTCATCTCCGTCGTTGTGGCCGTTATAACCTATATCACCTACCGGACGCATAAAAGGTCCGGCGACGATAATGCGTATTTCGATGTGGACAATCAATATTCAAAGCTGCTCAAGCTGGCGATGAAATACCCCGATATGCGCGACCATGACAAAACCGCCGCCTATTACCGGATGCCGCCGGACGATGTGTTTGTGAAACGGTACAACATCTACGCCTACATGAGCTGGAATGTCGTGGAGACCATATTCGACAAGCAAAAAGGGCACCTCGGAAAAGAGGGGGAATTCCACCTCGACCCCACCTGGGAGCCGGTGCTCAAAGAGGAAAACCGCCTGCATTACACATGGTTTACGCATAACCTGGATCTGTTCAAGGAGCCGTTTCAAGAATTCGTAAAGGTCGATCTCAACGGCATCGACGTCGTTCCGGGAAACGACCAGAAGCTTTCGGATGAGATTTACCCGCGCTTTGAAGCCGATTTCCCCGCTGAGGAGCGCGTGGAGCTTAAGCATTTGAAAAGGCTTATCACAAACGGCGATTATGAGCTGCTGCTCGCCGACCATAAGACATTCAAGAACATGACTCTCGGGTACGCGTTCGTCTACCATGTCAGCGAATGCCCGGTGCTGTGGCTCGACTATATGGCGATCGACAAAAAATACCAGAACGCCGGTTACGGCTCCAAGCTGTTCAACCGCATTCTGGAACTGAATAAAAACGCGCTGGGTATGTTTATGGAGGTCGAGATACCGAACAGCGCGGACGAACAGGAACTGTGCAACCAAAAGCGGCGCATTGCGTTTTACGAACGGCAGGGGGCCGTCCGGCTGAATCTCGATTATATTTTCCCCTCCCAAAGCGGCGGCGTCCCCATGTATCTCTTCTTCAAGCCCGCTCCCTCCTGCCATCGCCTGGATAAAAAACAAATCGCCAAGAGCATTAACAGCGCTTTCAAGTTCATTCATTCCGACGTGCCGAACGCGAACCAGATTTTAGAATCGTTTATCGACACCATCGAGGATGTCCACTTCGATATTCCGCAAAATCAGCACGCTTCCGTCCGGTAATCCTAAGGAATGTTGGGGATTTTCTGCTTGTTCATTTCCATTCATTCATAAACCTTTTACCCGTTCAATTTGCTGCGCGGCACGGTCAGTATATCCGGCGGGGCCGAAAAGTACAGACTTTTTTCTTGCGTTTCTGATATCGTATGGTGCTTGTATGCCCGATACGGGCGCCCGCAGGGGAAATCCCCCGTGGGCGCCCGTTTTCGTTGCCCGGAGGCCGCGGAATACTGTTCCCGCTGCGGCGGGGATGCGCCCCCACTCCGGCTCGGGCGGGGGCTTGCCTAAAACGGCAAAAGGCGCGGCTTGCCGCCGCGCCTTTTGCCAAACAATAATTTCAGCCGAACCGGCGAATCAGAACAGGTCGCTGCTCGTGTCGCCGTCCGCCTCCGCCTCATAGACTTCTTTCGGCAACGGCTTTTTCAGCAGCGCCAGAATCAGGCAGCCCACCACCATGCCGACGGCCAGTGCAATGAAGTAGCCGAGCGGGTTGCTGATGGTCGGCAGTACGAAGATGCCGCCGTGGGGCGCGTGGAGCTGGCAGCCGAACATCATGGAAAGCCCGCCGCTCACCGCGGAGCCAACGATCATGGAGGGCAGCACACGGAGGGGGTCCGCCGCCGCGAACGGAATCGCGCCTTCTGTGATAAACGAAAGGCCCATCACGTAGTTGACCATGCCGGACTGGCGCTCTTTGGCCGTGAAACGGCTCTTAAACAGGGTCGTGCAAAGGGCGATTGCAAGAGGAGGCACCATGCCGCCGATCATGCAGGCGGCCATAATGCGGTAGCCCATGCCGTTCGCGCCGGGCGAAGCAAGCTGCGCGGTGGCGAACAGGTACGCCGCTTTGTTGATCGGGCCGCCCATATCGGTGGCCATCATGCCGCCGATGATCAGGCCGACAACGATCGCCGTGCTGCTGTTCATGCCGGAGAGCAGCGAGGTGAGGCCCGTATTGATCCAGATCATGATCGGGTTGATCAGAGCCATGACGACGCCGATGACGAAAATGCCGAGCAGAGGATAAATCAGAATGGACTTGATGCCCTCGAGCGATTTCGGAAGGCCCTTAAAGAGCTTCTTCATGCCCAAAACGAGGTAGCCCGCGATGAAGCCCGCGAACAGCGCCCCAAGGAAGCCCGCGCTGACTTTGCCTCCGGCGGGGTCGGTGAACGTGCTGCCGTTCATGGCCAGAATGCCGCCCACAAAGCCGATGGCGAGCGCCGGGCGGTCGCCGATCGCCATTGCGATAAATCCGGCGAGCACCGGCAGCATCATATTAAAGGCAAAGCCGCCGATGGTTTTGAGGAACTTTGCCGCGGCGGTCGTGGAACCGAAGTTCGGCCCGCCATGTACGCCGCTTGCGGAATCGATCAGAAACGCAAGAGCGATCAGGATGCCGCCGCCGATTACGAACGGAAGCATATGTGAAACGCCGTTCATCAGCTGCCTGTAGATGTCGTGGCCGATGCTGCTCGTTTCCTTATCCGAGCTCTTCCGTGCGGCCGCCGCGGAACCGTGATAGACCGGCGCCTTGCCGTCCAGAATTTTACGGATCAGCTCCTCCGGCCGGTTGATGCCGGCGGATACGCTTGCCGTCACAACGGGCTTTCCGCTGAACCGGCCCATCTCGACTCCTACGTCGGCCGCGACGATGATTCCGTCGCACGCCTCGATCTCCTCGGCCGTCAGCTCATTCTGGATACCGTCGGCTCCGTCGGTTTCCGCCTTGAGCGTAACGCCCATTTTCCGGGCCTTCTGGGTCAGGGTTTCAGCCGCCATAAAGGTGTGGGCAATTCCGGTGGGGCACGCGGTCACGGCCAGAATGCGGTATTTCTCCGGCGCTTTATCCGGCAGCGAGGGTTTCCGGGGCCCGGCCGACGCCATCGCCGGCTCTCTGTCGGGGAATTTTTCCGCTTCCTTTTCCGCAATCAGGCGCAGGAATTCCTTTTTGTCGGCTGCGCGCAGCAGGCTCGCCTTGAAGCCGGTGTCCGTGAGCAGCACGGCCAGCCGCTGGAGCGCTTTCAGATGGATGTCGCTTCCCGAAGCGGGCGCCGCGATCATGAACAGAAGATCGGAATTTTTCTTATCCGGCGCGCCGTAATCCACCCCGCCGGGAACCGTGATTGCGGAAAGCCCCGCCTTTTCCACCGCGTCCACCTTGGCGTGCGGAATGGCGATGCCGTTGCCCACGGCCGTGGAGCTCAAGCGCTCGCGCGCCAGAATCCCCTCTTTGAACGACGCCTTGTCCCGGATGCAGCCTTCGGCGTCCAGCAGGCCCACCAGTTTGTCGATCGCCCTGTCTTTGGTCGCCACAGAAACATTCAGTTCGATGCCCTGCTCGGTCAATAGCTCATTGATCTTCATGTTTTTCCCTCCATGTCGTTATTTCGGCCGCCGCCGTTATTTCAGTCGCAGGAAAATCTCTATCGAAGCAGCCCGCCCGGAAATTCCGGCTCAGGCTCTGCCGCAGCTCTTCCCAAACGGGATGCTCCGCGGACGGGCCGCGTCGGTTCACAATAAGGCGTAACGCTGCGCAAATTCTTCGGCCGCGCCGCGGACCTCCCGCGCGCACGGAAGAGCGAGCGCTTTCTCGGCAAGCTCCCGGCAGGCGCCCGGTTCCAGCCTGCTTAAAATACACTTTGCCTGCGCAATCGCGCCCGCAGCCATGCTGAGTTCGTCAAGCCCCAGGCCGACCAGCAGCGGAATGGCCAGCGGATCTCCCGCCATCCCTCCGCACATGCCAAGCGGAATCCCGTGCGCGCCGGCCGCGCGCGCCGTCATATGCACGAGGCGCAGCACCGCCGGGTTGAAGGAATCGTACAAATACGCCACGCTGGGGTTGCCGCGGTCGGCGGCGAGGGTGTACTGCGTCAGGTCGTTGGTTCCAATGCTGAAGAAATCGGCTTCCGAAGCCAGCGCGTCGGCCATCAGCGCCGCCGCCGGAACTTCGATCATCGCCCCGATTTTGATGTGCGGGTCGCAGGGAATGTTTTCGCTTTCGAGCTGCGCCTTTGCCTCCGCAATCCATTGCTTCGCCTTCCGGAATTCCTCCAGGCCCGAGATCATCGGGAGCATGATCCTGATTTTCCCGAACGCGCTTGCGCGCAGGATGGCGCGAAGCTGCGTTGTGAACAGCTCCCTGCGGTCGAAGCACAGGCGGATGGCGCGGAAGCCCAGAAACGGATTGTCTTCTTTGGGAATATCAAGATAAGGCGCCGCCTTGTCCCCGCCGATATCCAGCGTGCGGATGATCAGCTCTCCCGGCTCGCTGCCGGAAAAGGCCTGCGCCGCCTTTTTATATTCCGCAAACTGTTCTTCCTCGGTAGGCGCGGCGCTGCGGGAGAGGAAGAGCGCTTCGGTGCGCATCAGCCCCACCGCCTCGGCGCCGCACCGGAGGCAGAACTCCGTATCCGAGGCGGAGCCGATATTGGCGGCGACTACGATGCGCCGGCCGTCCGCAAGCGCGGCCTGCCGGTGGGAAAATGCTTCGAACGTTGCGCGGAGCCTGCGCTCCCGCTCATCTTTCTCCCGGTACTGCGCGAGCGCGGCTTCGTCCGGGTTCCGGATGCAAAGCCCCTCCGCGCCGTCCAGAATCAGAAGATCGCCGGTGCGGATGCTCCCGAGCATTCCCGGCGCGCCCACAACGGCCGGAATTCCCATGGATTTCGCAAAAATAGCGGTGTGGGACGTGGGACCTCCGGTTTCGGTGGCGAAGCCCAGCACGAACCGGCGGTCGAGCCGGATGGTATCCGCCGCCGAAAGATCTTCCGCCACCACGATATTTTCGCCCTCGAGCGCGCTGAAATCCGTATCCGCCGCGCCGCTGAGCAGGCGGATGAGCCGGTTGCCCGCGTCCCGGACATCCGTCGCGCGCTCCCGCATATAGGGGTTCGGCATGCCGGCAAACAGCGCGGCAAACTGGTCCGTAATCCGGCGAACCGCTTTTTCCGCCGAAAAATTCTGCTTGCGGATCAGCTTTTCCGCCGCCGGCAGATAGGCGGGGTCGGCCAGAATGAATTTCTGGCCTTTGAGGATTCCGAGCTGTTCCTCGCTCAGCGTGCCGGCCGCGCGCTCCATGAGCCTTGAAACCGCGTCCCCGGCTTCCTGCGCCGCGGCCTTCAGGCGGTCGGCCTCCGCCTGCGCGGAATCCGGCGGGATGTTCCGCTCGCAATCCGCCTGAACCGGCCGGTAAACAAACGCTTTGGCAATCCGGACGCCTTCCGAAACGCCGATGCCGTGAAAATCCTGTTGGGCCATCCAGAAAGAGCCTCCTTACCCCGATATACCGTCTTCCTGTTTGCTTTCCGATGAACTTTCCGATTTATTCTCCGTTATTCCCCGAAATTGGTTTCGAACAGCTTTTCCACCGCGTCCATGGCGGCTTTTTCGTCCTCGCCGGTGACGGTGACGGAAACGGATTCTCCGTTTTCCAGGCCCAGGCTCATCAGCCCGAGTATGCTTTTCGCGTCGCCTTCAATATCCGAATCGGTTTTTTTCAGAACGATCTCCGAAGAAAAGCCCGTCGCGGTTTCCATCAGCACCTGTGCCGGCCGCAGATGAAATCCCTGCTGGCAGCGCATCACAAATTCTTTCCTGATCATATGTTCAATTCTCTCCCATTCTTTAAAATATCGTACACCGCCGTAGTTTCCGTGCCCGTTATTCAGTCTGCCCAGCTATGCGGGCATTCCTCCCGCGGCCAGCGGATGAAGCGTTACCAAATCGAGCGTTTCCATCACTTCGCGTTTGGTGCAAAGCCGCGTGCCCGGCTTGGAGGCCGTGATGGTGCCGGCCACGGTTGTCACCCGCGCGATCTCGGCGAGATCCGCTCCCCTCAGGAGCGCGTCGGCAAGCGCGCCCACCATGGAATCGCCGGCGCCGGTCGCGCCGTTTACGAAGACATCCCAGGAATCCACCTTGTAGGCGTTTTCGGCGTCGAGCACCACGGCGCCGTCGGGGCCCATCGAAACGATCACCAGCCCGATGCCCTTCCGGATAAGTTTCCGGCCCACTTCGAGCACCTCATAGGGCGTTTTGAGCGCGCGCCCTGCGAGTGTTTCCAGCTCATGGATGTTGGGTTTGACCGCGTAAGGGACGCTTTCGATTCCCGCCCGCAGCGCGTCTCCGTCCGCATCCAGAATCGCGCGCACGCCGGCGGCCTTTGCGATATCGATGAAGTGCGCGTAGGTATCGGCCGGCGCGCCCGGCGGCAAACTGCCGCTGAGGACGGCCACCCGCGCATCCCGGCACAGGCTTCGGAATCTGGCTTCGAACTCCGCGAGGTCTTGTGCGGTGACGGTGCTGCCGCTCTCGTTGAGCTCGGTGGTTTTCCGCACGTTCCGGTCAAAAATCTTCACGTTCGTGCGCGTTTCGCCCGCGATCTCGACAAAATCGCTGTGGATCCGCTCCTGTTCCAGAAAATCGCGGAGCATCTTCCCCGTACTTCCGGCGATAAAGCCGGTTACCACGACCTCCACGCCAAAGCTATGTAACACCCGGGCTACATTGATGCCCTTTCCGCCGGGGTCCGTTTCCGTGCGCAGAACCCGGTGAAGGCCGTAGGGAACGAGCTTGTCGATCACCACCGTTTTATCGAGCGAGGGGTTGAGCGTTACCGTAAATACCTTCTCAGCCATGCGATGAATACCCCCTATCTGCAAATTCCGGCTCCGGACCGTTTTCGGAATCCTCCGCGAAAATCAGGCGGATGTTCCGGTGCGTAAACTCCCGCTGCAGTTCCTCGGGAACCTGCCGGCTGGTAATGCAGCCGTCGATCTGTTTGAGCGTTCCGAACCGCGCGAAGGATACGCGCCCGAATTTGGTGTGGTCCGCCATCACGTAAACCTGCTCGGATATTTGAATCATCTGCGTTTTCACGGAGGCCTCCAAAATGCTCGGCGTTGTAAGGCCCCTGTCGATATCCACGCCGTTGGTCGCGATAAACGCCTTATCCACGCGCAACCGGCTCAGATTTTCCTCCGCGAAGGGGCCGGCCAGGGCCATCGTGTTCGAGCGCAGCGTCCCGCCGATGCACACCAGCGTAATATTGGAATACGCGGAAAGCTGCTGCATGAGAAAAATGGAGTTTGTCACGACCGTCAGCTTTTCAAACTTGCACAGATACTGTGCGAGTCCCAGCGTCGTCGTCCCGGAATCGACCAGCACGGAGTCCCCGCTTTGAATCAGTTTGGCCGCACACGCGGCGATGCGCTGCTTTTCCTGCTGCTCCTGATCCTGTTTCTCCAAATAGGTCGGTTCAAGCCCCACAACCTCGAGGCATATAGCTCCGCCGTGCGTCCGCTTAAGCAGCTTGCGGTTCTCAAGCTCCGTCAGATCCCGCCGGACGGTGGATTCCGAAACGTCGAAAACCTCGCAGAGATTGCGGACGGATGCGCGGGATTGGCTTTGCACATACTGGTAAACCTTTTGGATGCGTTCCTCTTCATACATACCGTAAACACCACCGGTTTTCACTTTTACTCGTTTGTGATGGATGAATGACTGATTGTGATTGTTTTGTTGCTTCAATAATAATGCTCCGCCGAATCATTGTCAATAGAAAATAAAAATATTTTTTCGGTCAGGGATGTTTTGTGCCTATTGGCGCGGAAGCCCGATGCGAAAGAGCGCAGAATACGTCGCATATGAGCATCCGATCAAGCAAACAATCAAACGAGCACGCAAATCCGCCGCGTTGGCAAAGCGCATCCGCGCGCCGCCTGAAGTGCCCTCGCGCCGGGGTCTTCGGGCGGCGCCCGGAGACCCCGGCCCTGGTTTTCCGCTTACAGAATTGTGCCGCTGTCCGTCTGCTATTTTTACTTTTACCTTTGATTTTTTTACTTTTCACAAATATTCCGTGATTGGAAAATAAAAAGTAGTAAAATAGAAGAACAAAGCCCTGTGCTCTCCAAATTCCCCGCCCGAACGCCGCGCGGCGTTCATGCCCCCGGCAGGCAGCCCGCCTGCGCATTGGATACGAATCTTGACAAAATAGCGGATAAAAATCCGCGCCAAACCCATGCCGCAAGCTTTTAACGCAGATTTTATCGCTCTTTGGGCCGGATATTGGTGAGGAACGGTATGAAACATTTGATCCGTTGGTACATGAATTTGCGCATCGCTTTTAAGGTGGTTGTCTGCTGCCTTCTGGTATTTGTGCTGTTTTTTTCGCTGAGCACGAGCTCCCTGTGGTATCTGGAAAATGCGACCAGAAAAACGGTGCGGCAGATATCCAGCGAAACCACCAAATCGGTGAGCAACAACCTGGATTTCCAGTTCGCCACGCTCAACAATCAATCCATCGTCATTCTTTCGAGCCAGATGGTGCAAAACGCGCTCACACGCGGCAATCCCGGCAACAGCTACACCTTTCAGAAGCAGGTGACCAACTACTTCGCCGATTCCATGAATTTCAACGATATGATCTCCTCGATTTATGTCTTTGACCTGGAAGGCGACGAATACTATACCGATAACTTCTTCGTCAAGGGAATTACGCTGGCGGCGATCAAAAAAGCGCCGTGGTACCGCGAGATGCTCGCCAAAAAAGGGCAGTATCTGCTGCGGCTCAACGGCGGAGGCACGTTTTCCGCGAGCGGCAGCTATGTTTCGATGATCCGCGTCATCAACAGTCTCGAAACCCAGAAGCCGATCGGCTATATGGTGGTGAACGTTTCAACGGATTACATCGCCCGGTCGATCGCACAGGAAAACGGAGCCTATTCCATGCAGGTGGACCTGCGCGACGAATTCGGGCGCACGATCATCGCGCCGGAAAAGCCCCTCGGGCATTTGGCGGACGGCGTCCCGGACCCGCAGGACTCCCTCATCCGGAAAGTCGGAGGCGAGGATTACATCGTCTCCAGCATGGAAAACGAGTTCGGCTGGAAAATCACATGCATCACGCCCGTCCACGAACTCACGCGGCAGTCGGGCACCTATGTCGTCGTGCTGATCCTGTTCGTGCTGTTCTTCGGGCTTCTGCTGGTGGCCGCTTTTCTGTTCGTATCCATTTTCATCTCGAACCCGATTCACAAGCTGGCCATGTCGATGAAGCGGGTGGAAAGCGGCGACCTGCACGAGATCCAGCTCAAAACGGGCAGGGACGAAATCGGCCAGCTCAAGGACGTCTACAATTCGATGGTGCGCCGCATCCGGGTGCTCATCGAAAACATCATCAAGGAGCAGTCGCTCAAGCGGCGCAAGGAGCTGGAAGCCCTGCAGGCCGAGATCAAGCCGCACTTCCTCTACAATTCCTTCGACGCGATCAGCGGCCTTACGCTGGCGGGGGAGAACGAGCAGGCCTACAACCTGATCGTCGCGCTCGGCACGTTCTACAAATCCTTTCTCAACTCGGGCAACGAGGAAAGCACGGTGGAAAAAGAGCTTGTGATCGTGGATAATTACCTCACCATCCAGCAGTTCCGGTTCGGGGATAAGTTCACGGTAAGGCGGGAGATCGACAAGCGCACGTTCGGCTACACGCTGCCCAGGCTCACGCTGCAGCCCCTTGTGGAAAACGCCATCAACCACGGCATCCGCTGCCGCCGCGGGAAAGGGACGCTGACCATCCGCGCGGCCCTGTTGGAAAACCGGGTGCTGCTGGAGGTGGAGGACGACGGAGCGGGCATCCCCGCGCGGCGCCTGGAGGAAATCCGCGGCGGCCGCTCGGAGGGAATCGGCCTGAAAACGACAATCGAACGGATCAATCTGTACTTCAACGCTTCGGGCCTCGTGGAGGTTCAAAGCACCGAGGGGCAGGGCACCAAAATCAGCATTACGCTTCCTATCGCAATTCCGTAAATGCAACAGGAGATCAGCCATGGAATATGACGCAATCAAAACCCTGATCGTCGACGACGAATATCTTACGCGCAGCCTTCTGCGCAACTGCATCGAGTGGAGCAGCCTGGGGTTCGAGATCGTCGGGGAAGCGGAGGACGCCGACGAGGCGCTGAATCTGTCGGAGCGGCTTTCCCCCGACGTGGTCTTTACGGATATCCAGATGCCCATCATCGACGGCATCTCGCTGAGCGAAATGATACTCAAGCAGCGCGCGGGCGTCAAAATCGTGGTGCTTACCGGGTTCGATACGTTCGATTACGCGCAGCGCTGCATCAAGGCGGGCATCTCCGATTATCTTCTCAAGCCCATCAATCCCGCGGAGGTGCTGAAAACCGCCCTCAAAATCAAGGCGCAGATCGAGCGCGAGCGCAAAAGCAGCGAGGAATATCAGGCGCTGCGCAGGCAGCTTTATGCGAATCTGCCGTTTTTGCGCGAGCGCTTTTTCAGCGAGCTGCTCGACGGTTCGGCCAATCAGGCCGAGCTTGAAAAGCGCATGGAGTTTCTCGGCATCCGGTTCCGGTTTTCCAGCTTTCAGGTGGCGTCGATCCAGCTGAGCATGGAAGGCAGCAGCCAGAACGAGGAATCCCGCCTCATCGTGATGATGAAGGCGCAGAATTATGTGAAAAACGAGCTGAAAAGCTGCCGCGATACGCTTGTGTTTCCCGATATGCTCAACCGCATCGTAATCCTGAACAATGACGAAAACCTCGACCTGTATGAGCGGTGCGAGCTGCTGCGCGAGGGCCTCGCGCGCGAAGCCTCGGCCGCCGTCTGCATCGGCGTGGGGCAGCTGAAAACGGGGATCGGCAAAATCGGCGGTTCCTACCGGGAATCGCTCGAGGCGCTCCATTTCCGCATCGCGGTGGGCAACAACACCGTCATTTTGTACGACAACATCCCGCTTTCCGCGGCGGGGCGCGGCGGCGATATCAGCGAGCTGTACGTGCAGCTGGAATTCTACCTGAAGGCGGGGCTGCGGGACCGCGCAAACGGCGTGGCCGAACAAATCCTCGACAATGTGGATTTTCAGGACAAATCCGCCTTCAAAACCATCCTCATTCACGCCGTGAACATCGCCACCGCGTGCTACCGCAGGCTTACCGAGCTGGGGATGGACCCGGAGGAGGTCTACCGGCTCGAGATGGAGGCGCACAACCGCATCTTTTTGCTGGATACCCTTCCGGATATCAAAGCGTACCTGCGCAAGGTCATGAACCGGACGGCGGACGCCGTAAATCAGCACCAGACGAGCCGCATCAGCAGCTTTATCGACGACATCAAGTCCTACGTCGGGGAGCACTATGCGGAGGCCGACCTGACGCAGGCCTCGGTGGCGCAGAAGTTCTTCCTCAACCCGAGCTACCTCAGCCGGACCTTCAAAAAAGAGGCGGGGGTCAGCTTCGTGGAATACCTGACCGCCCTCCGCATGGAAAAGGCCATCGAGCTGCTCAAAAACAGCGACAGCAAGGTTTTTGCGGTTGCCGAAGCGGTTGGCGTGCCCGATCCCAATTATTTCAGCACCTGTTTTAAAAAATACGTGGGCCTTTCCGTAAGCGATTTCCGCAAAACGCTCGCTGAAAACAAGACGCGGGTACCCTCCTGATTGCCGCCCCGGAGTTCCGGCCGCAATGCCGTTGGAAAAACGCTCCATGTCAAAAATTCATAGATAACAGTAATAAAATTGGATTCAATTGTTGAAATATTCAGTTTATATTAATGGGCAGGGACAGAAAATCATTTGAAAAGGAGTACCAGATATGAAACAGTTCATCCGCAAAATCGGCGTCCTTGCCCTGGCGGCATCTCTGGCGGCCAGCATGACGGCATGCAGTCATCCGGCCAGCTCGGCCGGATCTTCCTCCGGAACGTCCGGGGCTTCCTCCTCCCAACCCAGTTCTTCCGCCGAGAAAGTCACTCTTTCGTTCTGGAACAACTACACCAACGATACGCAGCACACGATGGCGGATACCATCGCGGCCTGGAACAAAGCGAACCCCAATGTGCAGGTGAACGCAAGCGCCACCGAAAACAACGCCTATAAGCTGAAGATCAAAACGGCCATCGCGGCCGGCGACGCGCCGGACATCATCTATACCTGGGCCGGCGGCTTTACCGAGCCGTTCGTGGACGCCGGCAAAATCCTGGCTATCGACAGCTATTTGAACGACGGCACCAAGGATAAGATGCTCACCGGCGCCCTCACGAACATTACATACAGCGGCAAGGTTTACGGCCTCACCTACAATCAGCAGGCGGGCGCTTTGTATGTCAACACGCAGCTTTTCCAGCAGAACAACGTCACCGAGCCCAAGACGTGGGACGACCTGATGGCCGATATCAAAGCCTTCAAGGCGAAAGGCATCACGCCCATGACCGTGGGTGAAAAAGACGAATGGCCCGGAATGTGGGTGTTCGACATCGTCGCCCTGCGCGAAGCAGGCGCCCAGACCACGCTCGACGCGCTCAACAAGAAGGCCTCGTTCAACCAGCAGGCGTTTGTGGACGCCGCGCAGAAGCTGGAAGACCTGGTGACTGCGGGCGGGTTCTCGCAGGACGTTCTGAGCATGACGCGCGACCAGGCGGTTGCGGAATTCACCCAGGGCAAGATCCCCATGTACTTCGGCGGCAACTTTGACGCGGAAGTGATCGACAGTTCCTCCCTTAAAGGCCATGTGTCAGCAATCGCGTTCCCAACCATCGCGGGCGGCAAAGGCGTGGCCACGGAGTATGAAGGCGGCGGCGCCGACGCTCTCAGCGTGAGCGCCAACAGCAAATATAAGGACCAGGCGGTCGCGGCCATCAAATATTTGGCCGAAAACTTCTCCAACGGCATGTATCTTTCGGGCGGCGGCCTTCCGGAGTGGAAGTACGACAGCCTCGACCAGAGCAAGATCGACCCGCTCTCCAAGCAGATCATGGATACCATCGTGCAGGGCTCCACGGGCAGCGTTCCGGCATGGGACCTCTACCTGACGGGCAACGACGCACAGACGCATTACGACCTCGTTCAGAGCCTGTTCGGCAAACAGATCACCCCGCAGCAATTCGCCGCGCAGATGCAGTCCAAAGTAGGCTGATGCCGTTTTCCGATCCGCGTGCGGGGCAAATCCGCGTCAAAACCGGCAGAGCAAAGCTTTTGGCGCGGATTTTCCATGCTTTTTGTTCGGGAAATGGGTGCGCCGCTTCCGGGCAGCACATTCAAAAACGTGCCGAACGCACACGTACAAGGTGGTGTTTCCCTGCCAATCGGATCGCCGTTGGCAGGGAAACGCTGTATCGGGCCATGCGCGCCCGGGTTCGGGCGGTAATTTCCGCCCCGGTTCGGGCGCTGGACGGCCTTATGCCGGGCGCCGGACGGTGAAGCCGTCTGCCGCGAAGAAAAGGGTCTTGCTTCATGGAAAAATTGCTGCGCGATAAAAAGGCGCTTTTTCTATTCGTTTTTCCCACGTTCCTGATTTTTACCGTCATCATTGTCCTGCCGATCTTCTTTTCGATCTATTACAGCACGCTGAATTGGAACGGCTTTTCCAAGGGGCTGTTCGTCGGCTTTCAGAACTATATCAATCTGTTCGTAAACAACACGGACGGCTTTCCCCGGTCCGTGGTCAATTCACTGATTCTGGCGCTGATTTCGGTGGGCATCCAGCTTCCGGTCGCGCTGATCCTGGCGCTGGTTCTGGCGCGCGGAATACCGGGCGAACGGTTTTTCCGCACCGTTTATTTTATTCCCGTCATCATTTCCACCGTCGTGATCGGCCAGCTGTGGATGAAAATTTACGATTCGCAGTACGGCATCGTGAACACCATTCTGCAGGCGGTGGGCCTCAAATCGCTGCAGCGCATGTGGCTGGCGGACCCGCACACGGCTCTGGGCGCGGTTTTCGTTGCCATGCTGTGGCAGTATGTCGGCTACCATATGCTGCTGATGTACGCGTCGGCCAAGTCCGTCTCCACCGATATTCTGGAGGCGGCCCGCATCGACGGCGCGAGCGAAATCCAGACTTCTCTGCATATCGTCATTCCGCTGCTCAAACCGATTTTGCAGGTATGCGTCATTTTCGCCGTTACCGGCTCGTTCAAGGCGTTCGATCTGGTTTATGTAATGACGGGCGGCGGCCCGCTGCACTCCACCGAAGTGCCCACCACGCTGATGTATACCACGATCTTTTCGCGCTACCAGTACGGCTACGGCAGCGCGATGGCTATCTTCATCATTGCGGAGTGCCTGCTCTGCACGGTGATCATCCAAAAGCTCTTCGGCAAAAGCGAAGAGTATTAAAGGGCGGGTGAAACAATACCATGGCTGAAAATTCCTTCGAAAAAACCGCCGCATACCGGGAAACACCCGCAAAATTCAACCTGCCGCGGACGATTTTGCTCGTTTTCCTCTCGCTTTATGCGCTGGTTCAGATCTACCCGATTTTCTGGCTTTTTCTGTTCTCGTTTAAAAACAACGAGGATATTTTTGCCGGGAACGTTCTCGGGTTCCCCAAGATGTGGCACTTCTCCAACTATACAACCGTGTTCACCAGCGGCAACGTCGGCCTTTATCTGCTCAACAGCACCATCGTCACGGCGGCCACCATCGCCGTTTCCACCGTGCTGCTTTCCACCTCGGCGTACGCCATCGTGCGGATGCACTGGAAGCTCAGCGGCGTGTTCCTCACCTATGTGCTGCTCGGCATCATGGTACCCATCCACGCCACGCTGCTGCCCATGTTCGTCATTCTGCGCAAGATGCATCTGCTCAACACCTATCTGGCTCTGATCATTCCGTACGTGGCGTTCGCGCTCCCGATCGGCATTTTTATCCTGACGGGCTTTATTCGGAATATTCCCAAAGAGATCGAGGAATCCGCCTGCATCGACGGCTGCAACATCTACCAGATCTTTTACCACATCGTGGCCCCGCTGCTGCGGCCCGCCATCTCCACCGTGGCCATCTTTACGTTCCTTTCCTCCTGGAACGAGCTGATGTTCGCCAACACGTTCATCAGCAGCGACAAACTCAAGACGCTCACCGTGGGCATTATGTCCCTTTCGGGCGCGCACAACACCGACTGGGGCGCCATCGGCGCGGGGCTGATGATCGCGACGGTTCCGACGCTGGTCATCTACTGCTTCCTCAGCGAGCAGGTGCAGAAAAGCCTGATCGTAGGAGCCGTGAAGGGCTGACGGCGCTTAGAAACGATTTCGGAGCTGCGGTAGAATAAGGAAAACGCAGCGATTCCGGCCGAACATGCCGCACAGGCAAAAACGAGGGTGAATATAGATGGAAACGGGCAAACCGGCATATCTCGACGAAGGTTTGAGCTTTGAGCAGCGCGCGCGCGACCTGACGGAGCGCATGACGCCGGAGGAAAAAGTCTCCCAGATGCTCCACGGCGCCGGCGGGATCGAACGTCTCGGCGTACCGGCCTACAACTGGTGGAGCGAGGCGCTGCACGGCGTGGCGCGCGCCGGGGTGGCCACCATGTTCCCGCAGGCCATCGGCATGGCGGCCACGTTCGACCCCGCGCTCATCCGCCGCGCGGCGGACGTCATCTCCACGGAGGGGCGCGCAAAATACCACGAGTTCCAGCGCAAAGGGGATTGCGGAATCTACAAGGGGCTCACCTTCTGGTCGCCCACCATCAATATCTTCCGCGACCCGCGCTGGGGCCGCGGGCAGGAAAGCTACGGTGAGGACCCGTACCTCACCGCGCGCCTGACGGTGGCGTTCATCCGGGGAATTCAGGGCGAAGACCCCAAATACCTGAAGGCGGCCGCGTGCGCCAAGCATTTTGCCGTACACAGCGGGCCCGAGGCGGAGCGCCACCGGTTCAACGCCGTCGTGTCGCAGAAGGACCTTTGGGAAACCTATCTGCCCGCCTTCGAAGCCGCCGTGAAGGAGGCAGGGGTGGCGGGCGTGATGGGCGCCTACAACAGGGTCAACGGCGAGCCCTGCTGCGGCAGCGGGACTCTCCTGCGCGGCATCCTGCGCGGCGAGTGGAAGTTCGGCGGCTATGTGACCTCCGACTGCTGGGCCATCCGGGATTTTAACGAGGGGCATAAGGTGACGAAGTGCCAGACGGAATCCTCCGTGCTCGCCGTGAAAAGCGGCTGCGATCTCAACTGCGGCTGTGCCTACGTCCATCTTCTCGAAGCGTACCGGGATCATCTGATCGATCCGGCGGATATCGACGAGGCCGTGTACCACCTGATGCTCATCCGGATGCGTCTGGGGATGTTCGACGCGCCCGCGCATGTGCCCTACGCCTCCATCCCCTATGAACAAAACGACTCCGAAGAGCACCGGCGGCTCGCGCTCGAGGTTTCCGAGAAATCCCTGGTTCTGCTGCGCAACCGCGGCTCGTTCCTGCCGCTTAGCCGCCGGAAGATCTCCTCCATCGCCGTGATCGGCCCCAATGCGGACAGCCGCGCCGCGCTCGAGGGCAATTACTGCGGCACCGCGTCGGAATACGTGACGGTGCTCGAGGGCATCCGCGAAGCCGTGCAAAAGGGCGCGCGCGTCTATTACGCCGAAGGCTGCCATTTGTTCAAAGACCGCTCCAGCAACCTGACGGACGCCGACGACCGCTTTGCGGAAGCCGTTTCCGCGGCCGAGCGCGCCGACGTCACCGTGCTCTGCCTCGGGCTGGATTCCTCCATCGAGGGCGAGGAAGGCGACACTTCGAATGAATTCGCAAGCGGCGATAAGCGGAACCTTCAGCTCCCGGGCAGGCAGCAGGCACTGCTCGAGGCGGTGCTGAACACCGGCAGGCCCGTGGTCGTTGTGCTGCTCGCGGGCAGCGCCCTGGCCGTGAACGAGGCCGACGAACGCGCGAAAGCCGTTGTTCAGGCGTGGTACCCCGGCGCGCAGGGCGGGCGCGCCGTCGCCTCGCTGCTGTTCGGGGATTTCTCGCCCTCCGGCAGGCTTCCGGTTACCTTCTACCGCTCGGAAGACGATCTCCCGCCGTTTGACGACTATTCCATGGAAAACCGCACCTACCGTTTCTCAAAGGCCGAGCCGCTTTACCCCTTCGGCTACGGGCTGAGCTACACGCGGTTCGAATATACGAACCTGACGCTCAGCGCCGGCAAAATTGCGGCGGGCGAAAGCGTCGAGGCCGAGGTGCTGGTTCGGAACGCCGGCGATTTCGAGGCGGACGAAACAGTGCAGCTGTATCTTCAGGATTGCGAGGCCGGCGTGCGCGTGCCCCGGTGGCAGCTTGCGGGGGTGGAAAAGCTGCATCTGAAGCCCGGGGAAGCGGCGCGCGCGCGTTTCACCGTTACGCCGCGGCAGATGGCGCTTATTACAAACGAGGGGAACTGCATGCTGGAGCCGGGCGTTTTCCGCGTCTATGCCGGCGGCAGCCAGCCCGACGCGCGCAGCGCGGTGCTCACCGGCTCCGCCGTGCTCCGGGCCGCTTTTGAGGTAACCGGCCCGGCTCTTGTGCTGCCGCGCTGATTCCGCCATCGGAACCGTTTCCCGCGCCCGCGCTGTCCGGCATGTCCGCATTGCTTTCCGTTATGCGCCGCCCCTTCGCGCGTTCCTTCGCGGAGACCGGACGCGAA
Source organism: Bacillota bacterium (assembly GCA_023391535.1). GTDB lineage: Bacteria > Bacillota > Clostridia > Oscillospirales > Ethanoligenentaceae > JAEWAU01. The sequence goes on along the minus strand of JAEWAU010000044.1, from coordinate 47,735 downwards.
AAAACGGAGCAGCCCCAAGTTCGGGCCGCTCCGTTTTTTTTACGCGGATTTCAACGCCGCGAGAACTTCTTCCGGAGACCTTCCGGTTGCCTGGATGGCCGCGAGCAGCTTTTCAAGCTCTTTTTCCTTCCGCCCGCTCTCAATGGACCGAATAGAGGAATCGATCTTTGCGACCTGAACCTTCAGCTTTTCCATTTTCGCAATCAGCTGCGATTTCATCGCTTCCAGTTCCCTGATTTTTTGTTCTGCGGGTTTTCTTGTGCGCACCATACGAACAGCTCCTTCACCTTTTTCCAATAGTATAGGCAAAATCCGGAGCGATTTATACAGCCTCATTCCATTCCGCAGCAGGAGCATCGCTCTGCAAACCCTTTCAGATGGGTTTTCCGAAGCGGCCGAATGCTCCGTTTATCCATTTCGCCGGTTTCCTGTGCGGCAAAGCTAGCTCACCACGATGTTTCTGCCCGCATCCTTGGCTTTATACAGGAGCGTATCCGCACGCTCCAGCAGAACTTCAGCGTTGTCGTTTTCTCTTGACACGGCTATTCCGAAGCTGCAGGTAACCCTTCCCACCGTTTCAAAAATGTTATCGGAAATTAAAGTCTTCAGCCTCTCGGTTATTTCCGTCGCTTCCTGCCTGTCCGTATCGGGAAGCAGCAGCACAAATTCGTCGCCTCCCCATCTTGCGAAAAAATCGCCTTGCCGGATCGATGCCTGAACGGCATCTGCGATTCCCACCAGCACTTTGTCTCCGGCCAGATGTCCCAGACGGTCGTTGACATTTTTGAAGTTGTCAATGTCGAATATCGCAACCGAAAAAAGCCTTTTTTGCTCTTTCGAATTACGAATCCATTGCTCAAGCTCTTCGTTGAACCGCGCCCGGTTATAGATATGAGTAAGCTGATCGGTGGTGGATAAGAGGAGCAGTTCTTTGCTGTTCCTGTATTCTTTCCGGTTTAAACAGTTATTGCGGAAGGACGAAATGCTGCTGAGAACTAAAACGATCAGGATATATACGATTCCCGCCAAATACTCCGAAGGTTTGAGAGCGCTTCTGTTGTAATAAGACAAAGCAAAAAATGCAACCGTTATGAGGCAGGAGGTAACCAGCGTATTGATAAATTTATTCGGAACAAGAAAGATCCCCATAACTAAAATCATCACGCCAAAAGCCTGAATCAGAAAGTTTGGGTTTTCATACAGTCCGAAAATAATCATAAACGAAATGACGCCCATCACCTCATAAACGGTTATCCAGAAGGCAAGGGTTTCGTAATTTTTAACCTTCGTGCATGCAAGAAACAGAACGATTACCAGGAGCAGGAAGATAACCCGGTTTGCCAGAATGACGAGAAATGTCCCCTGATCTTTTATGTTAAAGTAATCCGGGATTATGAACAGCAGATAGAGAATTCCCAAAACGAGCGAGATCGGCTTGATATATTTGATGGCCTTGCCCATATAATGGTTGAAAAACTCTTTTTCGAGAGTTTTGTCGGCAAACTCCCCCAATATGGAGATCCTGCCTTCCGTTTCACTCATGCACATTTTAGATATCCTCGCAAAATCACTTCATTACCGGAATGATATCCTTCCGCGCAGCACCGCCGCGCCGGGGTTTGGCCCGGCCGGTTCAATCCGGAAGCCAGGAAAACCGGTAAACCAGGTTTTCCGGCAAATTCAACGCGGGTGCCGCGTCCAGGCTGAAACTCCCGGGCAGCCCTTTTTCCATAGCCGCAAGGTGAAAATGGCAGGCCGCAATCCCCATGTCGATGCTTTGCATATCGAAAGGAAACACACGGCTGTAACCCGGAAGTTTGTATGCGTAAAAGTGATAGCGGCCGGCTTCCCGGACGATTCGCCAGGGCTGCTTATTGGACGCCGACGGCCCCAGCCGCACCATCTCCAGAGGGAAGGCATAAGCGCCGGCGTTTTCTTTCGAGAGGGGCGCCGCAAAACCGCCGTCGAAGAACAGCTCTTCCCACGGCTTTCGCGAATCCGCATGAACAAAACCGCGCACCAGAGTTTCCCGAAAGCTCTTTTTTTCGAAATAGCCCACCGGCGAAATCGCGGGGAAAAGTCCGTCCTCCGGCTCTCCCAGGGCCTTTCGGAACCCGGCGCGGTTGAACGTGCCGCCAAGCCAGCAGGTGCCGAGCCCGAGCGTCGTCAGGAACAGGATCAGTTTTTCAAATTCATAACCGAGGGCTTCGGTGGCAAACGCCCCCTCCTTCACCCCGGACGCGATAAAAACGGACGCGCCCCTGATCATTCCGTAGGTGCCGAGTCTGGCGCCGTTCGCCGCAGGCTCCGCCTCCACCAGCCGAAAGGACGGCTTTGCAGGGAAGGGGCTCGAGAGCGATTCGATATACGCCGCGATCTCATCTTTTGTCTGCGGGCCGAGCGGCTTTTTCACATAGGTGCGCACCGAATACCGCCGGCCGACAACCGCTTCCAACGGCTCCGTAAAAATCATGGCAATCCCCTCCTGACTTCTTTCCGAGCTCTTTCCGAACCCATTCCGAACTCTTTCCGAACCCATTCCGAACTCATTTCGAACTCATTCCGAACCCATTCCGAACGCATCCCGAACGCATCCCGAACGCATCCCGGCCGAAATCCGGGGAAGTGAATCTGCCCAGCCGCGGCGAGCAGACGCTTCCTGATGAAAACCGCCCGGTTTCCGCCGCAGCCGGGCCGGACGCCGACAGTGTTCGCGCCTCACGCTGCCCGGGAACGCCGTGCCTTCCGCTGCTTACCTTCCTTTTGCTCTAATTATACACCTATATACCTCTTTGGCATTCATCAAATTTACAATAAGACTATACTCTGTTTAAAAAACCAACTCAATAAAAACGTTATTTTATCTTTTATCCTCAAATTCGGAATCCGTCCCCGCTTCAGTTCTTTGATCTTCGTGAAATCCCGGAAGAAAAGCCGAATATACCTCCGTGAACCTACGCTTTAACCGCCCATCTCATCTTGGCGGAACGGGCACGGCTGTTGCGGCTGCATTCTTCTGCCGAAGGCCGTGTCACCTCGGTTGCGATCTCACGGTAAACGCCCTCCTGGAAGTAGCGTTTAAACGACTTTTTCACCAATCTGTCCTCGCCCGAATGAAACGTCAGCACGGCAACGCGTCCGTTTTTCGCAAGGGCGTCGGGAAGCTTTTCCAAAAACGTATACAGAACCTCAAATTCACTGTTTACATCGATTCGAAGCGCCTGAAATACCCTTTGGCTCGATTTTTTAACCGCCTCGTCTCTCTCGGCTGCCGGAAGAAACCGAAGCGCTTCTTTAATGATCTCATGAAGTTTCGTCGTCGTAGAAATGTCGACGCCGCTTCTGAGCTTTGAAATAATCGCTTTGGATATTTCCTTTGCGTAAGGTTCGTCCGCATTTTCGACCAGCAGGCCTTCCAATTCCTCCCGGGTCAATCCTTTTAAACGCTGGGCCGCGGGAACACCCTTTTCCGGGTTCATTCTCAAATCCAGCGGGCCGTCCTTTTTATACGAAAATCCCCTCTCGGGGTTATCGATCTGCATGGAGGATACGCCTAAATCCGCCAGTACAAAATCGAACTTTCCCGCCTCGGCAGCAACTTGATCGATATTGGCGAAATTAAGATGCCGGATCGTCAGGATATCCGGCCCATAGCCCAGCTTTTCCAGGCGTTCTCTGGTTTTGTCTATTTCAATCGGGTCGATATCCAAAGCATAAAGATGCCCTTTGTTTTCCAGGCATTTGAGCATTGCGGATGTGTGCCCGCCGTACCCCAGCGTTGCGTCCAGCCCCACCTTGCCCGGCCGGATCGCCAGAAAATTCAGAATTTCCTCCACCATGATGGAAATATGCATTCCGGCGGGCGTATTGCCCTTTTGGATGATTTTTTCAACCGTATCCGCATACTTTTCGGGCTGCAGTTCCTTGTATTTTTCACTGAAGTTTCTCGGATGCGTTCCTTTGTACCGAACGCGCCGTTTGTGCTGCGGTTCCTGGTTTTCCATAGAATAACCTTCCATTCTATAAACTATAAGTGAAGTTTTGCTTTTCCTGGCAAAGCATGAAGCCACCCGAACAGGGGCGGCGCTCCTGTTACAGAATTGAATTAGTCAAACAAGCGCACCGTAATTCACCGTTTCCGCTGCGAAACGGATTCGGCTGTATCAGCACACAATGGGCAGCTCTTATAAAAAGGCGGACATCGGCAGGCTGCCCGCAGGGCCCGCGATATCCGCCCGTATCAAAATCTTTTTGGGCATGCTTCGCCGCCTGTTCGGGATATCGGGCAGGAATCAATATTTTTCCAAGTATAGCATGGCGCTTTCCGTTATGCAACCCGATCCAAATAAAAGCTCCCCCACTCTGTTTCGTTCGCCGCACTCTGTGGTAAATTCCGCTTCTCGGTACTATGATGGAAGTGTAACTCCGCCTCCCCGGCATGGAATCCTCTGTTTTTTTCGGCCCGGCTCACCGGTGCTCATCCCGGTTCTCCGCCCAATAGAAAACGCCCTCGCGCGCCTGCTGTTTTGTAATCGGCGGCCTGCCCTCGCGCAGGCGGTCCTGATTCACGCCCGCCCGCACCAATTCCGCAATTTCCGAAAGGGCGCGCTCAACCTGTTTCGCGCGCTCTTCTTCGGGCACGGCGGGCGGGGCTTCTTCAAGGATACGCAGCTCGGTCTTTTTCCGTTTTCTGCCCAAGATTCTCACCTCAGGGAATCTTATGCGGCCGGGCTTGCCCATCTTTCGCGCTTCCGGCGTCTTTCGCGCGCTTTGCCGTTTCGCATGCCGCGGCGGTTTTCTGCAGCAATTCCAATTATGAACGGGGCGCCAATTTGAGCAGTTTGGTCGCTGCATAGGCAACCTGCCTCTGCGCGGGATTCCCGAACCTTCCGCAACGTTTTTTGAATCGCCGTAGGGCACATTCAGGATTGAGATCAGTAAGGGAGCGGGCATGAAAGCAGCTATCTACGCGCGCCAATCGATTGAAAAGGCGGACAGCGTCTCCATCGACGCGCAGATCGAGCGCTGCCGGGCCGTGTGCGCGGCAAACGGCTGGGAGGCGGAAATCTACAGCGACGCGGGCTTTTCCGGCAAAAACATCGCCCGCCCCGCTTTCGAACGCCTGCTCGACGGCGTTCAGAAGGAAACGATCCGGGCGATCGTCTCCTATAAGCTGGACCGCGTCTCCCGTTCCATCACGGATTTTGCCAACCTGCTGCAGCTTTTCGACCGGCACGGCGTTCAGTATGTGAGCGCCACCGAGCAGTTCGATACTTCCACCCCCATGGGCCGCGCCATGATCTATATCGTTATGGTCTTCGCCCAGCTGGAACGTGAAACGATCACGCAGCGCGTTTCGGATAACTACCGGTTCCGGGCCGCCAAGGGGCTGTATATGGGCGGCAACGCCCCGCTCGGATACGCTTCCCGGCAGATTCTGCTCGAAGGCCGGCGCGCCTCCGTTCTGGAGCCGGAGCCCGCGGCCGCGGAGCTTGTAAGGCAAATCTACCGGAGCTATCTCGGCGGTGCCAACACGCACCGGCTGGCGCGAAAATTAAACGCCGCCGGCGCCGTCACGTCGCAGGGGCACCTGTTTTCCTCCGCCGCATGTTCGCGTATCCTTAAAAACATCGCCTATTGCGCGAACACGCCCGAACTGTACGCTTATCTCGCCGATCAGGGCTGCGCCGTCTACAACGGGCTCGACGCGTTCGACGGAAAACACGGCATGTGCTGTTTTTTCAAAAACCGCGATAAAAACAAGCCCACTTCCCCTTCGGAGCGGCTCGTCGTCGTCGGCCGCCACGAGCCGCTGATTCGGGCGGAGGAATGGATCGCCGTTCAGCGGATGCTGGCCCGAAACGGCGCCGGTCCTTCCGGTGGCACCGGCCCTGCCGGCGGCACCGGCCCTGCCGGCGGCGCCCCGAGGCGTTCTTCGAAATCCTGGCTCGCCGGGCTGACCAAATGCGCGGAATGCGGCTGCAGCTTCGGCCTGAAATATACGCAGAAAAGCGGCCGCGCGTACGCCTACTATTACTGCCGGGGAAAATCGAACCACGGCGAGGGCTCCTGCTCCAACCGGCTTTGGATACCGTCGCGCGAGCTGGAAAGCCGCATGGAAGTGCTCCTGCGCGGGCACGCGGAACGGGTCCTCAAAGGCGGCGTCCGCAAAGAGCCGCAAGAACCTTCCGAAGACGAGGTTCTCATCCGCCTGCGGCAGGAGCTGGTTGCCTGCGGCCTTCAGATCAAAGCCATGATGGAGAATCTGGGAAAAGGCGGCGCCGTCGTCGACCGCTATGTCAGCGACTATATCACCGGCCTGGACAACCGGCGCGCCGGTCTTCAAAGGCAAATCGAGAGCGTCGAAACGCAGGCCTGCCGGAGCGGGGCGCACATCCCGGGCACGCCCGTTCCGGACGAAGGGTATCTGAAAGAGGTTTCGCGGCGGGTTCTCGACATCTTTTCCGGGCGGGATATCGAGGAGCAGGCTCAGATGGCCCGCCTGTTCATTCATCGGGTTTCCATTGCGAAAAACGGAGACGTCACCGTCCAATGGGCGCTGTAGCGCTGCCAATCCGTTTCGTCTAACCGGCAACAGGCGTGAAATCGCCCGGATGGCTGAAAAACACCACCCATTTCCCGCGGTAATCCTCGGGAAAGTTCACCGGCCCGAATGTCGTGGTCGCCTGAAAATGCGGCGCCTTTTCCCCGATGGTCAGCGCCCTGTAATCGCTCATCCGCTCTGCCTCCCGCCTCGCGCCGCAGGTTCCCGCGGTTTTCCGCCGCCGGGCCGCCGCGTTTTCTTCGCATGCTTTTTCGTGTGCTTTCTTCGCATACCATTTCAGCATATGCGCGGGACTTTTTTTTGACAGCGGGGCAAAAAAGGCGTTTTTTCTCTCCGATTCGTAGTATTTTTACCCGATTATACAGAATCTGCAGCGTTTTTTGCTTTCGCCGCGCGGCGAAGCGATAAAGCGTTTTTGCGGCTCATCCGGTTCGGCGGGCCTTTCTATTCTCTCAGTTCTGTGCGGCGAGATGTTCCAGCTTTCCGCCGCGCAGCAGCGACAGCGGGCCGTGCCCGCCGCAAACGACGCACGGCTTGCCGTTTATTTCCGAAATCGCGTCGATCAGCGCGCCCGTCTGCTTTCTCATTTCAAGCGCCTTCTGCGAATCGACGTTGACGCTCTTCATCAGAAACGGGGCGAGGGAATTGAATTCCGCGCGCTCCTTGCTGAACCCGTGAATATTGACGAGAATATCGCCGGTGAAAACGACCCCCGCTTCCGGGCAGGAATAGACCATTTCGCCGTACAGATGCCCCCCGCTGCCCTCCAAAACGGCAAAATCGAGGTCCCCGACCGTCATGTTCCCAATCGGAATCAGGTTTTCGTGGCTCTCGGGAGTGTCCCGGTCCAGTATCGTCAAATCGCTCTCCTTCGGCGGAACGTAGCCGGAAATAATCCGGCTGATCTTGCTGTAGCCGAACCGCAGCGGGGTGTTCTCGCGGTAATCGGGAAGCCCCTCCGCCTGCTTGCGCAGGCTGTCCGCACTTTTCCGGTTGACGATGATCCGGGCGTTTTCGATGCGTGATAAAAGGCCGCAGTGGTCCACATCCGCGTGCGTGATGTAAATCCGTTTCGCGCGCTTTTCCCAATCCGGAAACAGCTCGCGGAAAATCTTTTGCATTTCCTGCGCGTACACCGCGTAGCCGGAATCGATCATCACGTATTCATTCGGAGTTTTCAAGACGTAGGTGTTGCTTCCGCAATACGGCTGGATGCTGGTAAGCGTAACGCCGCCGCTGAGCTTCCGCGTTTCGATATCGGCCTTAAACTTTTCGCCGCGGTACTCGCTGATGAAGCGGGCGAATCTGCGGATATAGTCGAATACTTTTTTCGCATCCTCCCCGCCCGCCTGCAGCTCCTGAAGAATCCGGTTCGATTCGGACACGAACTGCATCACCTTATCTTCGCTTAAGTTCAGCAGCGTCTTCATTTCGTTGGCGAGCCGGATATAAAAAACCGTATTGTCGAGATTCTCCTCCGAACTGTCGCATTCGATCACGTTGACGGGATAAACCAAGCTGATCTCGTCGAGCAGCGTCTTCACGATTTCCGGGTCCTCAATCAGCAGCCCCATTTTGAAATTCTGGTAGGCTTCACCCGCGGCATTGGAGTTCATGTAGGAGATATTGATCTGATACCGGTTCAAAATCCGGAGCACCGGAACGGCGGCTCCGGGCCGGTCCGGAATCTTTACGAGCACCTCGATCACGCGCTTTTTGGCGAGATTCTCGTTGATATATCCGATGCCGCAAAGGGATTTTTCAATAATCCGCAGGCTTTCCAACGACGCTTCCACATCGATGAAAAGCATATGCAAGTCCACCGCTTTGTTGTAGCTGACGCGGACGATGTTTCCGTCCCATTTCGAGATGATTTCCGACGCGCGCAGAAACGCACCCGCTTTGTCCGGCATCGTGGTGATAAACGTTTTTTTCGGCATAAGGCACTCCTGTTTCCGTATCCGGAAGAACGGCCCGGAAAATTCTATTTTGCTGTTTCACACGGCAAAAGCGTTCAGATTATCCCACAACAGGAGCGACGAGCGAACCGCCGTACCCTCGAAATCGTCCGTAAAATCCCTGCGCGGCTTCGCGCCGAGGTGAGTGTAAATTCCCTCCGCCCGGTCGTTTCCCTTCATCACGCAGATGGACATTTTCCTATATCCGCCCTCAAGGGCATATTTGCCCACCGCGAAAATCAGCGCTTTTCCGGTTCCATTTCCCTGCGCCGCCGGGCGAACGTGCAGGGAATCCAGCAGCAGGCATCGTTCAAGCTCCGGAAACGGCTTGTACGCCGAGAACCCCCGCACGCCGCCCGTGCCGCCGGCCGCGAGAAAAATCCCCTGCCCCTCCGCGCGGAGATAGGACATCCACTTGCGCTCCGCGTGCTCGTACGTAAGGCCCTCCAAAAAGGCGTCCGGCAGAAGCGTGCGGTACGTCTTTTTCCAGCTTTCCGTATATATTTTTGCAATTTCAGGGATGTCCTGTCCCGTTGCCGGACGAATCATCATAAAAAACCTCTCCAGCCCGTTTTATTCTGCCGTTTCGCAGTATGTTCCGGCCGCCGTAAACGGCGGAATCCGCATTTGTTCGTTTCTCAGGCTGCATATTCAACTCCATTATATAATAATCGGCAGGAAAATCAATCCGGCGCGGCTCCGCGCTTTTCCGCGGATTCATTTTTCGCGGCGCCGAACCGCGCGCAGGCAAACGGAAAAAGGCCCCCGACGCTCCCGGTTTTCCGGGTGCGTCGGGGGCCTTTGCGTTTGAGCGGCTCCGTCAGCTTCCCTGCGCCAGGGAGGCCGAAATCTCCATGTTGGCACAGGCGTTGAGCGCGAGCCCGGCGCGGCTGCCGGAAAGATACTCGTAATACGCCTGGCTGCCCACCATGGCGGCGTTGTCGCCGCACAGGGCGAGGGGCGGCAGGAACAGCCGCAGCCCGCGCGCCGCGCACTCGGCTTCCACGCGCGCGCGCAGGCCGGAGTTCGCGGCCACGCCGCCCGCCAGCACCACGGTGCGCGCGCCGGTATCCTCGGCGGCCCGCATCAGGCGCGAGGCGAGCATATCCACCACGGCCTGCTGAAAAGAGGCGGCCACGTCGTCCACAGCCACCGCCTCACCCTTCTGCCTGGCGTTGTGCACGAAGTTCACCACGGCGGTTTTCAGGCCGGAAAAGCTGAAATCGTAGGGCGAGCCGTCCACTTTGGGGCGCGGGAACGGCACGGCGGTGGGGTTGCCGCGGCGCGCGGCGCGGTCGATGGCCACGCCGCCGGGGTAAGGGAAGCCCAGCGAGCGCGCGGCCTTGTCGAATGCCTCGCCCGCCGCGTCGTCCCGCGTGCGCCCGAGCACGGAAAAGGATGTATAGCTCTCCACCTTTACAATGTGGCTGTGCCCGCCCGAGGCCACGAGGCTCAGAAACGGGGGCGCAAGCTCCGCGTGCGCGATGTAGTTCGCGGCGATGTGGGAGCGCAGATGGTGCACCGGCACCAGCGGCACGCCCAGCGAAAAGCTCAGGCCCTTCGCGAAGTTGACCCCCACGAGCAGCGCGCCGATCAGGCCGGGCGCGCTGGTAACGGCTACTGCGTCGATCTGCGTAAACGGGCAGCCCGCCTCCGCGAGCGCCTGCTTCGCAAGCCCCGCGATCACCTCCGCGTGCATGCGCGAAGCGATTTCGGGCACCACGCCGCCGTATATGCGGTGCACATCCACCTGCGAAGCGACGACGCTCGAGCGCACCAGGCGCCCGTCGCGCACCACCGCGGCGGCGGTTTCGTCGCAGGAGGATTCAAACGCCAGGATATCCATATGGTTTACCTTTCCCGCAGCCATGCCGGCGAGGGCGCAGAAAAAGCCGGCTTTTTCCCCGCTCCGAACGGCCGTGGCCGCATCCGTGTTGCAATTCCCGCCGCAGTTCCATAAACGAGGGAGCACGGCCGCGTTTCGGAATGCGTCCGTCTCTTCTGGAAATGCCGGAACCGTCAGTACCGTTTGGTCAGGATGAGCGCATCCTCGGACGGGTCCTCGTAGAAATCCCGCCGCTCGCCCTCCTGCGCAAAACCCTCGCGCCGGTAGATGGAAATGGCGCCGCGGTTCGAGGCGCGCACCTCCAGCGTGAGCATCGTCAGCCCGTTTTCGTCCGCGTACGCGCTGAGCGCGTGCACCAGCGCGGTGGCGACGCCGCGGCGGCGGAATTCGGGGCGGACGGCGACGTTGGTGATATACCCTTCGTCCACCACGTGGTGCATCCCGGCATAGCCGGCCACCGCGCCGTCCTCCTCCGCCACGAGGAAAACGGCCAGCGGGTTGGAAAGCTCCTCCGCCAGCGATTCATACGACCATGGTCTCGAGAAGCAGAGCTTTTCAATCTCCGCAAGGGGTTCGATGTGCTTCGCCTGCATCGGTACGATCTGCAGGCCTCGCAAGTGGTCATCCATTCGGATCTCCCAGTCCTTTCTGAATAAAACAGTCTGCGGCAAACTTCTGCCGCGCGTTATGTAGGAGCCGCACGCCCGTTTGGGGCAAACGGCGCGGATTTTGAGCCGGATATTCGCATGAAAAGGCGCGCGCCTTTACAGGTTTAGTTCGGGCAGCTCCCGCAGCGCGGCGGCGATGGCATCGCGGCAGCGCCGGTAGGTTGCAAGGTCGCCGCCGAACGGGTCCGGGATTCCGGCGCCCAGCAGCGCCGTTTTTCCCGCCGCGCCGGCAAAGGCGCTTTGGAGCAGGGCGGCGTGCGCGGGGGTCATCACATAAACGGCCGCGCTGCGCGCCACAAGCTCCGGCGTCACCTGCCGCGCGCGGTGGGCGGAAAGATCGCCGCCCGCCTCGGCCACGGCCCGCACGGCGTTCGCGGCGGCGGGTTCCCCCTGCGCGGCGGCAAGGCCCGCGCTCTCGGCGCGGATGCCGTTTTCGCCGCTCCTCTCAAGCAGAAGATTGCACAAAGCGGCCGCCATGGGGCTTCGGCAGGTGTTGCCGGTGCATACAAACAGGATGGTTTTCATAAAACGGCTAAACCTTTCTGCGCAAACGTGCACGGCCCGGAGGTCAGCCTTTGGCGGCAAACCACGTTGCGCCGCAGTGGACGTCGGCTTCGAGCTTTACGGAAAGCGGCATCGCGCCCTCCATCTCCTCGCGCAGAATCAGCATGGCCTGCACGGCCTCGTCGTCCGGCGCTTCCACGATGAGTTCGTCGTGCACCTGCAGAATCAGCCGCGCGCGCAGGTTTTCGCGGCGCAGGCGCTCCTGCACGCGGATCATGGCGATTTTGATGATATCGGCGGCGGTGCCCTGAATGGGCGTGTTGCGCGCCACGCGTTCGCCGAAATTGCGCGTGTTGCGATTGCCGGAGGAAAGCTCCGGCAGCGCGCGGCGGCGCCCCAGCAGCGTTTCCACATAGCCCTTCTCGTGCGCCTCGCGGATGACGCGCTCCATGTAATCCCGCACGCCCGAGAACGTTGCGAGGTAGCCCTTGATATAGCTGTCCGCCTCGCGCACCGTTACCCCGATATCCTGCGAGAGCGAAAACGCCCCGATGCCGTAGACGATGCCGAAATTCACGGCCTTGGCGCGCGAGCGCATGAGCGGCGTCACCAGCTCGAGCGGGACACGGAACACCTGCGACGCCGTGAGCGCGTGAATATCCACATGGTTGTTGAACGCGTCGCGCATGGCCTTGTCGTCCGCGATGTGGGCGAGGATGCGCAGCTCGATCTGGGAATAGTCGGCGTCCACGAGCACGCAGCCGGGCTTGGCTACGAAGAAGCGGCGCAACTCGCGCCCCACCTCGGAGCGCACCGGGATGTTCTGGAGGTTCGGCTCCGTGGAGCTGATGCGCCCCGTGCGCGTTTCCACCTGGTTGAAGCTCGAGTGGATGCGCCCGTCCGGCGCGATGACCTTCAAAAGCCCGTCGGTGTAGGTGGATTTGAGCTTAGAAAGCTGGCGGTATTCGAGCAGGCCGTCCACCACCGGATGGTAGCCGCGCAGCGATTCGAGCACGTCGGCGTCGGTGGAATAGCCCGTTTTGGTTTTGCGTTTGGGCGGCAGGCCCAATTTATCGAACAGCGCCTCGCCGAGCTGCTTGGGGGAATTGAGGTTGAATTCGTAGCCCACGGCGTCGTAGATGCCGCGCTCAATGCCTTCGAGCTTGCGCCCGAGCTCCTCCCCGAAGCTCCGGATGCCCTCGGCGTCCACCGCAAAGCCCTCGGCCTCCATATCCGCCAGCACGCGGCACAGCGGCAGCTCCACTTCGTAGAGCAGCTTTTCCTGCCCGTTGCGCGCGATCTTTTCGGCGAGCTTCTCCCACACGGCGCGCACGGCGGCGGCGCGGCGCGCGAGCGCCCCGGCCTTTTCGGGCAGACCTTCCGGCACGGCGGGCGCGGGAACGGGAACGCCCATCGCGTCGCACAGGCGCGAAGGCTCGTAGCCCGAGGAAAGCGGGTCGAGCACGTAGCCCGCGAGCAGCGTGTCGAAAACCGCGCGCTCCCCCGCCGCCGCAAGCTCCGTGCCCGCGGCGCGGCAGGAGGCATAGGCCTGTTTGAGGTCGTGTGTGCGCTTTTTCACGGAAGCATCCGCCAGCAGCGCGCGCAGCGCCTCGTCCATGCCCGCCGTTTCGCCCGGCAGCAGCAGCTCCACGCCGTCTTCAAACGCGAAGGCAACGGAGCCGAACGCGCCCGCCCCCGGTTCCCCGGCGCCCTCCAGGCAGAAAACCGCCTCGCCCTCGCCGCGCGCCCGCGCGCACACCGCTTCCGCGTCGGCCGCCGCGCGCACGGTCCCCTGCTTTTCCGCGCCTTCGGCGGGCGCGGCGGGTTCCGGCGCCGGGCCGGAAAGGCCCAGACGCTCGATGAGCTTGTAAAATTCGAGCTTTGTGAGCAGCCGGATGAGCCCCTCGCGGTCGCACGCGCGCGGGCGCAGCTTTTCGATTTCGGTTTCCACGGGCGCGTCGGTGTGGATTTCGGCAAGCTCCCGGCTGAGCGCGGCGCTCTCGCGCCCCGCCTCGAGTTTTTTGCGCAGCGAATCGCGGATTTCCAGCTCCGGCAGGTTCCCGTAGATCTGCTCCACGGTGCCGTACTTCTGAATGAGCATGAGCGCCGTTTTTTCGCCCACGCCCGCCACGCCGGGGATGTTGTCGGAGCTGTCGCCCATCAGGGCCTTCACCTCGATGAGCGCGCGCGGCTCCACGCCGTAGGCTTCCCGGATGGCTTCGAGATTATAGACCGTGGTTTCGGGCCGCCCGGCTTTGGTGCCGGCCAGCAGCACGGTGGTGGCGGGGCCCACGAGCTGGAGGCTGTCGCGGTCGCCGGTGGCGATGATGCAGGTATCCCCGCGCGCCGCGCAGGCGCGCGCCTGCGTGCCCAGAATGTCGTCGGCCTCCCAGCCTTCGGCCTCCAGCCGCACATAGCCGAGCTTGTCGAGCAGCTCCTTTAAAAGCGGCATCTGCGGGCGCAGCTCGTCGGGCATGGGCCTGCGGCCCGCCTTGTAGGCGTCGTAACGCTTATGGCGGAAGGTGGGCGCGTGCACGTCGAACGCCACGGCCACCGCGTCCGGGGCCGTTTCGTCCAGCAGCTTGAACAGGATGTTCGCAAAGCCGTAGACCCCGTTGGTGAACTGGCCGTCGCGCGTCGTGAGCACGCGGATGCCGTAAAAGGCCCGGTTGAGGATGCTGTTGCCGTCCAAAACAAGAAGTTTCATGGGCGTTTCGATTCTTCCTTTCCGCTTCGCCGCGTTCAGGCCGTCTGTTTTCCGCGTTTCGCGCCGGCTTCCGGCTCGCAGCCGCCGTCCTGTTCACAGCCGCCGTCCGGCTCGCAGCCGAAGTCCAGCCCGGCGCAGCGCGCGTAATGGAACAGAAACTGCTGGGCGATTCCCCCGAGCGGCCGCAGCTCCTCCGGGAAGCCGCGCGGATACCACCGCGCCAGCACGCGCCGCACCCATACGTCCACAGGGAAAGCGTCGAGCCGCCCGCAGCCGAACAGCAGGGCGCAATCCGCCACCTTGGGGCCTACGCCCCGAACGAGCATGAGCCGCGCGCGGGCCTCGTCGAGCGGCAGCGTGCGCAGCGCGTCGAGGTTGAGCGCGCCGGAAGCCACCTTTTGCGCCGCGTCGAGCACATACCCGGCGCGGTAGCCGCTGCGCAGCGGGGCCAGCGCTTCGGGCGAAAGCGCCGCCAGCCGCCCGGGCGTTGGGAACGCATACTCTCCGCCCGGAAGCGGCTCGCCGAATTCCCTGCACAGCCGCTCCACAATGCCCCGGATGCGCGGGATGTTGTTGTTTTGCGAAAACAGGAACGAGCACAGCGCCTCCCACGGCTCCTGCCGCAGAATGCGCAGCCCCGGCGCGAACGCCACGGCCCGCCGCAGCGCGGCGTCGCCCGAAAGCGCGTTCCGAACGCTGTCGTAATCGCGCCCAAGGTCGAAGTAGGGCGCCCATACGGCTTCGAATTCGCCGGGAGCGGCCCCCTCGCGCTCGAACAGGATCTCCCCGCCCCGCGCGCGCACCGAACGCGCGCGCCCGAACGCCACGCCGCGCCAGGCGCCCTCCCGCTTTTCCCACCGGAAACACTGCCCGCAGCCGAACGTGGCCTCCGGGTCGAAAACCGCAGCCGGAACCCGGCCGATCTCCTGCATCCCCATCGCTTTGCGGCGTCCCTTTCCGCGCGTCCCTCCGCGCCCCGCGTTTGTTTTATCTTATTATAATATCCCGCCGTTTCCGCGTCAAATCACACGCGGCGGGCGGCTGGTTTCCGGCTTTTGCAGGCGCCCCGCGCGCGCCGCGCGGCGGCGCGCTTTTTTCGCCGGGGCTTCCAGAACGCGCGGAATCATGGTATAATAAATGCAGTTGTTAAAAAAAGAACAGGGTGGCGGCCGCAGGCTTTTGCCGCGTCCCCGCCGGAAACGACAAAACAGAAATGGAGTGCTCAACATGCCGGTAGTAAACTACGACCAGTACAAAACCATGCTGGAAACAGCCTACAAAAACCATTATGCCTACCCGGCGTTCAACGTTTCCTCGATGGAAACGGCAAACGCGGTGCTCGAAGGCCTTGCGGAAGCGGAATCCGACGGCATCGTACAGGTTTCCACCGGCGGCGGCGAGTTTGCCTCGGGCAACGCCGTGAAGGATATGGCTCTGGGCGCCATGACCCTTGCCGAGCACGTCCGCCGCGTGGCGGACCGCTACAACATTTTCGTGGCCCTGCATACCGACCACTGCAAGGCGAGCAAGCTCGAATCGTTCGTGCTGCCGCTCATTGAGGAAACCGAAAAGCGGCGCGCGCGCGGCGAATCCAACCTGTTCTCCAGCCATATGTTCGACGGCTCGGATATCCCGCTCTCCAAGAACATCGAGATCGCGGGCGACCTCATCAAAAAATGCGCGAAGAATCAGATCATTCTCGAAGTGGAAGCGGGCGTCGTGGGCGGCGAGGAAGACGGCGAGAACAACTCCGGCGTAGCCAACGAAAAGCTCTACTCCACGCCGGAGGATATGCTCCGCCTGTACGAAGCGCTCCGCAGCGTGCCCGACGCCACCTTTATGCTGGCGGCCACCTTCGGCAACGTGCACGGCGTATACAAGCCGGGCAACGTCAAGCTGCGCCCCACGGTTCTGCGCGACGGCCAAACCGCCCTCAAGGCCAAATACGGCGAGGACGCGCACTATCTGTTCGTGTTCCACGGCGGCTCCGGCTCCGAAAAGGCGGATATCCGCGAAACGCTGGATTACGGCTGCGTGAAGATGAACGTGGATACGGATACCCAGTACGCGTTCACGCGCCCCATCGCGGACCACATGTTCAAAAACTACGACGGCGTGCTCAAGATCGACGGCGAAGTGGGCAACAAGAAGGTCTACGACCCCCGCTCCTACCTCAAGGCCGGCGAAAAAGGCATGGCCAAGCGCGTTATCGAAGCCTGCCAGGATCTCAATTCCGTGGGCAAAACCCTCCGCAAATAACAATCGGCGCACGGCAAAACGGCCCTTCCCTCCGGGGGAAGGGCCGTTTTTTTGCTGCGGGCGTATCAGTCCTGTTTCGGGGCCAGCTCCGCAAGTTCTTTACGGCAGCTGTCGCAGATATACTTTCCGTGGTAGTTGAGCACGTTCTCCATCGAGTGGCAGAACAGGCAGCCCCTCGAATACTTTTTGATGTAGACGGAGTCGTTATCGCTGTAAAATTCCACCGAATCCCCGTTGTCGATACTGAGTTTCTGGCGGGTTTCCTTTGGAACGACGATTCTGCCCAGCATATCCATTCTGCGAACGATCCCGGACGACTTCATGGAACTCCTCTTTTCCTGCCCCGCGGCGCATATCCCAGGGGCAATTTTGTCCCTTTACGGCGGACGTTCCGATTTCTTTTTTTTATTTTACCTTATTTCGCGCCGTTTGAACAGCCCGCGCAGCCAATTATCCGAATTTCTCTTTCAAATAGGACGAAAATTTCCCCGCGGAAAGGCGCTGAAAAGGCCTTTTCCACGAAGAATTCGTTCTTTTCCCCTTCTAAATTCCTGTTCAGGAAGGATTCTCTTCCACGGCGAAGCGCCGCAGACGCTCGAAGTCCCTCCGCGCGCATTCGAGCAAAAGCCGCGTGCCCTCCGGCCGGTATTCCGCCGAGATCACGCGCGCGTTGCGGTTGAGATAATCGACCGCGGCGCTTTCGGCGTAGGGAATGAGCAGCGCGCAGCGCACGAGGTCCCCGAACAGCCGCGCGCGGCAGAGCGCCAGCAGCTCGTCGAGCCCCTCCCCGGTGCGGGCCGAAAGAATCACGCCTTCGCCTTCCCGCACGAAGGGGCGGATATCCGCCCGGTCGGCCTTGTTGTAAGCCACGAGCATGGGCACGTCCTCCGCGCCCAGCTCGCGCAGCGTTTCGCGCGTCACGTCCATCTGCTCGCGGTAGCCTGCCTGGGAGCAATCCACCACCTGGATGAGCAGGTCGGCTTCGGCCACCTCCTCGAGCGTGGAGCGGAACGCCTTCACCAGATGGTGCGGCAGGCGGTCGATAAAGCCCACGGTGTCGGTGAGCAGAAACTCGAGCTTATCGGGCAGCACGATGCGCCGCACCGAGGTTTCCAGCGTGGCGAACAGCATATCCTTTTCGAGCACGCGTTTTTCGTCCGGGGCGCCCGCGCGCTCGAGCAGGGCGTTGAGCAGCGTGGATTTCCCGGCGTTGGTATAGCCCACCAGCGCCGCCACGGGCACGCCGGCCTTCCGGCGGCGGCGGCGCTGCTGCTGCCGCTGGCCCACGAGCTGCGCAAGCTCGCTTTCGAGCGAATGGATGCGGTCCTGAATCTGCCGGCGGTTCAGCTCGAGCTGTTTCTCGCCCGAGCCGCGGTTGGTGGTGCCCACGCCGCCCGTCTGCTGCTCCAGCGATTTTTTGAGGCCCGTCAGGCGCGGCAGCATGTATTGGAGGTTCGCCACCTCCACCTGCAGCCGGGCCTCCGTGGTGCGCGCGCGCGAGGCGAAGATATCGAGGATGAGCATCGTGCGGTCGCGCACCTCGCAGTGGAGCGCGTCCGCAAGGTTGCGCGTCTGCGAAGGGGTCAGCTCGTCGTTGAAGATCACGCAGGAGGCGCCCGCTCCGCGCACGGCGGCGGCCAGCTCCTCCACCTTGCCGGGGCCCATATAGGTGGCGATGTTCACCTTATCGAGATTTTGCGTAACGGTGTGCGCCGGCTCCAGCCCGCAGGCCTCCGCGAGGCTCGCAAGCTCCCGCATCGAGGCTTCGAAGCCCTGCGCGCCGGAAGCCTCCCCGTCCGAGAGGCACACGCCCGCCAGCACGGCCCTCCGCTCCTGCGAAGCGCCGGTTTCCTTTTGTTCCATCGGGTTTTTGCCCATCCTTTCGCCGCGGCGCCGCCCGCGCCCGCCGCAAAGGGCATGGCGCGCGTCCGTTTCGCATTTTTGTAGCCGCAGGCATTATTATACACCCCGCGCCCCCGTTTTACAGCCCCCTCCCGCACGGGCGGCGCGGAATCCGCGCAAAAAAGGCGGGCGCAGTCTGGCGCCCGCCGCGGAAAAAGGCGATATTTGCGGCCGACGCGCGTCAGGCGGCACGGTCGAGGTTGCGCACGCGCGTAAGCAGCGCAAAGCCCAAGGCGAACAGCAGCACGATGCTCGCCACGCCGTAGCGCGAGCTGCCCGTTCCCATCGTGAACGCCGCGATCATCAGCGGGCCGAGCACGGAGGAATACCGCGCGAGGACGTTGAAAAAGCCGAAATACTCGTTGCTGCGGTCGCTGTCCGGAATCATGCGCGCAAAGTAGGCGCGCGAGAGGGCCTGCACGGCGCCCAGCACCAGCCCAGTTGACACGGCCAGCACCCAGAACTGCCAGCTCTGGCGCAGCACGAGCGCGTAGGCGCAGATGGCCGCGAAACAGCACACGGTGATCAGAATCACGTTTTTGGTGGTGAAGCGGCGCGCGAGGCGCTCGAACACCAGCACCGAGGGCGCGGCGATGATCTGGGTGGCCAGCAGCGCCAACGCCATGGTGGTGACGGAAACGCCCACGTCGTAGCCGAAATCGGAGCTCATGGAGATGAGCGTGTTCACGCCGTCGATATAGAAGAAATAGGCGAGCAGGAAAAGCGCCATGTCGCGGTCTTTCGCTATGGCGCGCAGCGTGCGCAGCATATTGGAAAACGAGGCGGCGATGAGGCGGCGGGGCCGCTCGCCGCTGCCGAAGCGCTGTTTCACGCGCCCAAAAAACGGAATGGAAAAGCCCGCCCACCACAGCAGCGTGATGCCGATGGAGCACCGGATGGCGCCGAGCGCCCCCATGCCCAGCGGCTGCACGGCGTAAAGCACAATGCCCGCCAGATACGGCAGGCAGCGGCCCGCGTAGCCTGCGGCGAAGCCCATGGAGGAAACCAGGTTCATGCGTTTGGGCTCGGTGACATCCACGAGGTAGGCGTCGTACACAAGGTTGGTGCCGGAATAGCCCACGGCGCAGATGAAGTTGGCCGCGAGCAGCACGTAGTAGTTGCCCGCCGCCAGCATCAGGGCAAGCGACCCGATGCCCAGAACGAAGAACACGCCGAACACGATCTTCTTTTTGCCCTTGAAATCCGCCACGGCGCCGAGCAGCGGGGCCAGCAGCGCCAGCAGCAGCGTGGAAAACGACTGCACGTATCCCCACTGCGCCGTGGTAACGGCGTTTCCAAGCCCCGCCTCGGCCCCTTCCAGCTTGAGCTGGATGGGCAAAAACGCGGTGGAAAGAATGGCGAAGGCCGAAAACGCCACGTCGTAGTACGCCCAGCCCCATTCCGTGCGCGTGAGCTTCGGCACGGCGCCCCGCGCCTTCCGCATCCGCCCCGGGTTTTCCCCGCCGGCCGCACCGGCCGCACCGGCCGCACCGGTCGTCTCCAGTTCCGCTTCCGCTTCCATAGCCGCTCCTCCCGCCGGAATACCCGGCGCTGTCTTTCTTCGGACAACCCGGCTTTCAGTATAGAAAAAAGCGGCCCGTTCTTCCACCCGCAAACGTCACGCCCGGGTAAAATTTACGTAAAGGGTCACGCTTTGCCGCGCAGGCCCAGCTCATCCAGAATACCGGCGAGCACCGAGGCGCTGCCGCGAAGCTTTTCGAGCTCTTCGGGCGCGAGCGGCAGCTCCAGACGGCGGCCGATGCCCTCGCTCGTGATGATGCACGGGATGCTCAGCGCCACGTCGCGCACTCCGTATTCGCCCTGCAGCGTGGTGCTCACGGGCAGCACGCTTTCCTCGTTGAGCGCCACGGCCTTGAGGATGCGAGCCACGCTCATGGCCACGCCGGCGCTCGTGGAGCCTTTGAGCTTCAGCACCTCGTAGCCCGCCATCACCACCTCGTTCAAAACGGCGCCGCGGTCGGGCCTACGGCCGCCGAACGCGGCCGCAAGCCCCTCGAGCGGGATTCCCGCGATGTTCACGAGGCTCCAGTCGATCATGCAGCTTTTTCCGTGCTCGCCCAGCACGTAGCCGTGCACGTTCTTGGTATCCACGCCGTATTCCCTCGCGATAATGCGGCGCAGGCGCGCAGTGTCGAGCAGCGTGCCGGTGCCGATTACGCGGCGCGGGTCGTACCCGAAGCGGTTCTGCGCGAGGTAGGTCATGATATCGAGCGGATTGCTCACCATTACGAGGATGGCGTCGCGCGTGTATTTGCAGATGTCCCGCAGAATCTCCGTCATGATGCGGGTGTTCACGGCGGCCAGGGAGGTGCGGTCCTCCGATTCGTCCCCCGGCTTGATGGTGGCCCCGGCGGTGATGACGATCATCTGCGCGCCCGTGCAGTCCTCGTAATCGCCGTCGTGCACAAACACGTTGGGGCTGTATGCAAACGACGTGGTGTGGCTGGAATCCAGCGCCTCGCCGCGCGCCTTCTCCCGGTTTTTGTCGACCATCACGATTTCGGCGAACAGCCCCAGCGACAGCACCGTATTCAGCACCGCGGAGCCCACCATGCCCGCCCCCACGATCACAAGTTTGTTTTTATGAAATTCCATCGTACGTTCTCCTTTCGTCCGAGCCGTTTCCCGGCTTCGTCCCGTACGGCTCCATTATAGCGGCCGCGGAGCGGCCCTGTCAATCCGACGCGAAAATTTTTGCAGGATTTCACATAAAAATATTCATTTCATATAATTTCTGTGCCGATGCCGCGCCGCCGGCCGGGCAAAAAAGGAGAACCGCTCCCGCCGGGAAACGCCGCCAGCGCGCGGCTTCCCGGTAAGGGCCGCATCGAATGCGGTTTTCCCCGCGGGCGCGCGGAAAAATCCGCGCCAAAGCCTCTGCGCAAGGCTTTTGACGCGGATTCCGAATTCGCTTGTTCACCTGTTCCATGGAAGAAACGCGCAAAGGATGGCGTTTCGCCGTCCCCGGGCCGCGCGAATCGGGCCCGGGACGCTTCTTCTGGAGGGAGGGAGAGCTCCGCTCTCGATTGGGACTCCGCGGCTCCGCTCACAAGCGGCGCCGGGCCTGCCCGAGCTCCCGGACGCGAGTATACCATATGCTATCAATACTGTCAATATTTTCTTTTTGTCGCTTGCGGACGAATTCCGCCCTCCTGCACATTTGTGCAGCATTTCTTTTTTCAGGCTGCAATTTACGGGAATTCGCCGGCAATTCCCGGAATTCCGGGCGCGCAGGCTTGAATTGCCAACGGGTTATGCTATAATGAACGTAATATTTGCAATTTGGCGGACGCACCGATTCATTTTCAAACCGTTGCAGGCGGCAAGCAACCGCAGAGGAGGGACCCGCATGGCTGAAAAACCGGATATCGACCATCTCACGAAGCTGGCGCGCATGGAGTTGAACGGGGAGGAAAAGGCGGCGCTCGAAACCGACCTTTCCGCCATCATCGGGTATATGAACACGCTCTCCGATATCGACACCGAGGGCGTGGAACCCATGGAGCATGTGCTCGGGCTGTCGAACGTCCTCCGGGACGACGACCCCGTGCCTTCGGCCGACCGCGACACCCTGCTTGCCTGCGCGCCGAAGGCCGAGGGCGGCTGCTACGACGTGCCGCTCGCCGTGGAACAGTGATCCGCGAAGCTTCGGAAAGCCCCGGGGCGGGCCGGAAACGCCGCCGGGCGCGGGCGGGGCTTTTGAGGCGGAGCGCAAACGTGGAAAAGGACGGTCATTTCGAATGGAGCTGTATCAACTGAGCGCCGTGCAGGCCGCGGCGCTGCTGAAAAAGCGCGAGGTCGCGGCGGAGGAGCTGCTGCGCGCCCAATACGAGCGCATCGCCCAAACCGACGGCGAAACGGGCGCCTACCTGAGCCTCTGCCGCGAAAAGGCCGGAGCGCAGGCGAAGGCCGCGCAGCAAAAGCTCGACGCGGGCGAAGGCGGCGCGCTGTGCGGCGTGCCCGCCGCGCTCAAGGACAATATCTGCACGAAAGGCATTCCCACCACCTGCGCCTCCCGGATGCTCGAGCATTTCGCGCCGCCTTACGACGCGGCCGTGTGCGAAAAGCTCGCCGAGGCCGGGTGCCCCACGCTCGGCAAGCTCAATCTGGATGAGTTCGCCATGGGCGGTTCCACCGAAACCTCCTATTTCAAAAAGACGCATAACCCGTGGAATCTTTCGCGCGTGCCGGGCGGCTCCTCGGGCGGCGCGGCCGCGGCCGTGGCGGCGGGCGAGGCATTCTTCGCGCTCGGGTCGGATACCGGCGGCTCCATCCGGCAGCCGTCGTCGTTCTGCGGCGTGGTGGGGCTCAAACCCACCTACGGCGCCGTTTCGCGCTACGGGCTCGTGGCGTTCGCCTCGTCGCTCGACCAGATCGGCCCCATCGCGCGCACGGTGGAGGACTGCGCCGCCGTACTGAACCTCATCTGCGGCGCGGACGCGCGCGATTCCACAAGCGCCGAATATAACCACCCCGATTACACGCGGGGGCTCAAGGACGGCGCCGCGGGCATGAAGATCGGCATCCCCCGCGAATACCTCGGCGAGGGGCTCGACCCCGCCGTGAAAGAGGCCGTGCTGCGCGCCGGAAAGCGTTTCGAGGCGCTGGGCGCGCAGGTGGACGAGGTGAGCCTCCCCGCCGCGGATTACGCCGTGCCGGCCTATTACCTCATCTCCTCGGCGGAGGCGAGCTCCAACCTCGCGCGGTACGACGGCGTGAAGTTCGGCTACGCGGCCGAGGACTGCCGCAGCCTCGCGCAGCTGATGGACCGCTCGCGCGGCGAGGGCTTCGGCCGCGAGGTGAAGCGCCGCATCATGCTCGGCACCTACGCGCTTTCGGCGGGCTATTACGACGCTTATTACAAAAAGGCGCTCAAGGTGCGCCGCATCATCAAAAACGGGTTCGATTCGGTGTTCGCGCGCTACGACCTCATCATCGGGCCCACGGCGCCCACCACGGCCTACCCGCTCGGCGCCAAAAGCGGCGACCCGCTGGCCATGTACCTGGGCGACGTCTACACCGTGCCCGTCAACATCGCGGGGCTGCCCGCGCTCTCGCTCAACTGCGGGTTCGACGGCGACGGCATGCCCATCGGCCTGCACGTCATCGGGCCGGCGTTCGGCGAGCCGCAGATGCTGCGCGCGGCCTACGCCTTCGAGCAGTCCGCCCCCATCCGCAAGGCTCCGCCGCTCTCATAGCAATTCCAGCAAAGATAAAGATTGATCTGTTCCGGAAATGCCGGAAACGGGACACCGCAAAACGGAAAGGCACGGGAACGGTTATGGCGAAAGACTATGAATCGGTGGTCGGGCTCGAGATCCACGCCGAGCTCTCCACCAAAACGAAGATTTTCTGCGGATGCTCCACTGAATTCGGCGGCGAGCCGAACACGCACTGCTGCCCGGTGTGCACAGGGATGCCGGGCACGCTGCCGGTGCTCAACCGCCGCGTGGTGGAATACGCGGTGCGCGCGGGGCTTGCCATGAACTGCGAAATCGCGCATTTCTCCAAGCTCGACCGCAAGAACTACTTCTACCCCGACCTGCCCAAGAACTATCAGATCTCCCAGTACGACCTGCCGCTGTGCAAGGGCGGCTGGGTGCGGCTCTCCTCGGGCAAAAAGATCGGCATCACGCGCATCCACATCGAAGAGGACGCCGGCAAGCTCACGCACGACCCCGCCGCGCGCCGCACCTATGTCGATTACAACCGCTGCGGCGTGCCGCTCATCGAGATCGTTTCGGAGCCGGACCTGCGCACCCCGGAAGAAACGCGCGAATACGTGGAGCGCGTGCGCGCCGTGCTGCTCTACGCGGGCGTTTCGGATTGCCGCATGGAGCAGGGCTCCCTGCGCGCGGACGTGAACGTTTCGGTGCGCCCGCTGGGGAGCGAAAAGCTCGGCACGCGCACCGAGATGAAGAACATCAATTCGCTGCGCGCCATTTTCCGCGCGGTGGAAGGGGAGCGCGCGCGGCAGATCGAGGAACTGGAAGCGGGAAACGCCGTTGTGCAGGAGACGCGCCGCTGGGACGACGGCCGCGGCGAGAGCCGTTCCATGCGCGGCAAGGAGGAGGCCAACGACTACCGCTACTTCCCCGAGCCGGATATCGTGCCCGTGGTGCTCACCGACGCGCGCATCGAAGAGATTCGCGCGCAGCTTCCCGAAATGCCCGAGGCACGGCTGCGCCGCTATGCGGACGCGGGCGTTTCGGAGGCCGACGCCGCGCTTCTCACGGCCTCGCGCGCGCTCTCGGATTTTTACGACGAGGCCGCCGCGGGCAACGAGGCGCAGGAGGCCGCCAAATGGATCGTGGGCGAGCTGCTGCACGACCTGAAGGAACGCGAGCTGGAGCCGGAGGACATCCCCTTCCCGGCGGCGGGCCTCGTGGGCGTTCTGCGGCTGGTAAAAGCCGGGCGCATCACGGCCTCCTCCGGCAAAAAGGTTCTGGCGCTGCTGTTCGAGGAACCGGACGAAACGCCCGAGAAGCTCGTGGAAAAGCACGGCCTCGCCGTGGTGGGCGACGCGGATGCGCTTGCGGCCGCCGTGGAAAAGGTCCTTGCCGAAAACCCCGGCCCCGCGGAGGATTTCCGCTCGGGCAAGGAAAAGGCCCTTTCGTTCCTCATCGGGCAGGCCATGCGCGCTTTGCGCGGCAAGGCGGACCCGGCCGCCCTGCGCACCCTCCTGATCGAACGGCTGAAGCGCTGAGCTCCCGCCGGTTTGCGTCCCGCAAAACCGCCTGCAGGAGAACTCTCTCTCCGGGCTGCATTTTGCGGGAGAAATGCAGGATACCGGCCTGTTTTCCGCGCCGTTTGCAGCCGTTCTGCCTCGCCCGCCGCAAAGCGTTTGGGGGTTTTGTGCAAGATTTCCACATTATTGGCGCGGCTTTTTGTACTGATCTTAGAATATGAATTTTCATTAATAGAAACTTGCAGATTTCCCGCTCTTATGTTATACTACTGAATAGCACAGGTGAAACGAAGGCGTTTCACGGCTCGCCGCCCCGGTTTCTGCTTTCTGCAGGCTGCGGCGGAACCGTGAAGCGCCTGTTTTTGATTCAAATAAGGGGGCAAAGAAGAAATGGAAACCGAAAAAGCACTGAATCCCGCAGAGATCTTTGGCGAGTATGTGTTTGGCGATTCCGTCATGAAAGCGCGCTTGCCCAAGGCGACCTATAAGATCCTGAAAAAGACCATCGAGCACGGCCTTCCGCTCGATCCCTCCATCGCGGACGTCGTGGCCAACGCCATGAAGGACTGGGCCATCGAGCACGGCGCCACGCATTACACGCACTGGTTCCAGCCGATGACCGGGATCACCGCCGAGAAGCACGATTCTTTCATTTCTCCCACCCCCGACGGCAACGTGGTTTTGGAATTCTCCGGCAAAGAGCTCATCAAGGGCGAACCGGACGCCTCCTCCTTCCCCTCCGGCGGCCTGCGCGCCACCTTCGAAGCCCGCGGCTACACCGCGTGGGACTGCACGTCCCCCGCGTTCGTAAAGGAAGGCACGCTGTATATCCCCACGGCGTTCATTTCCTACACCGGCGAAGCGCTGGATGAAAAGGCCCCCCTGCTGCGCTCCTCCGAAGCGCTGAGCAAGGCCGCGCTGCGGGTGCTCAAGCTGTTCGGCAACACCACGTCCGATATGGTGATCACCACCGTAGGCCCGGAGCAGGAGTACTTCCTCGTCAACCGCGAGCTCTACAACAAGCGCCTCGACCTCATCCTTTCCGGCCGCACGCTGTTCGGCGCGAAGCCCCCGAAGGGCCAGGAGATGGAGGACCAGTACTTCGCCCGCCTGCGCCTGAAGGTGAGCGCCTTCATGCACGACCTGGACGTGGAGCTGTGGAAGCTCGGCATCACCGCCAAAACCAAACACAACGAAGTCGCGCCCGCGCAGCACGAGCTGGCGCTCATCTTCGATTCCGCCAACGTCGCCACCGACCACAACCAGCTCGTCATGGAAATGATGCGCAAGGTGGCCAAGAAGCACGGCCTGGCCTGCCTGCTGCACGAGAAAGCCTTCGACGGCGTCAACGGCAGCGGCAAACACGTCAACTGGTCCATGGCGACCAACGACGGCGAGAACCTGCTCAACCCGGGCAAGACCCCGCGTGAGAACGCGCAGTTCCTGCTCTTCCTCGCGGCCGTCATCAAGGCCGTGGACGAATACGCCGACCTGCTGCGCCTCACGGTTGCGAGCGCCGGCAACGACCATCGCCTGGGCGCCAACGAAGCGCCTCCGGCCATCATTTCGATCTTCGTGGGCGAAGAACTTGCCGCCGTGCTCGAATCCATCGAGACCGGCGCGCCCTACAAGGGCGTTCCGGGAGCCGCCATCGATATCGGCGCTTCCAGCCTGCCGAACCTCCCGAAGGATACGACCGACCGCAACCGCACCTCGCCGTTCGCCTTCACGGGCAACAAGTTCGAGTTCCGCATGGCCGCCTCTTCCCAGAGCATAGCGGAGCCCTGCTATGTTCTCAACGCCATCGTGGCCGACGAGCTCTCCCGGTTTGCGGACCGCCTCGAAAAAGCCCCCGATTTCATCGCCGAAGTGGCCGCCATCGTGAAGGAGACCGTTCAGAAGCACAAGCGCGTGATCTTCAACGGCAACAACTACGCGCCCGAATGGGTGGTCGAGGCCGAAAAGCGCGGCCTGCCCAACATCACCAATACGGTGGATACCATCGAAGTGCTCAAAGTCGCGAAGAACGCCGAGGTTCTGGAGCGCCAGGGCGTCCTCACCGAAGTCGAGATCGACTCGCGCTACGAGATCTACCTCGAAAAGTATTCCAAGACCATCAATATCGAAGCGCTCACCACGCTGGATATCGCAAACCGCCAGCTGCTGCCCGCCACGCTCAAGTTCCTCGCGAGCTTAACGTCGCTGAGCGCGGGCCTCAAGGCCGCCGGCGTGGCCGGAACCGCAACCGCCGGCCTGCTGGAGCACGTTTCCGCTCTGGCCGACAGCTTCGCCGCCAACATCGCCTCGCTCAAGGCCGTAACGGAGAAGGCTTCCGCCGTTGAATGCCCGAAGATGAGCGCCCAGGCTTACCGCGACGAAGTCATTCCCGCGATGAACGCCGTCCGCGCCGTGGCCGACGAGCTCGAGGGCATCGTTCCGGCAAACGTGTGGCCGCTGCCCACCTACGCCGACCTGCTGTTCCGCGTGTAAAAACGCGCCGCGCTTTGCACAGGCACGGGCCTCCGCCTTTCGGGCGGGGGCCCGTTTGGCGCCCCCGGCGTTTGACAGCCGCGGCCCCGCAGGGTACAATAAAGCCATGGGCGGCACGCCGCCCGTAAACGACGGCAATTTCAATTCCTGTTTCCGGAAGTTATATTTCGCCTTGCCGCCTCCGGCGGCGGAGCAAAATACGCGGAACGTGTCAATCGGAACTGAAAATACCGTATAAATAAAATGTGCGATTGCCGGAAGGAGGAACGCCCGTGCAGAAAAGAATTCCGCGGATGGCCGCGGCGGCGCTGGGGCTCGCCCTGACGCTCGCGCTGCTGCTCTCCGGCTGCAAAAAGGCCGCCGGCGTTTCCGCAGCCTCGTCGTCCGTTCCGTCCTCCTCCGCCGTTTCGTCCTCCTCTGTTTCGTCTTCGTCCGGCGCGCCGTCCTCTTCTGTGCCGGGCGGTTCCTCTTCCACGTCCTCCGCCGCGGGCGCGGCCTCCTCGCGGGCTTCGTCCGGAACTTCGCCGTCCGGCGCTTCGCCGTCCTCCGCGCCCGCGGTCCAAACCGTCGCCCTCACCATCGACGCCACGCGCGGCGACGACGGCATGGTGGCAAGCGGCGTCCGGGTGCCCCTGCAGAGCGGCGATTCGGTCTATTCCGTGCTCGCGCGCTATTGCAAGGCCAAAGACATCCTGCTCGCGGCCCGGAGCACACTCAACGGGGAATATGTCTCCGCCATCGACGGCGTCGCGGAATTCGATAAGGGCAGTTCCAGCGGCTGGACCTACCGCGTAAACGGAACATATCCGAATATCTCCTGCAAAAGGTACAAACCGAAGCCCGGTGACAAAGTCGATTGGATCTATACTACCGACGGTAAAAA
This sequence comes from Bacillota bacterium, assembly GCA_023391535.1. GTDB lineage: Bacteria > Bacillota > Clostridia > Oscillospirales > Ethanoligenentaceae > JAEWAU01. Next base: position 19,244 of record JAEWAU010000044.1, on the reverse strand, counting down.
TCCGTAACAGTTTGTTTGCTGCATCCGTTTATCGGAAACAAAAAAACGGGAAGTAAAAAGGGGGGCAGGGCATGGCGCGCACGGCGGCCGGCGGGTTCCATCCGGCGGCGGCGTTTTTTTACAGCGCCGCGCTTCTGGTGCTGGCCATGCTCTGTTTTCACCCCGCGCTCATCGCGCTTGGGCTTGCCGCCGCCGCCCTGCAGAACCTGATGCTGCGCGCGCGCCCCTTTTTGCGGCAGCTCGCCTGGAACCTGCCGGTGTGCGCGGCGTTCGCGGTGTTCAACCCGCTTGTGAACCACGGCGGCAAAACCCTGCTGTTCTATTTTTGGGGCAGCCCCGTTACGCGCGAGGCGCTGATCTACGGCCTGTGCCAGGGCGGCTCGCTGTTGCTGGTGTTCTGGCTGTTCGGCGTCTATAACGTCCTCGTGCCGCCGGACCGTTTTTCCTACCTGTTTTCCCCGGTTGCACCCGCCGCGTCCATGCTCGTCACCATGACCCAGCGCATGCTCCCTCTGTTTGCGCGCCGCCTGCGCGAGATTGAGGCCGTGCAGCGCACGCTGCGTCAAAGCCCGGCGGAAAACGGGCGGCGCGGCGCGTTTCGCCGGCGTTTGGGGGAGGTTTCCGTTCTGCTGAGCTGGTCGATGGAGGACGGGCTGGATACCGCCGATTCCATGAAGGCGCGCGGCTACGGCCTTTCGCGCCGCACGTCGTTTTCCGTTTTCCGTTTTGCGCGGCGCGACGCGCTGGCGCTCGGCTATACGCTGCTGTGCGCGGCGGGCTGCGTCTTCTGCTTTTACCGGTTTGCGCGCTGCCGCTTTTTTCCGCGCGTGTCGTTTTCCGGCGCGCTGCCGGCGGGCCTTTTCTACGCCGCGCTCGCCGCGGCCCTGCCCGCCTGCCGTGCGGTATCCGCATTGCGCTGGCGCGCGGCGACCCGCCGCATGAACCGTGCGAGTGGCCCCGGGGCCTTTGCCCGGGCGGAATAGCAACCCGGCTGCGACCGCTATTTTTGCTTCGAACGCGCCGTGCCGTGAGCCGCTCAGACCAGCCAGAAAGGAACCTCTCATGCCCTTCACGCCCATTGAAACAAAAACGGCCCCGCAGGCCGCGCCCACGCGGCTCCCCCCCGAACCCGAAACGCTGCGCACGCTCGGCGCGGAGGGCTTCGAGGAGCTCATCCGCTTTTACGCGGGCGCCCCAAAGGCCGATACGGCGGCGCTGTTTGCCGCCGCGAACCGCGTGCGCGAGCAGTGGTACGGCAAAAAGGTCTATTTCCGGGGCCTTGTGGAGTTTTCGAGCTTCTGCAAAAACGACTGCTACTACTGCGGCATCCGCCGCTCCAACCAAAACGCCCGGCGCTACCGCCTTTCGCCCGAGGAAATCCTCGCGTGCTGCGAACAGGGCCATGCCCTGGGCTTCCGCACCTTCGTGCTGCAAAGCGGCGAGGACGCGTTCTACACCGACGACCTGCTCTGCTCCATTGTTTCCTCCATCAAAGAGAAATTCCCGGACTGCGCGGTAACGCTGAGCATCGGCGAAAAAAGCCGCGAAGCCTACCAGCGGTATTACGACGCGGGGGCGGATCGCTACCTGCTGCGCCACGAAACGGCGGACGATGCGCATTACCGCCTGCTCCACCCGCCCGAGCTGAGCCTCCCAAACCGCAAGCGCTGCCTCTATGACCTCAAGGAGATCGGCTACCAGGTGGGCGCTGGTTTCATGGTGGGCTCGCCCTACCAGACCTTCGCGCATCTCGCCGCCGATTTCGTGTTTCTGCGCGAGCTGGCGCCCCAAATGGTGGGTATCGGCCCGTTCGTGCCGCACCACGACACCGTATTTGCAAACGAGCCCGCAGGCGGCGTGGAGCTTACGCTCGTGCTGCTGGCGCTGCTGCGGCTGCTGCTGCCCCAGGCTCTCATTCCCGCCACCACGGCTTTGGGCACGGTGGACCCGTTCGGGCGCGAGAAGGGCCTGCGGGCCGGCGCCAACGTCGTGATGCCCAACCTTTCGCCCGTGGCCCACCGCCGGGACTACATGCTCTACGACAATAAAATCTGCACGGGGGAGGAAGCCGCCGAATGCCTCGCGTGCCTCTCAGCGCGCATCGCGCGCGCGGGCTTCGAGCCTGATTTTTCGCGCGGCGACCACTGCTCTTTCGTAAAGTAACCGAAACGCCGCCGTGCGAACCCCCCGCGCCTTCGCCGCATAGGCTGGAACAATTCCACTTCCGGCTGGGAGCGGCCGCGTTTTGCCTTTGCGTTTTGCAAAGCGGCAGCATGCGGATGTCTCCCGGCGGAGCCGGAGGTGCCGGAAGCGAATGGAGGTATTTTCATGTGCGGAATCGCCGGTTGGGTGGATTTTGAGCGCGACCTTTCCCAGGAGGAGGACGTTCTGGACGCGATGGTGCGCACGCTTACGCTGCGCGGGCCGGACGCCGAGGGGCGTTTCCTTTCGCGCCACGCGCTGCTGGGGCACCGGCGCCTGATCGTGGTGGACCCGGCCGGCGGCGCGCAGCCCATGAAAAAAACGGTGGATGGGCGCGAGTACGTCCTTGTATACAACGGCGAGCTCTACAACACCGAGGAGCTGCGCGCCGAGCTTTCCGGCCGGGGCTTTGTGTTCGATTCCTATTCCGATACCGAGGTGCTGCTCGCCTCCTACATCTGCTGGAAAGACGCGTGCGTCGAGCGCCTTAACGGCATTTTCGCCTTTGCCGTGTACGACGAAACGGAGCGGCGCCTGTTTCTCGCGCGCGACCCGCTGGGCGTAAAACCCCTGTTCTACGCGCGGCGCGGTACCTCGCTGATCTTCGGCTCGGAGCTTAAAACGCTGCTCGCGCACCCGCTCGTGGAGCCGGTGGTGGACCGCGAGGGCCTTGCCGAAATTTTCGCGCTGGGGCCGGCCACGCCGCCGGGCAGCGGCACCTACAAGGACGTAAAGGAGCTCGCGCCCGCCTGCCGCGCCGATTTTACGCCCGAGGGGCTTACCGTGTGCGAATACTGGAAGCCCACGGTGGAGGATTTCCGCGAAACCGAGGACGAGGCCGCGGAGCATCTTCTCGGCCTGCTCACGGACGCCGTGACGCGCCAGCTCGTGGGCGACGTGCCGCTGTGCTGCTTTCTTTCGGGCGGGCTGGATTCCTCGGCCATCTCGGCCATGGCCGCGCTGGAATTTAAAAACGCCGGCCGGCGGCTCACCACCTATTCCATCGATTACGAGGAAAACGAAAAATATTTCACCAAATCGCTGTTCCAGCCCACGCCGGACCAGCCCTGGGCCGAGTACATGGCGCGGGAGATCGGCAGCGACCACAAAACGGTGGTGCTCGGCCAGCCGCAGCTTGTGGACGCCCTTTCGGACGCCGTAATCGCACGGGACCTCCCCGGCATGGCGGACGTGGATTCCTCGCTGCTCCTGTTCTGCCGCGAAATCCGTAAAAATTTCGTGGTGGCGCTTTCGGGTGAGTGCGCGGATGAAATTCTGGGCGGGTACCCGTGGTACACCAACCCCTCCATGATGTTCGCCGATACGTTCCCGTGGTCGCTCTACGTTTCCGAGCGGCAGAAAATTTTAAGTCCCGCTCTGGGCGACCTCGCGCTCGCGGATACGGCGCGGGAGTATTACCAGGCCACGCTGCGGCAGGTTCCACACCCCGAAAACGAGGAAAAGCTCGATTTCCGCATGCGGGAGCTGTTCTACCTCAACATCAAATGGTTCATGGTCAATCTCTTAAACCGCAAGGACCGCATGTCCATGAGCAATTCGCTGGAGGTGCGCGTGCCGTTCGCCGATAAGCGCCTCGTGCAGTACGCCTTCAACCTGCCGCAGAAAATCAAGTTCGCGGGCGGGCGCGAAAAGGGACTGCTGCGCAAGTCGCTGGAGGGCGTGCTGCCCCGCGATATCGTGGAGCGCAAAAAAAGCCCCTACCCTAAAACGCACCATCCGCAGTACACCGAGCTTGTGTGCGCGCGCATGAACGGCGTGCTGAAAGACGGCAATTCCCCGCTTTTGCAGGTAGTAAACAAGGAAAAAATCCGCGAGATCGTGGAAAGCCGCGGCTCCTCCTACAAGGCCCCGTGGTTCGGCCAGCTCATGACGGGCCCGCAGCTGCTCGCCTACCTGCTGCAGGTAAACGACTGGCTCGCCGCTTATTCCGTGCGGCTCGAGCTGTAAGCCCGTGGAAAATAACACCCCCCGTTTGTACCGGGCGCGCCGAAGCCGGTTCGGCGCGCCCTCTTTTTTCCCTTTTTGCACAAAAAATTCAAATTGATTCCTCCGCCTCCCGTTCTTTCGCTTGAATCGGCCTGCCGTTTCCGTTATAATGGAAACGATAGGGTTTGGAGCCGGCACGCCGGCTTTCTTCGGCTTATTTTGGAGGAGCATTATGCAGGAAGTGGAACAGGCCCGGGCCGTGCTGACCCGCATCGTCGAAAATGTGGGCGGCGCCATCATCGGCAAGCAGCAGGCGGTGGAAATCATCGTTTTCGCCATGGCGAGCGGAGGCCATGTGCTCATTGAGGACGTGCCCGGCGTGGGCAAAACCAGCCTGGTTTCGGCGCTGGCCCGCTCGGTGGACGGAACGTTCCGCCGCATCCAGTTCACGCCGGATATCCTGCCTTCCGACGTCACGGGATTTTCGCTGTTTAACCCCAAAACGGGCGAGTTCGAGTTCCGCCCCGGCGCCGTGATGAGCAATTTCGTGCTGGCCGACGAGATCAACCGCACCTCGCCCAAAACGCAGGCAAGCCTCCTAGAGATTATGGAGGAGAATCAGGTGACGGTGGACCTGCACACCTACCCGCTCCCTCAGCCGTTCATGGTGCTCGCCACGCAGAACCCCGTGGAATATCTGGGCACCTATCCGCTCCCGGAGGCGGAGATCGACCGTTTTTCGGTGCGCGTCTCTCTCGGCTACCCCGAACCGGAGGACGAGATGCGCGTGCTTTCGGTAGGCCCGGAGGGCGCGGCCGCTCCGCTTTCGCCCGTGGCCTGCGCGCAGGATATCCTCGCCGCGCGCGTGGCGGCCGCTGCCGTAACGGTGGACGAAAGCGTGCGCCGCTACATCGTGGAGCTCACGACGGCCACGCGCCGCAGCCCGGATATTCTGCTCGGGGCGAGCCCGCGCGGCTCCATCGCGCTCTACCGCTTAAGCCAGGCCTGCGCCCTCTATTACGGGCGCGATTACGTTCTGCCCGACGACGTCAAATACCTCGCGCCCTACGCGCTCGCCCATCGGCTGATCTTAAGCCGGGCGGCAAAGCTGGCGCACAGGTCCGCGCAGGAGGTTTTGCACGGGCTGATCGGCTCCGTGCGGGCGCCGCTCATCAAAAAACAGCCGGTCTGAACCATCCGGAAAGGGGCGAGCCGATGCCGCTCAACATAGCGATCTATGTTGTCCTCGTTTCCGCCTCCGTCGCCTCAGCCGTTTATTTCAACAACAGGCTGGGGTACACGCCGCTGCTTTTTCTGCTTTGCCTCACCCTTCTCGATTGGATCTATGTGCGCCTCGCCGCGCGCCGGGTTTCCGTGGGCGCTCCCTCGGGCGAGGCGGGCGAAGCCCAGGGCCTGCGCGTGGAGCATGGCCAGCGCGCCCGCTGCTCCGTGTCCTTGCGCAACGAAGGCAGGCTGCCCCTGCCGCGCGTCCGTGTCGCATTGCGCGTTACGGGCCCGCATATGGAAAAGCCGCTCACCCTTTCCCGCTCCGTGGCCGTGCCTCCGCGCAGCGAGGCGCGGCTCCCGTTCGATCTCGGCCTGATGCATGTGGGCCTGTTCGACGTGCGGATCAAATCCGTCAAAATCTGCGACCTGCTGGGCCTTTTCCGCGTTTCGCGCTGCCGGCGCGGGGGGCGGGAGCTCGCCTGCATGCCCCGCCTGCGGCCCATTGAGGGAGCGGCGGCGCAGGAATCGCCCATGCCCGCCCCCTCGGGCCGTACGCCGCGCCGCAGCGCGCAGGGCGAATACGACGGCGTTCGCAGCTACGAGCCGGGCGACGCGCTGCACAACATCCACTGGAAGCTCTCGGCCAAATCGCTGAGCTACATGACCCGCCTGTATGAGGACGACGAGGCCGGCACGCTGGTGATCGTGGATCTCAAGCTGCCCGACCTGCCCGCGCCCCAGCGGCTGCGCCTGAACGATACGCTGCTGGAAACGGCGGTTTCGGCGCTGGGCAGCCGCGTTGCGGGCGGCGGGCGCGCGGTGCTCCTCGCCTCCGGCGCGGGCGGCCCGGCGCGGCAGGAGGTCGCCTCCCCGGCGGATGTGCTGGAGGCGGCGGATCTGCTGCTGCGCGCGGGCCCCGGCGACGCCGGCATCGAGGAGCTGCTGCCTTCCGGCGCCGCCTCCGTGATGGTTTGCACGGCGAACGCCGACGTGGAGCTGGTGTGCCGCCTGCTGGATATCAAAAACGCGGGCGGGCGCCCGATGCTGCTCTACGTGGTGCCCGAGGATTTTAAGCGCGAGCGGGAAAACAGCCTGTTCGATTTTCTGGAACGGCTCGATATGGAATATCTTGTGGCCGTGGCGGAGGGGCCCTCCGCCGCGCGCCGCTGATTTCGCGGCCCGGCCTTGTTTCTTGGAGTGTGTATGGGAAAGCAATCGCGTTTCGCCTCCGCCTGCGCGGAATATCTGCTGCTGCTGGCCGGCGTTCTGGCCTGGCTGTGCAATCTCGCCTCGTTTTTCGTCACGCCCGCGCAGCTTTGGCGCGCCCTGCCCGGGGCGGCGCTCGCCGCGGCGCTGGCTCTGCTGCTCCTGTCGCTCCACCGCGCGTTCACCCTGGCCGGCCTTTCGCTGTTCGGGCTTGCCGCCGCCGCTCTGGGTCTGCTCCAGCTCAAAACCGGCGCGCCGCTGCGTTTTGTTCAGGATATCCAGGCGGGCGGCGGGCTCGCCCGGCAGCCGCGGCTCATCCTGCCGGCGCTGGCCCTGCTCGGCTGCTTTCTGGCGCTCGTGCTGTTCTGCACCGCCAAAAACCGTGTTACGCTGGCCTTCACCTTCGCGGTGGGCGCGGGGCTGGTTCTGGTGGCGCCGCTGCTGGGCTACGAGGTTTCCATCCCGCTGCTGCTGGTGTTCTGCACGGCGTGCGGCGCGCTGTTTCTGCGCCGCTCGTCGCTGCCCCAGCCGCCCCCGCGCGGGCTGACACTGGCGGCCGTGGCCCTGTGCGCCGCGGCGGCGGTGGCCTCGCAGGGCGCGTTCACCTATCTCCACGCCGTTTTCGGGGACAAGCCCGAGCTCAACGTGGTGCGGATGTTCCAGAAAGCGGGGCAGACGCTGCTGCCCTCCAAAAGCGGCTTCGGCGACGAGGACCCCGCCGGCGTTCTGGGCCGGCCTCTGACGCTCGACCGCACGCTCGTGCTGGAGGTCCAAACGGCGGGCGGGCCGTTCCATCTCAAGGGGCGGATTTACGACAACTATTCCGGAAAAAACTGGACAACCATCGATTCGGGGGATACAGCAAACAACCAGAATGCGCACGCTTTTATCGGTTTCAGCGACGCCTTTGTAAATCAGAATTTCAGTACCGCAAACGAAAGCCTTTACAATCAATCAAAAACAATGTCTATCACTTTCAAGGTTCCGCAGCGCTATGTGTTCGTGCCGGAGGGCACATTCACGATCGAAAGCGCCAATTCCGCTTACAACGCGTCCTTTTCCTTTTTTCGGTACTACCCCGACTTAAAGCTCCAGACATCCCAGCCTTCCGGCACCGACCTCGTTATTCGGTATTTCAACCAGGCGGAGCAATTGCAGGAGGAAGCGCAGCGCGAAAAAGCGGAGGAAGCGGGCTCCTCCGCCCTGGAGGACCCTCTCGGCGAAAAAACGGACGGCACCGATTCCTCCTCGATATCGGATTACTATATCTGGGCCGGAGGAAAGGAGGTCGCCTCCTCGGGCGAGACGTATTCCGGCGGCCCCACGCAGGCGGAGCAGGCCATTCTGGATTCTTTGCCCGCAAACGAGCAGGGGCTGCTGCGCGCGGATATGGAGCCGGGCTCCACGGTGACGCAGCGCACCTACGCGCTGGCGGCGCAGATCACCCAAAACTGCTCCACCGCCGTTGAAAAAGTGGACGCTATCAAGGCGTGGCTCGGCAAAAATTGCGCCTATACGCTCAACCCCAAACAGCCCTCGAGCGGGCAGGATTTCGTCGATTATTTTCTCTTTTCGTCGCGCGCGGGCTACTGCGAGCACTTCGCCTCGGCCATGACGGTGCTGTTGCGCTGCGCGGGCGTGCCGGCGCGCTATGTCTCCGGCTACTATTCGCCCGTTGCAAACGCCAAGGGCGTGTACGAGATCACCAACGCGCAGGCCCACGCCTGGGTGGAGTTCTATACGGAAAGCTACGGCTTCCTGACGGCGGACCCCACCCCCTCGGGCTTTATTCCTGCGGCGCTGTACCCCGGCGAGGGCGCGGCTTCGTCTTCCTCCTCCAGCAAACCCTCGTCCTCCTCAAGCAGCCCTTCCAGTTCGTCGTCCTCCGCGCCCGCCAAGTCCCCCTCCGCGCCCGCGGCGGCGCCCAAAGCCGGTAAAAACGCCGCGGCGGCCGGGGCCGCGGGCGCTGCGGCTTCTCTGGCCGCGCTGCTGCTCGTTTTGTACTCAGGCGCGGCCGCGCGCCGGGCGCTTTTGCTGCGGCACATCGAAAAGCTGCCGCCGCTTGCGCGCGCGCAGCGGGCCTACGCCTTTTACGCGGGCGCGCTGCGGCGCATGGGGTTTGCCTGCGAACTTCCCATGACCCCGCGGGAATACGCCGCCTCGCTGCGCGGGAAGCTCGACTTTTCGCCCGTCCCCTTCGAGGAGCTGACGCGCATCTTCGAGTCGGCCCGTTTCGGCGGGCACGCGCCTTCGGAGGAGGAGCTGCGGGCGCTGCGGACGTTTCGCGCCTCCTTCCCGGGCTGCTGCCGCAAGGCTTTGGGCACGCCGCGCTACGTGTTATGGTATCCGTTCTGGTAAAGCCGCTCTTCCCCCGCATTCCGCCGTTTGCCGGGCGATATGGATTCCGGCCGCACAGCAAACGCGCCGAAGCCCACAAAGCAAAGCGCTTGAATCCTTTATCCGAACCCGGATATTCCTGTGAGGAGGTTTTCCCCGCCATGATCGACACACGCAGAATCCGCGCCGCCGCCCTCGCGCTGCTGATGGCCGCGCTGCTCATTCCGCTGCCCGCGCGCGCCGCCGCAAGCTACAGCGACCTGCAAAAGCAGCTTGAGCAGGCGCAGAAGCAGCAGAAAGCCCTGCAGAGCCAGATTGCCGGCAACAAGGCAAGCCAGACGCAGGTGAAGCAGCAGATCGCCGTTCTGGAGCAGGCGAACGGCATCCTCGCCCAGCAGATCGGGCAGCTCAACGCGCAGGCCGCGGACTGCGCGCAGCAGATTTCCGCAACGGACCGAAAGATTGCGGATACGCAGGAGAACATCGACGCGGATACGAAGCTCTATAAGGAACGCGTCACGGCGATGTTCGAAACGGGGCGCGTTTCCTATCTGGAGCTTCTGCTCTCCTCCAAAACTCCCGCGCAGTTCCTCGCGCGCTACGAGATCATCACGCTGATCCAGCAGCACGACACCGACCTCATCGCGCGGCTCAAAAGCGAAAAAAGCGCCGTCGTTTCCCAGCGCGCGGCGCTCTCCGCCCAGCAATCCAGCCTCAAGGCTTCGCAGGGGACGTACGAGTCAAAGCAGGCCGAGCTGAACCGGCAGTCGTCCCAGAGGACGTCGCTTTACGCGCAGCTGAAGGGGCAGCAGGCCTCGCTGGCGGCGCAGAACAAGCAGATGGAGCAGACGGAGGCCGCCGTGCGCGAGCAGATGCGCAAGGCGCTGGCCGCCGCGAGCGCGGCGGGCGCGCACGGCACGGGCGTGCTCATCTGGCCCGTCAGCGGGCCTATCACCTGCCCGTTCGGCTGGCGCACCAACCCCTACACCGGCGCCGCGGGCGATTTCCACGACGGCATCGATATCGGCGCGGGGCTCGGCACTCCCATCCGCGCGGCGGATTCCGGCGTGGTAAAATACGATATTCCGGGCCTCGCGGCCAACAACATGCAGGCCGTGTACGGCTCCAACTACCTCTTCATCCTGCACGGAAACGGCATGATCACCTTCTACGGCCACTGCAGCGGCCGCGCGGCGGCAAACGGCGCGCAGGTTGCAAAAGGGCAGGTGGTGGCGTACGTCGGCTCGGAGGGGTACTCCACCGGCCCGCATCTGCACTTCGGCGTCTACATAAACGGCCAGGCCGTCAACCCCACAAAGTATCTTTAACGCACGATTCGGTGCAAAGGCGGAACAGCTCCGCGCCAGACGCTTCCGCATAAAAAACCGGCCGGGGAATTTCTTCCCGGCCGGTTTTTGCTGCGCCGCAGCCCGGTTCGGCGCGGCGTTTCGCGCCTTTACAGCCCGCGGACAAAATCCGCCAGCGGCTCCGCGGTTCTAAAGTCAATAAAATCCACTGCTTTCCCGTACGTATCCAGCATCGCGCGCGCTTCGGCGTCCGCCCCGTTTTTGCTCCGCGATTTCACCGCGCGGTGGACCATCGCCATCATCATGCGGTGCACGGCGCCCAGTTTTGCGTAATCCATGGCCCCGCGCAGATGGAACAGCTGCGCCCGGCCTCGCAGCGGCTCGGGCAGCGCCCACTCCACGCCTTCCCGGATGCGCCGCACGTTTTCGGGGTCTTCCGGGTCGGCCAGCCCGCAGGTGAACAGCACCAGATTTTTCCCTGAAAACGCTTCGGGGCTGCGCGTAATCAGGCTCATGCCGGCTACGCCGCCCGCGTAAAGCCCGCCGCCGTACACCACCGTTTCGTACGCGGCGAGGTCTTCCGGCTTAACTTCGGCACGCTCGAACAGGTCGCACGAAAGCGCCCGCGCAATCCATTCCGCATACCGCTTCGTCGCCCCGTACCGGGACTGATAAACCACAACGGTTTTTTTCATCGGTTCCCGCCCTCCTCTTCTTCGCCGGCCGCGCCGCCGCACGCTTCGGTTTCTCCCGGCCACACGCCGCCCGCCACGCGCTCGATGCCGCCGTAGTCCCGGCGCGTGAACACATCCCGCAGCCCGAAGCCGCGCAGCAGCTCCGCCGCGTCTTCCGCCTGCCCGGCGCCCACCTCGAACGCCGCGAGCCCCCCCGCGCGCAGCAGGGGCAGGAAGCGCGCCGCCGCGCGGTAAAACACAAGGCCGTCCCCGCCGCCGTCCAGCGCCGCGCGCGGCTCAAAGCGCGCCACCTCCGGCTCCAGCGCGGCAATCTCTCCGCTCGGGATATACGGCGGGTTGCACAAAAGCGCGTCGAACGCCGCGCGCGCAAGTAAGCCGGGCGTCCCCTCCGCCAGCATATCGGCCTTGAGAATCCGCATCCGCCCTTCCATCCCGTGCAGGGCCGCGTTGCGGCGCAGCCAGAAAAGCGCCTGCTTTGAAAACTCCACGCTGCAAATCCGGCTTTCCGGCAGCGTTTTCGCCAGCGCGATGCCGATGCACCCGCTGCCGGCGCACAGGTCCAAAAGGCGCGGCGCTTCGCGGTCTTTCAGAAATTCGAGCGCCGTTTCCACCAGCACCTCGGTATCCGGCCGCGGAATGAGCACGCCGGGCCCCACCTCGAATTCCAGCCCGAAAAACGGCCAGCGCCCGAGGATGTACTGCAGCGGCTCGCGCGCTGCGCGCCGCTCCACATCCGCGCGCAGGGCGGCCAAATCGCACCGCAGCGGCTCGCCGCCGCGCGCCAAAAGCTCCTGCTTTGAAAAACCCGTGCGCCGCCCGAGCAGCGCCGCGGCGCTGACGGCCGCATCCGGCACGCCCGCCGCCGTAAGCTCCCGCCGGATGCGCGCATACGCTTCGCGCACCGTTTCGGGTTGCGCGCCGCCCCCCGCTTTTCCGGAATCCATAAGCGCCTCCCGCCGCGCCCGTTTTTGCGGTTTGCGCGCGGCCCAATAATAGGATATACTGGAATTGTTGTTCTGCTTTCGCCCGCCCGAAGGAGGTTTTGCCATGCCGTTTTCCAAAAAAGTGCTGTTGCGCGCCGCCGCGGCGGTTTTTGCCGTGGCGCTGGCCGTTCTGGCGTTTACGCTGGGGCCGAGACTCACGCAGAGCGGAAGAGCGGGAGGCAAAAATATGCCCACGCCCGGCGTGGATTTCAACGGAACGGAATACGTTATTGGCGCGGATGGGCCGGAGGCGCAACTCGACGCGCTGCCGGAGGGATACGCGCTCATCGGCCGCGTGGGCGAGGGCAGCGGCAAAAAACGCCTTGTCGGCTACGGGTTTTCTGATGGCGATCCTCTATACCGCAACCCGGCCTACCCGAACCGGATGTATGTCCGCGGTTCGGCGCACGATTACGGCGGGTCCGCCTATCAGCTGCTCGTCAATGTGAATAAAATAGGGGCGCTCATCGCCTCGCATATCCCCGAATAGCGCGGCAGTCCGTTTTATCTTGCCGCGAGCGTCAAAAAAAGCCCCCGCGGGGGGCTCTTTTTTGCAGGCGGTCTCCGGCCGCGCCGGAGCTTTACCACCGGTCGTCCTCTCCCTCGCGCGGGAGCACGGCTTTGATGGCCGCGATGGCGCATTCGAGCTGGCTGTCGTCCGGCTCGCGCGTGGTGAGGCGCTGGAGCCACAGCCCCGGCGCGAGCACGAAGCGCAAAAAGGAGTTGTCGTGCCGGCCCACGAAGCGGATGATCTCGTAGGAGATGCCCACCACAACGGGGAGCAGCAGCAGCTTGAGCACGATGCGCAACCAGAGCACCTTCCAGGTGAGCAGTGAAAACACGAGAATGCTCACGATGAGCACGATGAGCAGGAAGCTGGTGCCGCAGCGCGGGTGGAAGCGCGTGTAGCGCCGCGCGTTTTCGGGCGTCAGCTCCTCGCCGTGCTCGTAGCAGGCAATGGTCTTGTGCTCGGCGCCGTGGTATTCGTACACGCGGCGGATATCCTTCATGCTGGAAACTGCGGCGAGGTACGCCACGAAGATGGCAATTTTGATAACGCCTTCCACCAGCGTCCGGTAGCCGCCCCAGTGCACAAACGCGTCGCTTTTGCCCACGATAAAGGTGGGCAGCACGGTAAAGAGCGCGATGGCGATAACGAAGCCCGCCACCATGGCCAGCACGCCGAGGCCCTCTTCGGCTTTCCCGCCGCTTTTCTCTTTCTTCTGTTTGCCGTTTTCTTTGGCGGGCTTTTCTTCGGCGGCAGGGGGTTCTTCCGCCGTTGCGGCCGCGGCCTCCACTTCGGCGGGAGCAGACGCTTCGGCGGGGACAGGCTCTTCTGCGGGAACAGACGCTTCGGCGGGAATGGGAGCTGCTTTTTCCGGTTCGTCGTCGTCCATCATGCCGGCCACTTCGGCGGAATGCATCAGCGTGCGGTAACCGCTCACCAACATTCCCACAAAGCTGACGACGCCGCGCACGATCGGCAGGCGCAGCACGGGGTAGCGGCTGCCCAGGGGCGAAAGCTCCTGCACTTCGAGGTCGATGCCGCCGTCGGGCGTGCGCACGGCCACCGCCATGCGGGAAACCCCGCGCATCATCACGCCCTCGATCACCGCCTGCCCGCCGATCATGGTACGGCGGATTTTCTTCGCCATGGTAGTTTCCCTTTCCCGGCTGCGCCGGAGGCAGCGGCTGCGCCGCGGCAGTTCGAGCGGCTGCGCCGCGGCAATTCGAGTGGGGCCGGGTGATTCTTTTTACCCGGTTCCCCGCGCACGGATTCCCGGCGCGCGAGGAGATAAACGGCTCCGCTTGGCTCGTCCGCGTTTTGGGTGCGGGCACCGCCCGCCCCCCGCGCACGGATTCCCGGCGCGCAAGAAGAGGAACGGTTTTGCTTGGCTCGCCCGCGTCCTGGGCACGGGCACCGCCCGCCCCCCGCGCACGGATTCCCGGCGCGCGAGGATAAAAACGGCTCCGCTTGGCTCGCCCGCGTTTTGGGCGCGGGCACCGCCCGCCTATTTTTGAATGGCGGGGAGCGTAATGATGACGGTGGTGCCCTTACCCTCGGCGCTTTCGATCTCCAGCGTGCCGCCGTGCAGACAGACGATTTCGTCCGCCACGGCAAGCCCGATGCCGGAACCGCGCCGGGTGGAATTGCCCTTGAAGAATTTCTCCTTCACGCGCGGCAGATCGGCGGCGGGAATGCCCACGCCGGTATCCGAGATGCGGATGCGCACGAAATTCGGCCCCGCGGTGGGCGCCACCGTGACGCTGCCGCCGGAATTGGAGTACTTGAAGGCGTTGTCGAGGATGTTGACGAATACCTGCTTGAGCCGGTTGCGGTCGCCCATCACGGGCAGGAGGCTTTCCGGCTCGTTGTAGATGAACGTAAGCCCCTCGCGGTGGGCGCGGTCCGAGAACATCAGCACGGCCTCGCCCAGCTCGGCCAGAATATCCACCTTATCCATAATGAGGCGGAACTTGCCGTTCTGCATCCGGGAAAAATCGAGCAGTTCCTCCACCATGCCGGAAAGGCGCTCCGTTTCCTCGATGATGACGCCCATGCCCTTGTGCAGCGTTTCGTGGTCGGAAGGGCCGGTGGAAAGGATGGTTTCGCCCCAACCCTTGATGGCCGTGAGCGGCGTGCGCAGCTCGTGCGAAACGGAGGAGATGAAATCGTTCTTCATGCGGTCGGCCGCGCCAAGCTCGCCCGCCATGTGGTTGATGGTGTCGCACAGCTCGCCGATCTCGTCGTCGTACTGCTTCTCGATGCGGGCGTCAAAATCGCCCGAGGCGATGCGCTGGGCCGTGGAGCCCACCTCGCGCACCGGCACCACGATGGAGTTGATGAAATAGACGCCGGACATGATGACGAAAAAGATGATGGCGATGCAGATGATGCCGCTGATGAGCAGGTAGATGGCAATCTGCATATCCACGCGGGAAAGCGAAATGACATAGCGCGCCGCGCCCACCTGCTCGCCGCTGGAATCGTGCAGCAGGGTGGTGACGGCCATGATCTTCTCGTGCGTCGTGGGGTCCACGCCGTCCCATTCGCCCACGCCGTTCTGGGCCTTGAGGGCCAGCTGGAAATCCGGCGGGGGGGTTGGGCTCGCGGGAACGAAACCGCTCGAGGTGATGACCACGCCGCCCGAGGTGTTCAGAAAGATCAGCTCGATGCGGCCTTTATCCACAAACCCTTCCACGCTGCTCGTGGCGGTGGCGTAAAAATCCGGGGAGGTGGGGTCGAGAAGGAACGAAAAGCTGATGGCGTTGTTGCGGGCCGTGCTGGTGAGCGCCTGCGCGAGGGTATTGTAAAAATAGCCGCGGATGGTGAAGGCGAAAAACACCCAGATCACCAGCAGCACCGTGGAGATCACGCCCAGGATGTTGACGAGAAGCCTGCCCGTGATGCCGCGGATCAACCTCTTTCGGTGCGGAGGCTGCCCCAGAAGGCCCTTTACTTTACGTTCCACTTGTACCCATATCCCCAAACAGTAAGGATGTGAACCGGGTTTGAAGATTCATCCTCGATTTTCATGCGCAGGCGCCTCACGTTCACGTCCACAATCTTGAGCTCGCCGAAATAATCCTCGCCCCACACATGGTTGAGAATCTCGCCGCGGCTTAAGGCGGTATCCGGGTTCTCCATGAAGT
Organism: Bacillota bacterium; assembly: GCA_023391535.1. GTDB lineage: Bacteria > Bacillota > Clostridia > Oscillospirales > Ethanoligenentaceae > JAEWAU01. The sequence goes on along the minus strand of JAEWAU010000044.1, from coordinate 3,686 downwards.
ACTTCATGATCTGGTACTCCACCTGCGTAAGATCCACCGGCTGCTCGCTTTTGAACAGCGTGCGGCTTTTCAGGTTGAGCCGGAACGGGCCGGAAACGATGTCCTCCGGCTGCCCGCTCTTCTTGTCGATCTCGAGCCGGCGGTACAGCGCGTCGATGCGTGCCACCAGCTCCGAGGGTGAAAACGGCTTGGTCACGTAGTCGTCGGCGCCAATCATCAGGCCGCCCACCTTATCGAATTCCTGCGTGCGCGCGGTGAGCATGATGATGCCCAGCGTCCGGCTCTTCTCGCGCAGCTTGCGGCATACGGCAAACCCGTCGATGCCCGGCAGCATGATATCCAGCAGCACGATGCTGATCTCCGCGGCGTGCTTTTCATAGATGGCCAGGGCATCCTCGCCGCTGCCCGCCTCGAACACCCCGTATCCGGAGCGCTTGAGATTGATGATGACAAATTCGCGGATGGCTTCCTCGTCTTCCACCACCAGTATGCTTTTCATAGCGCACCCCCTTTCCTCAAAACAGATTCGGCGCGCGGCCGGTTTTGCCAAACGAGTATCCGAATGAAAAAGCAGACGGAATTTGCTGCAGAGGCTTGCCGCATGGGCTTCGGCGCGGATCTCTCCGCCCGTTGCCGGGCCGCCGTATCAGAGCACGGAAAAGTTTTTACGAACCTCGTCCAGGGAAAGGTACAGCGGGTCGCCGTCCTTCTCCTCTCCCATCTTCACCGCAAACACGACGCCGCTGGGGTCCGCCAGCATGGTATACGCCGTGCGCGTCTGCTGCTCGCTCCATACCTCATCCTTGAACAGCCGGATGGAGAACAGCACGTTGCCGGCGGAGCCGTTTTTCGCATTCCATTCCACGAAATTCCACACGCCGCTCTCGGGCTGCGTCACCGTAACCGCGCGCTTCCACACGGTGGGGTACCGCACGCAGAAACGGTCGGTATAATCCATGTAATCGGAATACTTCGTTACGAGGCTCTTTTTCTGGACGTTGTAATCCGACCAGTTGGCCAGAATCGGCGCCGACTGCCCCTTCTTGAGCGCGGCGTGCGGCAGCGTTTCCAGAACCGGGATCTCAAAATTGCCGTCCTGGTCCAGGTCGGAGCAGGGATACGCGTCGCTGCGCAGCGTGGAGGTCACGGCGTTCTGGCTCTGCTCGTAGAACGGCGAATGGAGCGCCCCGTTCTTGTAGTAGAGCAGCTCGGTGCTCAGCTTGCGGCCCGCCTTCTCGCCGTCCACGAGCACCGCCGGCGTTCCGTCCGTGAGCCGCGCGGAGTAAACCCCCGTATAGCCCGTAACGGTTCCGTCGGTCGTCGTCGCCGCCACTTCCCGGAGTTTTCCATCCTGGGAGGCGATCAGGCTCGCGGTCGCCTGCTTTTCGGTGGCGTCCAGCTTGAGCTTCAGGATATCGGGCCGCCGGTCGCCCGTGAGATCCGCGATCACCAGCTTCGTGAAGTTGCCCAGCGTCTGCGTGGTGAAGCGGTTGTCCTGCGTCTTGGTGTATACCATCAGTACCAGATTGTTCGTGTCGAAAGAACGCCAGCCTACGGCGATCTCATCGGTTCCGTCGCCGTCGAAGTCGTCGAAATCCACACGGTCGATGTCGCTGCCGGCGCTGCTGATGGAGCCAAGGTCTTTCCACTTGCCGTTTTGCTTGGCAAGATACGCGATGTACGGCCCCGTGGTGCTGTTTGGGCTGTAAAAGGCGTAGGCTTCGTCGGGCGACTTGCCCTCGCCCGGGCGCAGCACGAACGCGGAACGGTTATTGCCCTCCAGCGGATAGCGGAGGATGAACCGGTTGCCCACTTTCGCCTGCAGCGCCGATTCGATGGCCTGCTGTTCGGGCGTGAGCTTGGGCAGGCTCTCGAGCTCGGTGATATCGGCGGGAATTACGGCGCAGCCCGAAAGCAGCGCCGCGGCAAGCAGAGCCGAAAACGTGCGCAGAAGCGCACGCCCGGCAAACCCGCGGAAGGGCTTGCCGGCCCGTCCTGAGCGGCACGCGCCGCCCGCTTTTCCGCCCATGTGCACACTCCCCGCTCCCGGATTTTTTCGTTTCTTCGCTTTGGGCCGCTCCTACCGATCTCCGATTCCCATGGCGGAACAAATCCACTTCAAAGCCCGCCGCAAGCCTTAAAACAGATTCGACATCCCTTTCATCGGATCGTAGCATCAGTTACTTATTCTATAACAAAATCCGCGAGAAGTAAACACTTTCCGGTCGCATGCCGGCGCGCCGCGTCATTCGGCGCGCAAAAAGGGAGCTTCAAAGCGCTCCGCCGCGCGTTTTGAAGCTCCCTTTTCGGGTCCCGGCCGGTTTGCCCGTCAATCCAGGACGTAGAGATTCACGGTATGCTCGCCGAACCGGCATTCCGAGGCGAGGTTCGGAAAATAGAGATCCACGAGGATGCCGCTGCCGTCGTGCACGAAGGTTCCGGTATCCGCCGCCACGGCCACCCCGTAAACGATGGAGCCGTCGGTCGTCATGATATACAGGTGCGACCCATAGGGAATCTTAGAAGGGTCCACCGCCACGTAGCCCACGCCTGCCCGGCGGCCGCTGTCCGTAAGAGCGCCGGGCCGCGCCGAATAGGCGGTGGCGGGGCCGGTGTAAACGCGGCTATAATGGAGCGGCACTCCGTTTTGGTCGAGCTGGAGATTGGAAAGCGTGAACTTGGAAAGCGGCGTCGCCGACGCGGCGCCCATGCTCACGACCCTCGTAACGGGCTGGGCCTTCACTGTGTCGCTCACCACCGTGCGCTGCGTCTCCCTGCCGTCGATATACTGGATACGCGTCGTCACCGCGCGCTGGCCGGCCCTGCCCGCCACCAGCACCGTCTGCGCTCCGCGGACATGCAGAGTATCCTGCACGGTTTTCGTGGAAAACGGGATAGCCGTCAGGGCCACGGCCTGCTTGTAGGTTACGCGCCGCACCGTGATCGTCTCGCCCGCCGTCAGCGTGGAGTTAAGCGGCACGTTCACCAGGTCGTCGGCGCTCAGAGTCACGTTCGCCTGCCGGAGAGCGTCCGCCGCGGTGCCGTCCGTAAGCGCGAGGGAAACCGTGCGGCCGTCGGCCTGAACCTGCACCGCGAACGCCGCGGTATAGGAAATGGTGGCATAATTGTTCCGGCTGTATCCGCTGAACACGACTTTATCCGCCGAGGAAACGCGGATGCCGCTGTCCGCAAGGATTTTATCCGGGTTGGATTCGAACGTCGTCACCGTTTTGCTGCCGCCTTCGAGGATGATCTTCACATGCCTGAGATTGCTCAGCAAAGCGCCGGCCGTCACGCCCAGCACGAGCGCCAGCCCAGCGGCGGGGATGAGCACGCGCGCCAGCCTGCTGCGGAGCCGCGCCGCGCGCAGCTGCGCAGCCTGAAGCGGATCGGCGCCGCGCCGCGCCGCGCGAAGCGGAGTCCGGTTTTTTATAAAGTGCGGCATCTTCACGGCGAAAATGCGCGCGGCGGTTTTTGCCGCGGCGGCGGTTTGGATTTTCTGCATAAACCGGGCAGCCAGCCGGCATGCGGGCTTCAAGGCGCCAAAAGGATTCCCTTCTGCCCGCCGGTTCGTCTGCTGTTCCACTCACTGCTCGCCCCCTGATATAAAATGTGGATTACGCGTGGACATCCCTGCGAAGAGCGGCCCTGCGCCGCACGGCCGCGCTTGGCAGGGGTGCCGGAGC
>JAEWAU010000093.1 GCA_023391535.1 Bacillota bacterium | reverse complement strand
CGGGAAGACGGCGCCACGGTGATCTACACCACGCACTACATGGAGGAAGTGGAGGCGATCTCCACCCGCATCATCATCATGGACCACGGCGCGATCCTCGCGGAAGGCACCAAGGAAAGCCTGAAAGAGGATATTGAAAACGAAAAGCGCATCGTCATTCAGGTGGAGCAAAACGGCGCGGTTGCGGAAGCCGACCTCTTTGGAATCGAGGGCGTGAAAGCCGTAAAAATTACCGGCGACACCATCGAGATCGCCTCGCTCAAGGGTATTGAGAACCTCGACCGCATCATCGCGCTGCTTTGCGCGCGCGGCGAAAAAATCCGCAACATCACAAGCGAAGCCGCGAGCCTGGAAACGGTGTTTCTCAAGCTCACCGGGCGCAAGCTGCGCGACTGAAAGGGGGCGGCTCTCGTGCGCAACTTTTGGAATATTCTGAAAATGGACCTCGGCAACCTGTTTCTAAACCCGGTGCTGCTCCTGTACAACACGGTTTTCGGAGCGCTCATCATCCTCATTCTGGGCTTTCTGAGCAGCGGCGGCTATGCGGATTCCAGAGACGCCTACCAGTATTACACGGTAACGCTCCTCGTTTACGCCATGTTAAGCGGTGCCATGACGGCCTCCAACTGTTTTATGGAACGCGATATCCGCAAGCCCAACCTGCGCATCGTCTATTCGCCGGTGGGCGGCTTCCCCATCGTGCTCTCCAAAACCGTGGCATCGTTTGTGTTCGATTACGGCCTGCATTTGCTGCTTCTGGCGGCGCTCTGCCCTTTGCTGCACGTCACGTTGGGTTCAAGGCCCGCGCTGTTCGTGCTGCTGATGGCCCCGGTGGAATTTGCCTCGGCCGCGCTCGGCATCTTCTTCTGCTGCGTGTTTCGCTGCGAGGAAACCACCAGCACGCTGCTCAGCACCGTCATCAGCCTGCTCTGCGCACTGGGCGGCACCTTCTTTTCTCTGGAGGGCTTGGGCGGCGCGCTCGCGGCGCTTTCCCGGCTCTCGCCCGTCAAATGGCTCAACGACGCGTTTTTCGCGCTGGCGTGCGACAACAGCACCGCATACCTCGCGCCGGTGGCGCTTTCCGCAGCTGCGTTTTCCGCTCTGCTGCTGTTTGGCTGCCGCCTGCTTTTCCGAACGGAGGATTATTTGTGAAAAACATCTTTCAGACGTTCCGGACGGTTCTGATAGCCGATTATCTGCGCGCGGTTCCGCGCGCCGCGGCGATGGGCATGATGACTCTTGTGACACTCGGCTCCATTTTTCTGGCCGTATACATCACCGGCCTGCAGCAGGTGAAGGCGCGCATCGCGCTGATTCCGCAAGCGGGTGCGGCGGCTTCCCTGCCCGCTTCCTCCGCCGCTCTCAAGATCACCGTGCTGCCAAAAGCGCCGCCCGAATCGGCGCTCGTGGAGCAGAAATACGACGCGTTCGTCACGGCGGAGGGCAAAGGGCAATACAAAATCGAGACTTTGCGCACGCAGAGCTTCCGGAAAATGCTGCTGCTTCTGCTGCAAAAACCGCGCGCCGGCGTGGCGGACCCGCAGACCGAAAGGGGCGCCGGCGTAAACATCATCGGCTTTCTGATGATGTTCCTGCTCATGTTTGCGTTTTCCAACCTGTTCGTCTTTGCCGACGATAAGGAGCAGGGCCAGCTTCGGCGCATTTCCGTTTCGCCCGCTTCGCTCGGCGGGTATATGGCCGCGCATTGCGTCTATGCTCTCTCGTTCCTGCTGCCGGAATTCCTGCTGCTGGCCGTGCTGCGCGCGTGCGGCTGGAAAATCGGTTTCTCGCTCGCGCAGTATGCCGGGCTGATGGCGCTTTTAGGTTTTCTGGGCGTATCGCTGGCGCTGCTGCTGAACACGCTGATCCAAAAGCCGGATAACGCCGCGATGCTCGGAAATTCCGTCGTGGTGCTCACCTCGGTTCTTTCCGGCGGATTCTTTTCGCTCAGCAAAAGCAACGCGGTGCTCGACCGGCTGCTCCTTTTGCTGCCGCAAAAGGACTTCATGGAGTTCGCGCAGCGGTTGCAAAACGGCAGAGCCGCCCAAAGCCTCGGCTCTCTGTTCTACGTGGCCGCCTTTTCGTTGTGCCTGTTCGCGCTTTCCTGCTTTCTGCTGCGCCGGAAAACGCTTCGGGGCGCATAAACCGCATGCGCTCTTGCCACGGCGCGCGGCCGGGGATACAATAGAGGCGGGTACGCTGCCGGAAGGAAAAGCCCGCGCCCGGTTTCCGGGCCGGAAGCGCCGTGCGGCGGCGATGCGTCAGAAAGGGTTGCGGCCATGAAACTCTCCCCCGATTCCCTGCTTCTCTCCACCCGGCTGAAAATCCCCGCGCCGCGCAAAAATTACGTGGCGCGCCGCGCGCTGTTCGGGCAGCTCGCACAGTGCTCCGAGATGGGCGTGGTTTTCGTGCGCGGGGCGGCGGGCACGGGAAAAACGACCCTGCTCTCCTCGTTTCTGCGCGAAGCGGAGCTTCCTAACGTGGGCTGGCTCACCGTGGACCCCTCCATCGCCAACGTCCATTCCTTCTGGCTCTACTTCACGGCCGCGGCGCGGGGCTTTCTGGACGACGGCGGCCTGCTGGAGCTGATGCGCTCGAACCCGGATTCCGCGCACATGGAAAACCTGCTCACGCTGCTCATCAATCGGCTGTGCGACGTGGGGGACTGCACCATGGCGCTCGACGACGTCCATTGCATCCGGGATGCCGCGCTTGCGCGCACGCTGGAATTTTTTCTGGGCGCCATGCCCGAAAACGTCCATCTGTTCCTGCTTTCGCGCGAGGACCCGCCCGTCTACCTCGGCCCGCTGGCAATGGCCGGCCGGCTTTTATACATCGACAGCCGCCAGATGGCGCTCACTCCCGAAGAGGGGATGCAGTTTCTGCGGCAGACACTGGGCCTTGCGGCAAGCGACGCGGAGCTTCGCAGGCTCACCGACTACGCGGAGGGCTGGGTCGGCGGCCTGCAACTCGCCGCGGCGGCCGGGGCGCAGCGCTTCTCCGAAAATCTGCTGCGCGCGGGGGGCGGAATCGCCGCGGAATACCTCACGCGCGAAATTTTTGAATCCCTGCTGCCCGAGGAACGGGAATTTCTCACGGGAACGGGCTTTCTTCCCTATTTCGACGCGGCGGTGTGCGCCTCCCTGTTCGATAGCTTTTCCAAGCCCCGTTTCGACGCGATGGTGGAAAGGCTCACGCGCAAGAACCTGTTCATCTTGTGCATGGATGAGCAAAACGGCGTTTACCGCTACCACAACATCCTTTCGGATTACCTGGCCCAGCAGTTTTCCCGGCTTCCCGAGGAGCGGCGGCAGAGCCTGCACGCCCGCGCGGCGGATGCCTACGAGCGGCGGGGCGATTTGGAGGAAGCGCTGCGCCAATACTGCGCCGCCGGGGATTACGGCAGCGTACTGCGCGCGGCCCACGGCATGGACGGCAACATTGAAGCCTGGGGCTGCCTCAACCTCGTGCCTTCGGAACGGCTCATAGGAGACCCGGACCTGACGGCCCAGTGCTTTCTGTATAACCTCGGCAACCTCGATCTGGAGCGATGCCGCGTGCTATACCGCAAGTTTCAGGAGCGTTACGGGGATTCGGACATTTTCCGCGCTTTGCAGTTCGCCCGTCCCTATCTGGAAAACAGCAGGGGAATTCTGCCCGAATACAGCGCGCTCACCCCGGAACAGATCGAGGCCCTGCCCCTGGGCGACGCCTCCAAAGCCGTGATACGGGTGGAGAACACGGCCGCGCTGCTCTCCGAGGCACGATATACCGAAGCCGAGGTCTGCGTCCGGCAGTCCCTGTGCTCCGAGCGCGACTTCATCCGCTTTCTGGCTTACGATCAGCTGGCGCAGCTCTTCGAGGAAACCGGGCGTTTAAACGAAAGTCTGGACGCTTACGCGCAGGCCCGATCGCTCTTTTCCGAGTCATCCCTGTTTTCGGGCTTCAGCACCAATTACTATTTCGGCATAGCCGGGGTTTATATGCGGCGCATGGAACTTGAGCGCGCGGAAGAGGCTCTCCGCAATGCGAAGGAAACGCTGGATTCGCACCGTTTTCACATGGATGTGGCGGATATGACGCTCGCCTTTCATCTGGCTGAGCTGAAGTTTCTGCGCGGGGACGCGGAGGGCGGCGCGCGCGCCGTGGAAGGCATCCGCTCCGAATACCCGGCGTACAGCGTGCTCGCGCTGGGGCGGCTCGTTCACGAGCTGGACTGCGCGGGGCTGCTCGGCGGCGCTTTGGCCGACGCGTTCCTCTTAGCGCTGGAACAGACGCCGAACTACCGGGATCAGCCGTTTTTCCGCCTGCTGCGGGCGCGCCTGCTCTTTGAGAGGGGCAATGCGGCGGAGGGGCTTGCCGAAACGGAACGCGTGCTGGCGTTCTGCCGCGCGTCCCAAAACCGTTTGTGGCTCGTGGAAGGGGATCTTTTAAAGCTGCGGATGCTGGAGCAAAACGCAGCTGCGCGCGAAAAAGCCGGTTTGCTGCGCGAAACGGTGTTTTACGCGCACAGGGACCGCATTCTCATGCCGTTTTATTTAAACCGCGCGTTTCTGGCCGCGCCGCTCGCCGCCCTTTCCGGCATGGCCGCCTCCCAAAGCGGGCTGAGCGCCCCGGAAGCCGCCTTCGCACGCGAAGCCGCCGCGCTGTGTGCGCACACACCGTGCGCGCCCGCGTCCGCAAAAAGCGAGCCGGAAGGAGAGCGCCTTTCGGCGCGGGAGGCGGAAGTGCTCGGGGAGCTGGCGCGGGGCATCACGAACCGCGAAATCGCGCAGCGGCTGTGCATCTCGCAGGCCACCGTAAAAACGCACGTACTGAGCATCTTCGGCAAGCTCGGCGTTTCCTCCCGCACCATGGCGGTGGAGGAAGGCCGCAAAAAAGGTCTGCTGCCGTAAAAACAGGACCCGCCGAATCGGGCTCTCCTGCATTTTGCGCGCGGCTTGCAGCAATTTATGGTATAATAGTGCAAAACAATCTGCGGGAAACGGAGAGAACAGGATGGAAATTCGGAAATCGGCGCTCATCGGAATGGGCGCCATCGGTACGGTATACGGCTGCGCGCTGCAGCGGGCATACGGCGGGAACTTCGCCGTCGTGGCGGGCGGGGAGCGCGCCGAAAAGCTCCGGAAGGGCGTTTTCCTCAACGGCACGGCATTCACGCCGCGCGTTATCGCGCCCGGCGAGGCGTTTCCGGCAGAGCTCGTGATCGTCTGCGTCAAAAATTACAGCCTGGACGAAACCATCCGGGACATGCACGGCGTCGTGGGGCCTGGCACGGTGATTCTGCCGCTGCTCAACGGAATCTCCGCACGGGACCGGCTGCAGGAGGCTTTCCCTAAAAACCCGGTGTTCTACGGGCTGTGCGTGTATGTGGACGCGGTGCGCACGGACGCGGGCGTGACAAACGTGAGCAACGGGCTCATCCAGTTCGGGTACGCGGAGAACACAAACCCCGCGCCGGAGGTGGAGGCCGTGCGGCGGTATCTGGAGGGCGCGGGGCTTTCGGCAGAGGCCTGCCCCGACATGCTGCGCGCCGTGTGGAAAAAATGGATGCTCAACGTGGGCTGCAATCAGGTTTCCGCCGTGGCGGGAGCGCCCTACGGTAAAATGGTGCTCGCCCCCAACGCCCAGCTCTTCCACGAAGCCATGCTGGAGGTGGTGGCGCTGGCCAAGGTCTGCGGCGTCGCCCTTTTTGAGCGCGACGCGCTGGAATTTGAGGAAAAGCTGCGCGGCTTCTCGCCCGAGGGCAAAACCTCGATGCTTCAGGACGTGGAGGCCGGGCGCAAAACCGAAGTGGAGTATTTTTCCGGAACCGTGGAGCGCCTGGGGCGGGAGCATGGCGTGCCCACACCGGTGAACCACGTGCTGCGGCTGCTGCTCGAATCCCGCGAGGCTATGCGCCGGGGCTGACAGGGGAAAATGCGGAAGCGGAAAGCCGCGCGGCGGATTTGCTTTGAATTGGAACAAACGACATCCGGGCGCCTCGGTGCCCCCGACGCTGCGGCGCCCCGACGCTGCGGCGCCCCACGGAAGGCGGTTTAGACAGATGAAAAAACATGCGGCAAAGCGAAAATGGCCCCGTGTGCTTGTGGGCTGCCTTTTGGGGGTGTTCCTGCTGCTGGGGGCGGCGGCCGGGTACCTCTATTTCAGCGATATGCCGATCATGCTCAAGCACCCCGTTTTCAATGCTTCCGGATTTGTTACGAACACCGCCCTGACCCCGGCTCAGGCGGAAGCGGACGCCGCGCAGATGACAAGTTTCGTGGAGCAGGTGCACCCGGTTTTCCTTCACACGCCGCCCGCCGCCTACACGCGGGCCAAAAGCGCCTACCTGGCCGCCGCGAAGCAGACGACCTCGGTGTTCGCGTTTAGGGCGCTCACCTCGCAGTTTCTCACCTCCCTGGAGGATGGGCACACGCACGTCTACTGTACGGAAGGCAGCTTTTTGCAGGTGAACTGGCGGTGGGAAAACGGCGCGCTGGTTTCGTTCGGCGGCAATCTGCCCAAGGGCGCGCAGGCCGTTTCCATCGGCGGCGTGCCAGTGGAAAAAATCACGGCTAAAATCGCCGCTCTGTTCCCCGAGGAAAACGACGCGGCGGTTTACCGGGCGAACGGGCAGTACAGCACCTATGCCTCTGTTCTCAGCCTGCTGATTCCGAACCTCGGCGGCAGCGTGCCCGTCGCCGTTGAGCAAAACGGCGCGCTGAGCACAATCGACGTGCCGTTCGGCCCCACTTCGCTGCTGAGCGATGCGGCTGACGGCGGTTCTTCCGTCGCTTCGGGCCAAATGGAAAACGGCGTCTTTGTGTTCACGCTTCGCTCCTGCACGTTCGATTCCACATTCGCCCAAACGCTGAGCGCCCTCAAAAAAGCCGTGGCCGGCGGCACCGATAAAGTGGTGGTGGACGTGCGCGGCAACGGCGGCGGCAACAGTGAGGTCTGCGAAGAAATTCTGAACGCTCTCGGCATGAAGCCCGGCACCTACGGCGTGCTCGTGCGCTATTCCAAACCGGCGCAGGCCCAGATCGGGTATCTCCATTCCTCCGGGGTTTACCGCTCCGCGCCGAATAACACCGCGAAGCCGAACCCCCATCTCCAGCTGCGGGTGCTCACCGACGCCGGCACGTTCAGCTCCGCCACCATGCTCGCCGTGTGGGTGCAGGATGGGCGCCTCGGCAAAATCGTGGGGCAGCCCTCCGCCAACATGCCCTCCGGCTATGGCGACATCATCGACTTTACGCTGAACAATTCCGGCCTGCAGGGCAGCGTTTCCCACAAGCAGTGGCTGCGGCCCGATTCCTCCAAGAACGCCGAGCGCGAGCTTACGCCGGATATCCAGACGCCCGACGGCGCCGACGCTTTGCAGGCCGCGCTGCGCTCGTTTGGCTGACGCCAGTTCCGCTTGCGGCGTAAGTTCCGCCGGATAAAAGCCGCGCCCGGCGCCGTCGGCGCGGGAACTGCAGCACGCCAAAAAAACGCGCCCTTTGCGGGCGCGTTTTTTTGTGGACGAAACGGTATTCCGGTTCAGCGCAGCTTGATGTGCACTTCCCGGAGCTGCTGCTCCGTCGCCTCGGAGGGCGCTCCCATCAGCAGGTCCTGCGCGTTGCCGTTGAGCGGGAAAGCGATGACGTCGCGGATGGTTTCCTCCCCCGCCAGCAGCATAATCATGCGGTCGATGCCCGGGGCCATGCCCGCGTGCGGCGGCGCGCCGTACTGGAACGCCGTATAGAGCGCGCCGAACCGGCGCTCCAGCTCTTCCTCGCTGTACCCCGCAATAGCGAACGCCTTTTTCATAATCTCGGGCGAATGGTTGCGCACCGCGCCGCTGGAAAGCTCCACGCCGTTGCACACCACATCATACTGGTAGGCCAGAATCTCCAGCGGGTCCTTCTGTTCCAGCGCCTCCAGCCCGCCCTGCGGCATGGAGAACGGGTTGTGCGTAAACGTGACGGCACCCGTTTCGGGGTCCAGCTCATACATGGGGAAATCCACCACGAAGCAGAACTCGAACGCGTCGCGCTCGATGAGGCCGAGGTTTTCGCCGAGCCACGCGCGGATCTGCCCGGCAAGCGTGTTCACCACGGGGAGTCGGTCGCAGATGAAGAACAGCGTATCCCCTTCTTTGAGGCCGAGATCGGCGATCAGCCGCGCCTTCTGTTCGGGTTTGAGGAATTTGTCGATGGGGCCTTTGAACACGCCGCCCGCGAGCGTGAGATACCCCAGCCCCTTCATGCCGACGGAAAGCGCGTATTTTTCGGAGCTTTCAAAGAAGCTGCGCGGCTGCCCTTCGCAGTTTGCCACAATGCCGCGCACCGGCTTGTTTTTGAAAAGGGCGAAATCCACATGTGCGAAAAACTCCGTCAGGTCGTGGATGAGCAGCGGATTGCGCAAGTCCGGCTTGTCGCTGCCGTAGTGCAGCATCGCGTCGCGGTAGGTGATGCGGCGGAAGGGCGCGGGCGACACGCGCTTTTCCGAAAAATGCGCGAAAGTATCGGAGAGCACGCTTTCGGCCACGCCGAGCACGTCCTCCTGCTCGGCGAACGCCATCTCAAAATCGAGCTGGTAGAATTCGCCGGGGGAACGGTCTCCGCGCGCGTCCTCGTCGCGGAAGCACGGCGCGATCTGGTAGTATTTATCGAAGCCCGAAACCATCAGCATCTGCTTGAACTGCTGCGGCGCCTGCGGCAGGGCGTAGAACTTCCCGCGGTGCTTGCGGCTGGGCACGAGGTAATCCCGCGCGCCTTCGGGCGACGACGCAGTGAGGATGGGCGTCTGGATCTCCATAAAGCCCAGTTCTTCCATGCGGCTGCGCAGGTAGCGGATCACCTGCGAGCGCAGAACGATATTTTTGTGGATATCCGGATTGCGCAGGTCCAGAAAACGGTATTTGAGCCGGAGTTCCTCGCGCGTGGCGGTGGATTCCCGGATCTCGAACGGGAGCATATGCCGGCACTCGCCCAGCACCCGGATACTTTGGGCGTGCAGCTCCACCGTGCCCGTTTCCAGCTTGGGGTTGACGGTGTCGTCGTCCCGCTTGCGCACCACGCCGGTGGCCGAAATCACTGTTTCGCGCCCAACGCCCTCCAGCATGGAATCGTCGTGGAACACGATCTGCGTCACGCCGTGCTGGTCGCGCAGATCCAGAAACTTCACGGCGCCGTGGTCGCGAATGGTATCCACCCACCCCGCAAGCGTGGCCGTGCTGCCGATATGCCGTTCCCGCAGCTCGTTGCAATCGTGCGTTCTTAACATCCTGAAATGCCCACCTTTCCTTTTGGCAAAAGCCGCGGCTTCCTCGCCGCCGTCCGTGTCAAAATAAAAAAATCCCGGAAATTATCGTTTCAATAATTTCCGGGACGAGCATTTACTGCCCGCGGTGCCACCCGCATTGATGCGGAAAACCGCATCCACTTTCCGCTATGCAATTTCCGGGCCGTGCCGCGAAGCGTTCCCCGCTCTTCTTATCGCCCGCCGCGCTTTCAGTCGGTGACGCGGCTCCCTGCAGGGCTTCCCCAAAAAGCGGAACTTCAGAGTTATTATATGCGCTTTTACATGCCTTGTCAACCTACGGCATTTCCATTTCAAATTAGAAAAAAACTCATCTCCAATTTATTCCGGAACCGCTGCCAGCCGGAAATGAGCAGCAGGCGCTCTACCTCGCGCGCGGCCGCCGGGGTTGCTCCGGAAAAAGCGGCGTGTTATACTAGCTTTGTATGGAAAAGCGGCATTATCGGCCGTTTTCGAAGCACGGCCGCAACGCGCCGGAGCGCGCGCGGCGCGCGGATTTACAGAAGGAAAGCGAGGCAAATCATGCCGGACACACTCGGAATCTACATACATGTGCCGTTCTGTTCGCCCGGCAAATGCCCGTACTGCGATTTCTATTCGGTTCCCCTCACCGCAGCGCTGGCCGAGCGGTATCTCGAGGCCGCGGAGCGCTGCCTGCGGGAATGGGGCGCGCGCGCGGCCGGGCGTGCGGTGGATACCGTCTATTTGGGAGGCGGAACGCCCTCGCTGCTCGGGGACGGCCTGTGCCGCCTACTTTCCGCCGTGCGTGAGGCGTTCGATATTGCGCAAAACGCCGAGATTACGCTGGAGGCAAACCCCGGCAGCGTGGAAGCCGGGGCGTTTGCACGGTGGCGGGCGGCGGGCTTCAACCGGGTTTCGCTGGGGATGCAGTCCGCCGTGCCGGAGGAGCTGTGCGCGCTCGGGCGCCGGCACACCCCTCGCCAGGTGGAGGAAGCGGTGCGCGCTGCGCGCGCGGCGGGTTTTGCGAACCTCTCGCTGGACCTGATGCTCTGCACGCCGGGCCAGACGCCCGAAAGCATGCGGCGCTCCATCGGCTTCGCGGCGGCGCTCGCGCCCGAGCATATCTCCGCGTACCTGCTCAAGGTGGAGGAGGGCACGCCGTTTTTCCTGCAGAAAAACAGCCTGCGCCTGCCGGACGACGACGCTCAGGCGGAAGCCTATCTTTCGGCCTGCCGGGAACTGGAGCGCCGCGGCTACGAGCAGTATGAAATCTCCAACTTTGCCCGCCCCGGCTTTGCCTCGCGCCACAACCTGCGGTATTGGAACACGGACGAATACCTCGGTGTCGGCCCCGCCGCGCATTCGTTTTTTAATGGGCAGCGTTTCCATTACGAACGCAGCCTGCCCGCCTTTCTTTCCGGCGCCGCGCCCGTGCCCGACGGCGCGGGCGGTACGCTCGAGGAATACGTGATGCTGCGCCTGCGGCTTTCCGAAGGACTTTGGGAATCCGCTCTGCGCGAACGTTTCGGCGCGGATTTTTCCCTTTTCGGCTCCCGGCCCGAAGCGCTCGCGCAGGGAGGACTGCTTACGCGCGCGCCCGGCCGCATCGCCCTTACGGCGCGCGGCTTTCTCGTGAGCAACGCCGTAATCGGCAGCCTGCTGTTCGGCTAAGCGCGGCATTTTCGGGCCTTTGAAGAAGAATCAGAAAAGCCCCGCGAATGGCCGGAACGCGGGAGAAACGAAAACAAACGGGAGGAATCTTTTTGGAACCAGCCGAATACAAGGAGAAATTTATCGACATCTACCGCGGCAATATCACGCGCGAGGGGGCGGATAAGCTTCTGGACTATCTGCTCTCCAAATCGAGCGACTTTTTCACCGCGCCCGCCAGCATGCGGTTCCACAGCGCCTACGAGGGCGGGCTTGCGGAACACAGCGTCAACGTGTACGAATGTCTTGTCGATTACCTCGGCCGCGCGCGTGTCCGCGATACCTACGGCATGGCCTACGACGCCGAAAGCGTGGCTCTGGTTTCGCTGCTGCACGACCTGTGCAAGATCAATTGCTACCGCCCCTCCACCCGCAACGTGAAGGACGAGAACGGCGTGTGGCAGACGGTTCCCACCTATACCTGGGAGGACGCGCTCCCCTACGGCCACGGCGAGAAATCCGTGTACATCATCTCGGGCTTCCTGCGCCTGACGCGCGAGGAATCCTTCGCCATCCGCTACCATATGGGTTTTTCCGGCACGGAGGACCGGCGCGACATCGGGCTTGCGTTCGAGCGCTTCCCGCTGACCTTCGCGCTCTCCACGGCGGATATGGAAGCGACGTATTATCTGGACGGCAAAGGCCGCTGACGCTCCGCGTTCCCAAAACCCGATTTTTCTTACGCTTTCTCGTCCAAAACGCGGCCCTTTTCCTGTGTGGGAAAAAGGTCCGCGTTTTTTTGCGCGTCCGGCGGGGTTTTTGTGCCGCCGAACATGCGCCCGAGCTGCTCGCGGGCATACAGGCCTTTAAGCGTAAGCCGCCTGTGCAGGCGCAGTTTCGCACCCCGGGTCCGTCGGATTTTTTCCACCGGTTCCACTCGAAAATCCGTACAAAGCGCCCCTTTTCCTCTACGATTCCGTTTTTTTGATTCCGTTTTTTCGATTATATTCCGAACGGGAACCGCAAAATATATTTTGTTTCTCCCCCGCCGCCCTCTTTACTTTTGCGGGAACACCGGCTATAATAAAGGTACGTTATTCCTTTATTGAAATTTCCCTATTTTTCGTGTTTCCGAGCTGCTTCCGCAAAGGCTGTTCCGCGGCCCGTCCGCCGCGCGCATCCTTGCTTTCGATATTCCATAAAAACAACAATCTGCTTTTTAAGCCCTACCGGGAGGTGCAGGCTATGGAATGGTTCCCCGTCAACGTCGTAGGCATTTTCACATCCGGCGGAAAAGTGTATCCGCGCCATTTTCTTTGGGGAGACGGGCACAAATACAGCATCGAACGCGTGCTCGACATCCGCCCCGATTTCTCCGCGCGGGCCGGCGGCAGAGGTTTGCGCTACACCGTGCAGATCGGCGGCCGCGAACGGCATCTGTGGCTCGAGGATATGACCTGGTATCTGGAAGGCGCCGTGCGGCAGGAAAGCGGTGCTTGAAAACTCGCGGGGGCTTCAAAAGCCTGTGGGTGCCGCGCAAGGGCGAAAATCCGTGCGCGGCACCCAAGGTTTTTTGAGGCGGCAATGCGGGCGCGGTTATTTCACGCGGAGGCACACCTCGCCGAGGCTGGCCTTACCGAGGCCTGTAAATTCCGCGGTATAAACGCCCCCCGGCCTGACCGTAATCTGCTTTGTGAGCGAGCCCGAGAGAATGATATCGCCTGCACGCAGCCGTTTTCCCGCCGCGCGCAGGCGGTTTACCAACCAAACCACCGCGTTCGCGGGGTTCCCCATCACCCCGGCTCCCGTTCCGTAGGCAATCTCCCGTTCGCCTTCCCGCACCGTAACCGCAATATCCGCGAGCTCCGGGCCGGAAACGGGCGTCCATTTGCCCGAAAGAACGGCGAAGCCGAACGATGCGTTGTCGGCGATCATTTCCGGCAGGCAAAAGCCGCTGCCTCGCACCCGCCCGCGCACAAGCTCGTATGCGGGGCAGACGCATTCCACGGCGGCCGGCACGTCCGCGGCCGAGAAAGCGCCGTCCAGGCCGCGCGCGAACCGGAACGCGATTTCCGGCTCGAGCAGTGCCCCTTCGGCACCGTCCGCCGGCAGTGTAAAGCCGGAAGGGCGCAGGTCCGATTCCAACATATAGCCGAACGCCGGCTCGCTCAGCCCGAACGCGCTGCGTACTGCGTCCGTCGTGAACGCGATCTTCCAGCCCGCGGCCTTTTCCCCGCTTTCCAGCTCCAGCCGCTGCGCGGCGGCCTGCACGGCGTAGGCGTCGGCCGCGTCCGCTCCGGGGTACGCGGCGCACAGGCCCTGCGCCTCCGTTTTGCCGCGCTTCGCCGCAAGCCACGCGCGCGCTTGCCTCTCGATCTGTTCCTCCGTCATAAAATCCGCCTCCCGCGGCGCCGGTTTTCCGCGCGGCGCCTTTGCGCTCATTGTACCATGGCGTACCGGCGCGGTCAAACGCATGCCTTGTGTTTTGCGCCTTTTTTTGCTATACTGTGCCTGAATTCTTTGCCGAAAGACGGGTGACCCGGATACGGAAAGTTCCTGCAGCATCCGCATGGCGGCGGAAAGCGACGCGGAAGCGCTCCTGCGCATCTACGCGCCGTATGTGACCGATACCGCCGTCACGTTCGAATACGACGTTCCCTCCGCCGGGGAGTTTGCGCGGCGCATCCGCACAACGCTGCAAAAGTACCCCTATCTGGCCGCCGTGCGGGAGGGCGAAATCGTCGGGTACGCGTACGCCTCGCCGTTTAAAGGGCGCGCCGCCTACGACTGGGCGGTGGAAACGAGCATCTACCTGCGGACGGACTGCCGTGGGCAGGGCCTTGGAACACAGCTCTACCATGCGCTTGAGGATACGCTGCGGCGCCAGCACATTCTCAACCTCAACGCCTGCATCTCCTACGCCGCGCGGCCGGACACGCATCTCACAAACGCGAGCGAACGGTTCCACGAACGCCTGGGGTACCGGCGGGCCGCACGCTTCACGCAGTGCGGATATAAGTTCGGCACATGGTACGACATGATCTGGATGGAAAAGCTGCTGGGTGCGCACGCCGCGAACCCTGAGCCGGTGATCCCCATCGCCGGGCTGCCGCGCGGCGCGGACGGAGGGCGGATATGAAGCTGATTTCCTGGAACGTCAACGGCCTGCGGGCCTGCCTGAACAAGGGCTTTCCGGATTTCTTCGCGCACGCGGCGGCGGACGTCTTCTGCTTGCAGGAGACCAAAATGCAGCCCGGGCAGGCGGACGTCGCCTTCGACGGCTACGAATCCTACTGGAACAGCGCCGAAAAGAAGGGCTATTCCGGCACGGCGGTATTCACGCGCCAAAAGCCGCTTTCGGTGAGCTACGATATCGGCTTCCCCGAGCACACCGGCGAAGGGCGCGCCGTCACGCTCGAATTCGAGCCGTTTTTTCTTGTGAACGTCTACACGCCCAATTCCCAGCGCGGGCTCGTGCGGCTCTCCTACCGCATGGAGTGGGAGGAGGCCTTCCGCAGCTATGTGCAGGGTTTGGACGCGCGCAAGCCCGTGGTGATCTGCGGGGATATGAACGTGGCCCACGAGGAAATCGACCTCAAAAACCCGAAGCAGAACGTCGGCAACGCGGGATTTTCACCGGAGGAACGGCAGAAAATGACGGAGCTGCTCCACGCGGGCTTTGTGGATACCTTCCGCGCGCTGTACCCGGAGAAAACGGGCGCCTACACCTGGTGGAGCTATATGTTCCACGCGCGGGAGCACAACGCGGGATGGCGCATCGATTACTTCCTCGTTTCGAACCGCCTGGCCCCGCGGGTGGAGGACACCCTGATCTTCGCGGATGTTGAGGGCAGCGACCACTGCCCCGTGGGGCTTCTGCTGAACCTTTGAAGTCCCGTTTTGCGTCGATGCAGATGAACACCGCGCCGAACGCTTTGCGCCTTCGGTTAGATGCGGATGTTTGTTCATCATTTTATCGGAAAACAGGCGGAAATCTCCTCTTCTCAAGGCCCGCCTTGCGCGAACCCGGCGCGGCATGGTATACTATAGAAACCCAATTTGCGATGAACCGAACCTGTTTTCGTTTTTTCCGCCTCCGGCGGGAAGTGCAAAACTTCTTCCGTCTCGATCCAAACTGGAAACTCATACATTTTTCCCCGGCCCCGCTTGCTGCACCGGCGGCAAGGAGGTGCCCGGGGCGCCGGGAAGCCGTGCGGGCTTTCCGGCACACCGAAGCAAAAATTCTGCCTTTTGGCCCGGGAAAGGACGGTCGTTGCTTATGGCGCGCCCCAACCAGCGGGAACGCATTTACGCCTTTATCGAAAGCGAATATAAAAAGAACGGATATTCCCCCTCCATCGGGGATATCGCGGCCTATCTTCGGCTCAACGCCAAATCGAACATCCACCGGCAGCTCCAGCAGCTCGTGCAGGACGGAAAGCTCGAAAACCTCGGCGGGCGCTATGTGCCCACCGCGCTGCGCGAATCCGCCTTCGAGGGCGTGATGGTGCCCGTCATCGGCCGTGTCGCGGCCGGGCAGCCTATCACGGCCGTGGAAAATCTGGAAGGGTACGTCTCCTACCTGCCCCGTTTCGGCGAAAGCGGCGAGCTCTTCGCTCTCACCGTGAAGGGCGATTCCATGGTGGGCGCTGGCATCTTCAACGGCGATGTCGTGATTGTCAAGCGCGCTCCGGAGGTGGAAAACGGCGTGATCGCGGTGGCGATGCTCGACGGCGAGGCCACCGTGAAAACCGTGTACTACGAAAAAGGGCATATCCGCCTGCAGCCGCAGAATCCGGCCTATGAACCCATTCTCGCGCCCGATGTGCAGATTCTCGGGCGCGTGCTCGCCAGCATCCGCTATTATTCCGTTTCCCCGCGCCTGCGCTGACGCGCCGCGGAACGTCTTGGGAGGTGCCGTTTACGCTCGTCCAGATTGAAAAGCTTCGCTTCCGCTACGCTCTTTCCGAAACGGACGCGCTGCGCGGGGTGGAGCTCTCGCTCCGGGAGGGCGATTTCTGCGTGCTGTTCGGCCCTTCGGGAAGCGGCAAAACCACGCTTTTGCGCCATCTGAAGCGGGAGCTTGCCCCGGTTGGCGTGCGCAGCGGGCGGGTCCTTTTCCGCGGGCAGGAGCTTTTTTCCTCCTCCGCGCAGAGCGTCTCAGAGATCGGCCTTGTGATGCAGAATCCGGACAGCCAGATCGTAACCGAAACCGTATGGCAGGAGCTGGCCTTCGGGCTGGAAAATCTGGGGCTTCCCAGCGGCGTCATCCGCCGGCGCGTGGCTGAAATGGCCGGCTTTTTCGGCATCGAACCGTGGTTCCACAAAAAGACGGAGACGCTTTCCGGCGGGCAGAAGCAGCTTCTGAACCTGGCCTCGGTGCTTGCGATGCAGCCGCGTCTGCTGCTGCTCGACGAACCCACGGCTCAGCTCGACCCCATCGCCGCGCGGGAATTCATCGAGATGCTCCGGCGGCTCAACCGCGAGCTGGGCGTAACGGTGCTGCTTTCGGAGCACCGGCTCGACGAAGCGCTGCCCGCGGCAAATCTGGCCGTCCTCATGGAAAACGGAGCGGTGAAAGCCGCCGCCGCGCCGCGCGAGCTGCCCTCGCTTCTTTTGCAAAGCGGGGACGGAGCGTATTTGCGTTGCCTGCCCGCTCCGGCGCGGATTTTTGCGCGCTCTTCCGGCAGCGCCCCCTGCCCTATTACGGTGAGGGAAGGGCGCGAGCGCTTGCAATCGCTTGTAAAAAGCCGTCCGCAGCTTATACAGCCGCCGGAGCAGGCGGGCGAAGCTCCCGCGAAGAAAACGTTCGGAACACCCGCGCTTTCGTTCCGGGATGTAACGTTCCGCTATGAAAAGGACGCGCCGGACGTGCTCGCGAACTTTTCCATGCGGGCGGAATACGGGGAACTGCTCTGCGTTTTGGGCGGGAACGGCAGCGGAAAATCCACACTGCTGCGCCTGGCCGCCGGCCTGCTGCGCCCGCTTGCCGGCCGCGTGGAAGCCGGCAGGCCGGCCGCATTGCTGCCGCAGAACCCGAAAGCCGTGTTTTTGCACGACACGCTGCGTGCGGAGCTCGGCGCGCGCGCGCAGGCCGACGCCGAGCGCTTCGGGCTTTCCGGCCTGCTCGACCGTCACCCTTACGACCTTAGCGGCGGCGAGCAGCAGCGCGCGGCGCTCGCGCGCGTGCTGCAAAGCGAGCCGCGCCTACTGCTGCTCGACGAGCCGACGAAAGGCCTGGACGCCCTTTCCAAGGACGGGCTGGCGCGGCTTTTGCGGG
This sequence comes from Bacillota bacterium, assembly GCA_023391535.1. Taxonomy (GTDB): domain Bacteria; phylum Bacillota; class Clostridia; order Oscillospirales; family Ethanoligenentaceae; genus JAEWAU01. Next base: position 1,002 of record JAEWAU010000093.1, on the reverse strand, counting down.
AGCTGTGCGGGCAGGGCGTGTGCGTTGTGGTGAGCACGCACGACGTGGAGTTTGCGGCGCGCCATGCCGATCGCTGCCTGCTGCTGTTCGACGGCGCCACCGCCTGCAGCGGCGACGCGCGCTCTTTTTTCGCCGGCAATTTCTTTTACACCACCGCGGCCAACCGCATAGCACGCGACGTATTCCCCGGCGCCGTCACCTGCGAGGACGTACGGCGCCTGTGCGGTCTGGAAAGCGGGGCCGACGCGTGAAAATTCCGCCGTTCCGGCGTTCCTCGGCCGTGCAGGCCGCCGCGTTCGCGGGCCTTGTCGGAATCCTGCTTCTGGCGGTGTTCGTCCGCAACGTCAGCCCCGCGTTTTTGTGCTTTGCTTTCGTGGCCCTCATGCTCGCGGTTTTGTACGCGTCGTTTGAAAAGCGGCGCCCGCAGGCGCGTGAGCTCGTGCCCATCGCGGTGCTCTCCGCCGTGGCGGCTATCGGCCGCGTGGCGTTCGCTCCGTTCCCCTACGTCAAGCCGGTTTCCGCCATCGTGATTCTTGCGGGCGTGGCGCTTGGGCCTCAGGCCGGCTTTGCCACGGGCGCCACGGCGGCGCTTGTTTCGAACTTTTTTTTCGGCCAGGGGCCGTTTACGCCGTGGCAGATGTTTGCATGGGGCCTGATGGGGCTTGCCGCCGGCGCGCTCGCGCGGCGCGGGCTGCTGCAAAAGCTGCCCTTCCTGTGCGTTTACGGGTTTGCGGCCTGCTTTTTTTACGGCTGGATCATGGACGTATGGCAGCTTTTGGGCTATGTCAGCCCCCTCAACCTCGTTTCGGCCATACCCGTGTTCGCGGCGAGTTTCTATTTCGACCTCACGCACGCCGTGGCCACCGTCGTCTTTTTGCTGCTCATCGCCAAGCCGTGGCTGCGTGTTTTAACCCGTGTGCGGGATAAATACGGGCTAACGGGGCCGCGCGCATAAAAATTGCCGAACAAACGGAGGCCGGGCGCTGCGTGGAACCGCAGCGC
>JAEWAU010000071.1 GCA_023391535.1 Bacillota bacterium | reverse complement strand
GCGTTGTCACCCGGTACCGCCGCACGCCCGCCCTTTTTTGGGGGCGGCGTGGGGGCGTTTCTCCTGTCCGCCTTCGGCGGGAAGACGGTACGCCCCGGAATTTATCCGTCTTTTCCAGAAAACTTTTCCGGAAAGCTGCAGGCTCAGTTGAGCTGCGTGGTGCTGCCGAAATGCGAGATGTCGGAATGCACCGTGATTTCCACCCGCGCCGTTTTGGAGGAGCCGGCCCAGCCCGTGCTGATTTTCCGCCATAATTCGGGCTCGTTTTCGAACATCTTCATGCCGAACCCGAACACATCGGCGCCGTATCCCTTCAGCGCATGTCCCACCGCAGCCTCCGCCTCTTCCCGCACCAGCGCGTTCTGCCGGGCGATCAGGTAGCTTTTCAGCGCGGGGCCGATCGTGATGCTCTGCACCGAGCGCAGCGAGGCGAGGCCCGTGTTGAGGCTGATATTCACGCGCACAACGGGCACCCCGTTTTGCTCCCCCGTTTCCGTTTTGGAACCGGCCTTGTAAATCTCCATAGTGGCGATTCCGCCGTTCTGGAGCGGCAGGTTCAAAACGCCCCCTTTTACTTTGCCGGTAACCCACAGAACCCCGCGCGTTTCGTCCGGATTCAGCGTTCCGGCCAGATTTCCGCCGCGGAAGGCGGCGCTGCCATCCAGCATCACGATGGATTTATCGTTGTTGGTTTTTACGGCGAGCAGGGGAAGAAGAACATCCGTGACGCCGGTGGCCATAACGCGGTAGACGTCCACCAGCCTTACGGCGGGGGAAAAGCTGGTGGCATCGTGGTTTTCCACCATCATATCGAGATTTGTGGCGGGAACGATCTCCCCGTTCTTTTCATACGTCAGGATGTCCGAGGCTTTGCCCGTGGCCATAAAAATGTGTTCCGAAGGGTTGATTTGCTCGTTGCGCTGCATGAAATCCATAACCTGCGCAAGGTTTGCGCGGCATACCTCCGCGCCCAGCACGTATGCGCGGTTGTTGGAGAAATAGGGGAAGCGGCCCACCTGAAGCGTGGCGTTACGCACCGCGTCGAAGATGCTCGAGCCGTTGCTCTGCAGAATGGTAACCTGGCTGGAGGACCCGCCTTTGGAACTGTCGCCTCCGCCGCCATTCTGCTGGGGCTTGTAGATCTGGAAAGTAACCAGATAGCCGCCCGAGGAATCGGCGTCGATGCCCATGCCCACGACGATGGATTCCGCTTTGAGTTCGCGGTATTGCAGGCAGCCGCTCAGGGGAAGGGCCGCCAGAACCGCGGCCAATACGGCGGCGGCGACCCGCGCAAAGTGCTTTCCGCCGCGGGCGCGCGGCGCGTAACCGGCGCGGCTGTTCGCTGCCCGCGCCGCCGCACGGTTTGTTCCCATACGAATATCCGATTGAGCATGCGCGCGCGCCCGCAGCGGGGGATTCTGTTTATGGATTTTGCCGGAGATTCGTATCACTTTGCAGGCTCCTTTCTTTGATGATATCCGCAATCAGCAGGAACAGGGGAATGACGACAAGGAGGAGGGTGGTGACCAGCGCGGCGGCCGGCATTGTGAACACGGGCACGATCATGTTGAAAGACGAGGCGACGGGAGGGGCGAGCAAATAGACGGCGAGCCCCGCGATGACGGTGAGCGGGAGCCGGAATCGGTTCAGCCCCGCTTTGCACAGGCAATCCACCGCGAGGTAGATATAGAGGGTGACGGAAAGAATTACCGAAAGCGCCCAGGGGATGAGCGTGATGCTGTCCAGCCGCTCAAACACGCTGATGGAGAAGATGGTGCTCAAAAATTGCAGCGCGTCGAACCATCTGGCCCCGGCCGCGCCCGTAACGGTGACGATGAAGAACAGAAGCGTGCCCAAAATCACGGTGCTCACCGTGTCCCAGGCGATATAGGCCTTGCCGATGCTCTTGCCCGGCTTATGAAACGCCGCGAGAAAGCCCAAAAAAACAGCCTGAACGCCCAGCGTGTAATTGGTCATGGAGGCCCGCAGCAAGAGTCCGGGCCCGTTATAAAACATCGGCTTGAGCAGCCCCGTGTCGATTTCCGGAATCAGAACCAGGCAGATGAGCAGCGCGGCAAAAATATAGAGAACGGCCGTAACGCTGCCGAAACGGGCGATGGTTTCAATGCCCTTGTAGGCGCCGTACACGCAGATGGGCAGCATCAGGATATTGACGGTGTTGGGGCCGGCTTCCGCCAGCACGGCGCTGGAAAAGTAGCTGTCGTACGTGCCCGCAATCCAGGAGGCGCACGCCAGAAAAAAAGTGCCGTATAGGATTGCCGTAACGGCGCCGCCGGCCCGGCCGAGAACTTTGGTTGCACACTCCACAAGGTCGTGCCTGGGGTGCCTGCGCAGCAGCACCAGAATGGGAACGGCGGCTATGAGATTGGTGAGAAAACCGACGCCCAGCGCCGGCAGAAGATCCTGAACGGAGTTTCCGGCCTTCAGCGGCGCGATATAGACGGTGGCGAACAGCAGCCGGCTGAGAACCAGCAGCAGAACAATTTGATAGGTGGAGATGACGGACTTTTTTTCCATGCGGCGATGATCCTTTCGCGCAGATCTTGGCATATCCGGTTGGCGGCGCCGGGTTCACCCCTGGGTCTGGTCTACGTTGGAGCCGGGAAGATTCTGCACCGCCACTTTGCGCTTCTTGAGAACGCTCCAGGGCGCGCGAAATACGACGTCGCGCATCGCGTAGAGGCTGAGCGGCTGGATGGGAGCGGTGTAGGGAACGTCGAAGGACTTAATGGAGCAGATCTGGAAGGCAAGGAACGCGATTCCGAGCGCCAGGCCATACATTCCCTGCATCCCGGCCAGCGCGAGAAAGACGAAGCGAAGGATCACGCCCGGCTCGTACAGCGTGGGCGTGATGAGCGCGCAGGTGGCCGTAAGCGCCACGATGATGACCATGGGCGCCCCGATCAGCCCGGCGGAAACGGCGGCCTGCCCGATGATGAGCGCGCCCACGATGCTGATGGCGAAGCCGAACTGGCTGGGGAGCCGCAGGCCTGCCTCCCGCACCATCTCGTAGATGAGCTGCATCAGCAGCGCTTCCACCACCAGCGGGAAGGGCGTGGATTCCTCCGCCTGGGCCAGCGTATACAGGAGCTGGGAGGGCAGCAGGGCCTGATGAAAGCTTCCCACCGACACATAGAGCGCCGGCAGCAGCATGGAGAAGAAGAACGCGATGTACTTGAGGATACGCGTGAACGTGGCGTAATACGGCCCCACCGCGTAGTCGTCCATATTCTGAAAATTTTCCACGAGCAGGTGGGGCATGGTGAGCGCCACGGGCGTGTTGTCCACAATCACGCCCACGCGCCCTTCGCTGAGCCTGCCGCAGAACGTGTCGGGCCGTTCGGTGGTGCCCACGGTGGGAAACAGCGCCGGCGTGCCGCCCTGAAAGAAGTCCTGAATATAACCGGAGGCGAGCACGGTGCTGAGATCGATGGAGCGAGCCTGCCGCCGCACCTTGGTGACGATATCTTCGGGCGCTACGCCTTTGATGTAGGAGATGCAGATGCTGGTTTTGCTTTCCGAGCCCACTTGGTAAAGCTCGAACTTCAGATTGGGGTTCTGGATGCGGCGGCGCACCAGCATCATATTGATGTGGAGCGGTTCCACGAAGCCGTCCCGCGCGCCGCGCAGAGCCTTATCGGTGCTCGGCTCCTCAATGCTGCGGAACGAGTAGCCCTGTATGCCGAATACGATGGCGCGGTCCATGCCGTCGAGCACGAAGGCGGAGTAGCCCAGCATCATCAGCGAGATTATCTCTTCGTATGAGAAAACCTCGTGCTGGTCCACGTTCGAGAGCACGGAATCGCGCAGCCAGCCCCAAAGCGCGGGGGTGTCGTTCTGAAACGCCGGAGGCGTCTGCGCGTGCGCGAGAGGATTGAGGACGGCTTCTGTGGCCACCACCTTATCCACCATGTTGTCGATCTCCATCATCGCGGCGGAACGGCCGCAGACGGAAAACTCCTTGCAGACGAAATCCGCGCACCCGTCGAACCGGCCCTGCATCCACACCATGTTGCTCAACAGGTTCGAAGAAAGCTTGGTATATTGAGGCGCGCTGCCCGCCTCCGGCTCTTCATGGCTTTGCTCGCCGATGTAAAACTTCGAAAAAAATCCTGAAAAAAGGCCCATCCTTGCGCCGCTTTCCGCGCGCCGGGGCGCGCCGTGAACTCGCCTGGCCGCTTGTTTCGGCCCGGAAACGGGAAAATCGGAATGAATTCGCTTTTTCCGAAAACGCCGCGGCGTCAGGCACTATTGTTTTTGCCCGTTCGCGCCGTTTTATGCGAACGGAAACCGCCCGGAAAAGGGCGCGGCAGCGCGGCGTTCCCGCAAAAAAGGCCGCCGCAAAACCGCGCATCGCGCAGTTTTGCGG
>JAEWAU010000068.1 GCA_023391535.1 Bacillota bacterium | reverse complement strand
CAATCCGTCCGGCGCCGCCGCGCTTTTCCCGTGTGCGGACACGCCGCGTGCAGATTGCGGTTTACACCGCAGGCGGGACTTGCTATAATAATACATATCTCTATTTGCGAATTTGCGAAGCCGAACGGATTTTTTCAAAAGGCGTTTTGTATTTTGAACGCGGAAGAGAAACATCGGCCTCCGCCGGCGGCGCCGGAGGGGCGAATACGGCCGCGCCGCGGCGCGGCGGGCAAGGCGGGGGAACAAGTTGATCGAAACGGCGAAACGGGTCGTCATCAAAATCGGGACGTCCACCATAACTTATCCTGGCGGCAAGCTCAACTTAAGGCGCATGGAGCAGATCGTGCGCGTGCTCGCGGACCTGCAGAACGCGGGCCGCGAGGTGGTGGTGGTGACCTCCGGCGCCATCGGCGTGGGCACGGCGCGTTTAAAACTTTCGGAGCGGCCGCGCGAAACGCCCATCAAGCAGGCGGCGGCGGCCATCGGCCAGTGCGAGCTGATGTCGGTTTACGACCGGCTGTTCATGGAATACGGGCATGTGACGGCGCAGATTCTCATGACGCGCATCCTCACGGACCGCGACAACACCCGCCGCAACCTCGTGAACACGTTCGACGCGCTTTTAAAGCTCGGGGCGGTGCCCATCGTGAACGAAAACGACTCGGTGGCCACGGAGGAGATCGAAAGCGAGGACATCGCCTTCGGCGGCAACGACCAGCTTTCCGCCGTGGTGGCCAAGCTCATCGGCGCGGATCTGCTCGTGCTGCTCTCGGATATCGGCGGGCTTTACGACAAGGACCCGCACCGCAGTAAGGACGCCCGGCTCATCCCCTACGTCTCCTCCGTGAACGACGCGCTGCGCGCCCACGCGGGCGGCGCGGGCAGCAAGCTCGGCACGGGCGGCATGTCCACAAAGCTCGACGCGGCGGAGGTCTGCCTGGAGGCCGGAATCAATATGGTGATTATGGACGGCTCGCAGCCCGCGCGGCTCTACGACCTGTTCGACGGCAAGCCCGTGGGCACGCTGTTCCGGCGCGCGCCGCTCGCACAAACGGAAACCGCGCGCGCGTAAAGCGCCCGGGCGTAAGTTTTAATAAAAAAACAAACCGCAACTGACAGCAGCTCCATAAAAGACCGGGAGAAGTTGTGTTTCGCCGTTCGCCTCCGCTGAAAAGGCGAAACATCCCGAATGCAGCCATCTTTTCTGGAAAAGCTGCAGGAACCGCGAAAGGATGAGGCCCATGGCAACGCTTGAAGAGATGGGCGCGCGCGCGCTCGACGCGTCCCGCGCGCTGGCGGAAGCCTCCACGGAACAGAAAAACGACGCGCTGCGGCAAATCGCCGCGCAGCTGGCCGTGCGGCGGGAGGAGATTCTCGCCGCAAACGCGCAGGACATCTCCGCCGCGCGGGAAGCGGGTATGCGCCCCGCGATGCTCGACCGGCTGACGCTTTCTCCCGAGCGCATCGGGGGGATGGCGCGCGGCGCCGAAAACGTGGCGGGGCTGCCCGACCCCACAGGCCGCGTGGAAAGCGGCTGGCGCCGCCCGAACGGCCTGCTGATCGAGCGTGTGCGCGTGCCGCTGGGCGTGGTGGGCATCATCTACGAGGCGCGCCCCAACGTTACGGCGGACGCGGCCTGCCTTTGCCTCAAGGCCGGAAATGCCTGCATCCTGCGCGGCGGCAAAGAAGCGCTGCGCTCGAACCTCGCCGTAGGGGAGGCGCTGCGCGCCGGCGCGGCGGACGCAGGCCTGCCCGGGGACTGCGTGCAGGTGCTCGCGGACCCTTCGCATGAAACGGCCCGGAGCTTCATGCGCCTGAACCGCTATCTCGACGTGCTCATCCCGCGCGGCGGCGCCGGGCTCATCCGCTCGGTAGTGGAAAACGCCACGGTGCCCGTTATCGAAACCGGCGTGGGCAACTGCCATGTTTACGTGGACGATTCCGCCGATATCGGCATGGCGGCGTCCATCATCAACAACGCCAAAACCTCGCGCCCCTCGGTGTGCAACGCGGCCGAAACGCTGCTCGTGCACGAAAAGATCGCGCCCGCGTTCCTGCCCGCCGCCCGCGCGCTGCTCGACGAAAAGCATGTGGAGCTGCGCTGCGACGAGGCCGCGCGCGCGATTCTTGGCGCGGGTGTAAAAGCCGCCTCGGAGGAGGACTGGGCCACCGAATACAACGATTACATCCTCGCCGTGAAGGTGGTGCCGGATATTGACGCGGCCATTGCGCACATCAATCGCTACGGCACGCGCCACAGCGAGGCCATCGTCACCGAAAGCTTCGCCCACGCGCAGCTCTTTCTGCGCCGGGTGGATGCGGCGGCCGTTTACGTGAACGCCTCCACGCGCTTTACCGACGGCGAGGAGTTCGGCTTCGGCGCCGAGATCGGCATCTCCACGCAAAAGCTGCACGCGCGCGGCCCCATGGGGCTGGAGGCGCTCACCACCACCAAATACTGGGTTACCGGCTCGGGGCAGATCCGCGAATAGGAGGCCTGCGTACGAATTTTCCAAACATACCGCGCCCGCACAGGACACGGTTGCATCCGCTCCTGCGGCAGGAACGGGAGATTCTTCCGGCGGGGCCGGAAAGCCCCGGGCAGGCGCGCCGCAAGCGGCGCAGGCGCGGCACGGCGGCGCTGGGCCTTTTCGTGCTCATTCTGGGCGCGCTGTTCGCCGTGGCCGCGCTCGCGGCGCTCACAACGGGGGCCGTGCGCTTCGCGCAGGACTTTTTCGGCCCGAGTGAGACGCCCGCCTATTTCCAAAGCTATTTGAAGCCCGTGGTGATGTTCGACCCCAAGCCGTTTTCGGGCCTTGCGCAGGCGGGCGCGGACTGGAAGCTCGAAACGGGCATCTGGGCGGCGCTCGAGGCGGGCGAGCCGAGCGGGCAGTACGCCGTTTCGCCCGACGGGCGCGAGATTCTGCCCGTGCGGGACGTGGCGGCGAACCTCAAGAAATATTTCGGCATCGTCAGCCCCTCCTACCACACCTTTACGGCGCACACCTTCACCTACGAATACGACGCCAAGAACGCCTGTTATTACATCCCCCTCACGCAGGTGAACACCTACTTCCTGCCGCGCGTGAAAAAGATCGCCCGCAGCTTCAAAACCGTGACGCTCACGGTGGAATACGTGCAGGGAACCGACTGGGGGCAGGGGCAGGAAAGCCTGAGCGGCCCCGCCGAAAAGACGGTGGAGATCGTGCTCACGGGCGGCGGAGGCGGCTACCGGCTCCGCGCCCTGCGCGCGGCGCCCGCCGCGCAGGCGTCCTCCCGCAAGTAAAGAATCCGGCCTTCCGCGGAAAGCGCGGGAGGCCGGATTTTTCTGCGCGCACAGGGGACCCGATCAGATGAACAGGCTGGCGTCCGATTCCTCGGCGCTTGCCAGAAACGTCGCCACGCCGCCCACCTCGATGCCGTCGATGAGCTCCTCGCGCTTGATGCCCATCACGTCCATGGACATGCTGCACGCCGTGATCTTCACGCCGTTCCGGATGGCTTCCTGCATCAGCTCCTCGAGCGAGGCGATGTTTTTGCCCTTCATCACCGAGCGGATCATCTTGGCGCCCATGCCGCCCATGTTCATGCGCGAAAGGCCGAGCTTCTTCGAGCCGCGCGGCATCATGCGGCCGAACATCGCGCCCAGCGCGTCCTTGGCCACGTGAATTTTCTCGGGCTTGCGCAGGATGTTCAGCCCCCAGAAGGTGAAGAACATGCTCACCTCGCGCCCCATGGCCGCGGCGCCGTTCGCAATGATGAACGAGGCGATAGCCTTATCAAGATCGCCCGAAAAGACGATGATGCTCTTGCCGTGAGAGTTCGCGGCCTGCGGGCCGCCGGGCTGTGCGTTTCCGGCCTGCTGGCCGCCGGTTTCCGCCGCCTCCGCGGCCTTTTTCACGGTGACGCGGAAGCTTTTGCCGTCGAAATCCGAGCGGAGCAGCTCGTCGCCCGTGCGGCGGCAGAAGGCCTTCATATCGCCCGGGAACGCCGGGTCGGTGGCTTTTACGGTGAGCACCGAGCCGGGGCGCGCCTGCGCGAGCGCCTTGTGCACCTCGAGGATCGGCCCCGGGCAGCTCAACCCGCAGGCATCCACCTCGATCTCCGGGCCGCTCTCGGCCGGCGCCTTCGGCTTCTCCACAGGGCGCTGCGTTTCGGTTTCCACGGCGGGCGAACCGCCCGCCCCGGAGCCGTCCGCCTCAGAGCCGCCCATGCGGTCGGTTTCCAGCTCGCGCCACAGGCGGTAGCCGCCGCTCAGGTTGCGCACCTGCGAAAAGCCGTTCTGCGTGAGGATGCGCGCGGCCACGTAGCCGCGCAGGCCGATCTGGCAGAACACGCAGAGCGGGCGGTCGTGCGGCAGGTTCTGAAGCTCGCCGCGCAGGCTGTCGAGCGGGATATTCACGGCGCCCGGAATACTGCCCTGCGCGAATTCCTCGGCGGTGCGCACGTCGAGCAACACGGCCTTTTCGCGGTCGATTCCCGCCAAATCCTCGGGGTAAAACGGCGCCACACGCCCTTCCAGAATATTTTCGGCCGTGTAGCCCGCCATGTTCACCGGGTCCTTTGCCGAGGAGAACGGCGGCGCGTAGCACAGCTCCAGCTCGGTGAGGTCCTTTACCGTGCCGTGCAGGCGCAGCACCGCGGCGATGACGTCGATGCGCTTATCCACGCCGTCGTAGCCCACGGCCTGCGCGCCCAGAATCTTCCCTTCCTTTGAAAAGAGCAGCTTCAGGCTCATGGGCAGCCCGCCCGGGTAATAGGACGCGTGCGAGGGCGAATAGGTGTAGGATTTGCGGTAGGGGATGCCGTGCGCCTGCAGGGCCGCCTCCGAAAGGCCGGTTGCCGCCAGGGTGAGATCGAACACCTTCATCACCGAGGAACCCTGCGTGCCTTCGTACCGCTCGTGCCCGCCGCAGATGTTATCGGCCGCGATGCGGCCCTGCTTGTTGGCGGGGGAGGCCAGCGGGATGAATGTGGGGAAGCCGCCGGCGAAATCGCGCACCTCCACGGCGTCACCCACCGCGTAAATAGCGTCGTCGCTGGTTTTGAGTGCTTCGTCCACCGCGACGGCGCCGCGCACGCCCGTGGCAAGCCCCGCTTCCTTCGCGAGCTTCGCCTCGGGCGAAACGCCCGCCGAAAGCACCGCGAAATCGGCCGTGAGAGAAGTGCTATCCGAAAGACGGAACAAAAGAACGCCGTCCCGCTCCTCGATGGCGGAAACGCCCGTGTTCAGGCGCAGCGCCATGCCCTTGGCGCGCAGATGATTCTGGAGCTGCGCCGCAGTGTCGGCGTCCACGGGCGGCACGATGTGCGAAGCAAGCTCCACGATGGTGACGGAAAGCCCCCTGCGGTGGAGGTTCTCGGCCATTTCGAGGCCGATGTAGCCGCCGCCGATCACCACGGCGCGGCGCGGCTTCCGCTGTTCGCAGAAATCGCGGATGGCGAGGGTATCCGGAATATTGCGCAGCGTGAACACGCGCGGATGGTCGAAGCCCGGGAGCTTCGGGCGCACGGGCGCGGCGCCGGGCGAGAGCAGCAGCTTATCGTAGCTTTCGGTGTAGGAGGAGCCGTCCGCGCGCCGCACCGCCACGGTTTTGGCCGCGCGGTCGATGGAAACGACCTCCTGCCCCGTGCGCACGTCCACATTAAAGCGCGCGCGGAAGCTTTCGGGCGTCTGCAGCGTGAGTTTGGATTCCTCGTTTATCACGCCCCCGATGTAATAGGGAAGCCCGCAGTTGGCGAACGAGATGAACTCTCCGCGCTCGAACATCACGATCTGCGCGTGCTCGTCGTTGCGGCGCAGCCGTGCGGCGGCCGACGCGCCCCCGGCCACCCCGCCCACAATCAGAACCTTCATCGTCCTCGATCCTTTCCTCCGTATGCGAATCTCCGGGTAAATTGGAAATTCGTAAGTGCGCCGATCCGCCCGCGCGCCGGCGGCGTCCTGCCTCCGGAGCGCGGCGGATCGATTGTCTGACTTTTAACAGATTCAGCATACACAAACGGCGGGAAGATTTCCGTAACTTTGTCACACAGCGGGCGGAAAAATCCGGCGGACGCTCACGCGCCGAACCGGTAACAGGTCATCGAAAGGCCGCCCAGCACGCGCGCGTCGCAGAACACGGAAACGGCGTCGGAGGAATCCGCCGCGCCTAAGGCGCAGAGCAGCGGGTAAAAATGATCGGGCCGGGGAACCGCCATGCGCGCGCTGCTCCCGGCGTTTTGGTACCGCACCACGGCGTCCCGGTCCCCGCTCTGCACCGCGGCGCGGATATAAGCGTCGAATTCGTCGGCCCACGGGTAGCCGCCGGGCATGTTCCAATCCACGGCGCCCAGGTTATGTACCACGTTGCCGCTGCACAGCACCAGCACCCCTTCGCCGCGCAAAGGCGCCAGCCGGCGCCCGGTTTCCACCTGCCGCTCCGGGGAGGCCTGCGCGTCCACGCTGAGCTGGAACACCGGGATATCCGCCTTCGGGAACATGCGGCACAGCACCGCCCACGCGCCGTGGTCTAGCCCCCAGGAGTTATCCACCTGCGCGCCCGCAAGGCCCGCCGTGCGGCGGGCAAGCTCCGGCGCGCCCGCCGCCGGGTAAGTGACGCGGTACAGCTCCGGCGGGAAGCCGTACATGTCGTACACCTGCTTCGGGCGCTCCGCATCGGTGACGAAAAGGCCGCGCGTGAACCAATGGGCCGAAACGGCCACGATGGCTTTCGGGCGGGGGAGGGTTTTGCCGAGCTCCTCCCAGCTTTTAGTGAATTCGTTGTGTTCCATCGCGTTCATCGGGGAACCGTGCCCGAGGAACACCACCGGCATGCGCGCCATAAAAATCATCCTTTCTATCTTCTATCTTCTGTTTTCTGTTTTCTGTTTTCTGTTTTCTCGCCTCTGTAACGCACTGGAGC
>JAEWAU010000034.1 GCA_023391535.1 Bacillota bacterium | reverse complement strand
CTCCAGAAATTCTTTTTTTCTCGTTTTCACTTGAGACAATTCGTCACTCAACCCAGACAGACTGATTTGTTTATTCATATCTCTATTTTACTACTTTCTGACGCTTTCTGCTCTGTGCGGTGTTGCCTTAGATTTAGATGCGGCTGATGAGATTTTAGACTTCGCGATATACTTGTGCACTAAGTGCGGAAAATGGACTACTTATATTGAGTAATGTAACTAAACTGCAACCACCAATCAAATACAAGTATCATTACGAGCATACCGCGCTGTTTCGGTTTTGTTATTCGTAAAAACCGCTCACGCGCGGTTCCGGCGCCGCGCTTTCCAAACGGCGTTTATTCAAAAGCTCTGAATAGCGCGAAAAAATCCCGCCCATACTCTTGGCGTAAGACACAAGAGGAAGGACGGGATTTTCTTGAAATTCGGAATAAAAGGCGGGCGGCTTCTGCGCGTGGAGAAGGCCGTGCTGTGCGGGCTGCTCATCGCGGCGGCGGCCTCGCTTTTTTCGGGTTACGCGGTAACGGCGAGCCAGTGCGACGCCATCCGCGGCAGCGTGCTGCGCCTGCACATCCTCGCCAATTCGGACAGCGCCGCCGACCAGAAGCTCAAGCTACAGGTACGCGACAAAATCCTCGCGCAGTCGCAGGAGCTGTTCGGGGACGCCGGAAACCGGGCGCAGGCCGAAAGCGACGTGCGCGCGCACCTGGCGCAGCTCGCCGCGGTGGCACAGCGCGAGGTGTACGACGAAGGGTATACATATCCCGTGCAGGCGAAGCTCGTACACATGTATTTCACCACGCGCACCTACGGCAGCGTAACGCTCCCGGCGGGGATGTACGACGCCGTGCGCGTCACCATCGGCGCGGCGAAAGGGCACAACTGGTGGTGCGTGCTGTTTCCGCCGCTGTGCATCCCGGCCGCCGAATCGGGCGAGAAGCTCGGCGACGTGCTGGAGCCCGGTGAACTGCGGCTGGTGGAAGGCTCGGGCAAACAGGTGGTGCTCAAATTCAAATCCGTGGAGCTTTGCGAGGAATTCGCGGGGTTTCTGCGGGAAAGCGGCTTCCTTGTGCGGACGTCGGATTTCTTCGGCGGCGTGGGGAAATTCTTTTATTCCCATGGGTTCCGGTTCTGACGGGCTGCCAACGGCGGCGGGCAGTACGGTTTTCCGCCGGGCTTTCCGGCGGGCCGGCTTTATAGCGAGGCCGCAAAGCGAAACAGCATCGCTTTGCGGCCTTTTGCGAAACCGCGCGGCGGCTGCAGCCGCAACGGGATCGGACGGTCTCCCACATGGAACCAGAGGGCGCTTTCTGCGCCCTCTTTATTTTATGCGGACGAGCCGTGCGAAGTGCGGACTTGTCCTCCCCCGCGCAAAGGTCCGTTCAAAAACAGGCAAAAGCTTTCGGCACGGGTTTCGCCGCGGCTTTTGTTTCAAAACTTTACGGGAGCTTCGTATCGGGGCGCGGCGGGTTTTCCGGCGCGTCGAGCTCATACGGGAAGCGGCCGGCGGCGTAGAGGTCCATCACGTGCATCGCGCGCGTCATGGTGACGTAGAGCAGCTTTGTCTCCAGGTCGTTTTCCCGGTATAAGTGCGCGTCGGCGATGAGCACCGCGTCAAACTCGAGGCCCTTCACAAGGCTGGCGGAAACGACGCTCACGCCGCCGCTGTACGCCTTTCCCTCGAGAACGGAAAAATCCGGCAGGTGCTTTTTGAGCAGCGCCGCGAAGCCCGCGCATTCGCGCGCCGTTTTGCATACCACCGCGATATTCCGGTGGCCCTGCGCCTGCAGCTCGCCGATGCGCCGGGCGATTTCGGCGGCGATCTCGCCTTTGCTCCCCATGCGGCGGTAGCGCACGGGTTCGCCGCTGCGGATCACCGGCTCCGCCAGATGGTCTTCCGAAAGCCCGCCCGCCTTCGCGACGACCCGGTCTGCCTGCTCCATGATTTCCACCGTGGAGCGGTAGCTCTTTTTGAGCATGGCGAAATCGCAGGAAGGGCCGAACACCTTTTCCGCCAGCGCGTGCCAGTCGCTCGTGCCGCGGTAGGCGTAAATGCCCTGCGCCACGTCGCCCAGAACCGTCATGGAGCCGCAGCCGAGGGCTTCCTTCAGCGCGAGAAGCTGGAACTCGCTCAGGTCCTGCGCCTCGTCGATGACCACATGCCGGATGGAGAAATGCTGTTTCGCGCCGCAGATGCGGTTCTGGATGCAGATGAGAGCGGCGAGGTCCTCGTACTCGACGGCCCCTTTCGCCGTTTTCCGCGCGCGCGCGGAGACGAACGCGAGCGCGTCCTCCCGCTCGCCGCCCGCGTATTTCGCGAGAAGCCCTTTTTCCGTGAGAAGCCGGGCGTAGCACTCGAGGGCCGAAGGCAGGCTTATTTTTTTGAAGTAGCTTTTGAGCGCGTCCTTTCCGCCCGAAAGGAAATCGTGAACGGCGCCCTCATCCCGCTCGTAAATCTGCCGGCGGCGGGCTTTCGCTTCCTCCGGCGGAAGGCCGCCCGGAAGCGCGGAAATCCTGCGCCTTCTGTCCGCGTCGATTTCGGCCACGGCGCGGTGCGCGCTGTCGGATATCAGATCGGCGAGCCGCTTTTTGATGAATTCCAGCCGCGTTTTCATGGGGGAAGCGGCGAAATCCTTCGTAAACATTTGCAGGAGCTGCTCGTACCCGCATACCGAAAACCGGCCCACGCAAAAATTTTCGCGCGGGAGCAATTCGCGTTCGACGTCCGCAAGATAAGCCTGAACGGCACCGCGGAAGCGCAGGGACGATTTGAATTCCGACGCGGCCGTTTCGAGCTCCGCGTTTTCCCCGCCGAGGATGCGCCCCAGCTTTTCGCCGGGGTCTTCCACCCGGAGCTTCTTGCCGAGAAACTCCTGCGCGAACGCGTCGTAGGTCTTTTGGTTGACGTTTTCCACGCCGAGATCCGGCAGCACGCCGGAGATGTAATCAAGGAAAAGGGCATTGGGCGCGATGATGAGAAACTGCTCGGGCGGAATGTTCGCCGCGTAAATCAGGTAGGCGATGCGGTGCAGGGCGACCGTGGTTTTACCGCTGCCCGCAACCCCCTGCACGATCAGGGGCTTCAGCAGCCCCGCGCGGATGATCCGGTTCTGTTCGGCCTGAATCGTGGCGATGATGTTTTTGAGCCGCGTGTTGGAGCTTACGGAAAGATAGGGCTTGAGGAGCTCTTCGTCGAAGGTGATATCGATGTCGTTGTAGCCGAGCAGCCGGCGATCCTCAATCTCAAACTGCCGTTTGAGCGTGATCCCCCCTTCCACGGTTCCGTCCGGGCAGGTGTAGGCGGCCCGCCCCACGCGCCCCTCGTAATACAGCGTGGAAATGGGCGCCCGCCAATCCACAACGACGCTGCCGCCCTTCTCGTTCACAACGCTGGTTTTTCCTAAATAAAGGCGCTCGGCCGCCTCGTTTTGCGGCTTAAAATCCACGCGTGCAAAATACGGCTTATCCTTGATGAGGATGAGGACTTTCAGCCGCCTCAGAAATTGCTGCGTGATGAACTCCGAGGATTGCGCGTCCGCGGCCTCCACGCCCGCCCGCAGCCTTTCGTCGATCTCGCCGCGCTCCGCGTCGATGCAGCCGACCGCGCCCGCAAGATAGGCCTCTTCCCGCTTCCGTTCCAGATCGTTCATCTCTGCCTCCTCTGCCATACCCGAACCGAACCCGTTCCCATTTTGGGGCAATGTTGAAAAATCATACCGCAGAAGCGGGCGTTTGTCAAAGGCCGGCTGGGCGGGCCCGCCCCCGTCCGCTCCGGCATACCGCGTGTTTTCCCCGGCGTTCACGGGATTTCGGGTTTTCGCTTGACAATCCGGGGCTTTTTCTGTATGATATGAATATTATAAAAAGTAGATTGCACGGTTCCGTGTGTAAGTGTTTCCAAAAACGGATTCCGACCCGGCCGTTGTAGTAAGATCAATCAGAATAGCGGAGCAGCCCTCCCGAAAGGGACGGC
>JAEWAU010000017.1 GCA_023391535.1 Bacillota bacterium | reverse complement strand
GAACGAATCCGGTTCGTTCGGCGCCCGCCCGTTTGTCATTTTGTATTATTGCCCCGGGTTCTCCTCCCGCGGCGCGTATTCGCGCGCCAGCAGGCTGAAAATCAGGTCGTCGTAATATTTTCCGCCCATCTCATGGTGCTCGCGGAGCAGGCCGTCGCGGTGAAAGCCGAGGCTTTCCAGCAGGCGGATGGACGGGGCGTTGAACGCCCCCGTCTGCGCGTATACCTTGCGAACGCCGAGCGGCCCGAACAGCAGGCCGCAAAACTCGGAGAGCGCGGCGCGCATCAGGCCCCGGCCCCGGTATTCCGGCAGCAGGAAATAGCCGAGCTCCGCGCTTTCGTTGCGCGCATTGTAGTCCGAAGCCGTGATCTTGCCCACCGGCGCGGGCGCGTCGAGAAAGATGCCGCAGATAAGGCAGGCCGGATTTTCCAGCAGCGTACGGAAAAACGCCGCGTTTTCACGTTCCGGGCGCCGGCGCAGCGGGCGGCAGGTCATGCGCTCCATGCCGTCGCGCCACTGCGCGTCCTGCAGGCGCAGCAGCGCCTCCACGGGCACGGCGTCGAGCACGGCGCCCGTGCCGCGGATCTTTCGGGGCAGCGCGGCCTCCGCGCGGGCCGCAAGGCCCTGCGGGGCAGGCTTCCATTCGTGTCGTTTCCAGATTTTCATGGCGATACCTCCGCGTATACGCATACGCTGTTCGCGTAAATACAGCCTTCTCCGGAGATGCTACCTATATCAATTCCAATAAATAAAGATTGGGAAAAGTCGTTTTTCGTCTGTCCGGCTTCTTTGGTTCGGCGAAACACCCCGGACTATGTCTATTGGTTCTGGAAATGCTGTTACCATCGCGTTTTGGAATTCGGAGGGCTTTTTGTGAAGGAACGGTTCCGCGGACGGCAACTCGTAATCATGGCGCTCGGCAACATCATCGGCTCGGGCATTTTTCTCGGGAGCTCCACCGTCATTTCGGTGGCGGGGCCTTCCGCCGTGCTCGCCTATCTGCTCGGCGGGGTGCTCATGGCGCTGGAGGTGACGTTCATCACGGAAATGTGCGTGGTCAATCCCGCGCCCGGCGCGTTCCGCGTGCACGCTTCCGAGATTTTCGGCCCGTGGATCGGGTTTGTGAACGGCTGGCTGTTCTGGCTCAGCGGCGTGCTCGGCATGGCGGGCGAGGTTTCGGCGGCCGCCATCTTTTCGCGCTGGTGGCTGCCTCACGTTCCCCTGTGGGCGTTCTGCGTCTTTTATTCCGCGCTGATGACCGTGATCAACCTCTGCGATCTGCGCGGCCTCAGCCGCGCGGAAGGCGCGCTTTCCTCCGTGAAGGTGGCGGCGCTGGCCGTTTTTCTGCTGTTCGGGCTGCTGGTGCTCACGGGCGCCGTGCATCTGGGCGCAACGCCCACGGGCGCTGCGTCGGCGGGCGCCCGCCCGCAAAACCCGTTTTCCTCGCTGCACGCCCTGTTCCCCAAAGGCGCGGCGGGCTTTTTCGCCTCGCTTGTAATGGTGATGTTCTCGTTCACCGGCACCGGCATCATCGGTATGGCTCTCGCCGATACCGAAAATCCGGCCAAAAGCGCGCCGCCCGCCATCGCAGCCATCATCGGCACGGTGATTACGGCGTTCACGCTTTCCGCCGCGCTGCTGGTTACGCTGGCGCCGTGGAACGTCTATTCCCCTTCCGCAAGCCCCTTCGTGCAGCTTTTAGGGCTCTTGGGCATCCCGTTTTCGGGCGGAGCGCTCAATTTCATCGTACTCACGGCGTCGCTTTCGGGGCTTAACTCCTCCATGTACAGCTCCTCGCGCATGCTGGCCTCGCTCAGCCGCGACAATCAGGCTCCGGCCCTCTTCGGGCGCGAAAGCAAAAACGGAACGCCCGTACCGGCGCTGCTTCTGAGCCGCGCCGCCCTCGCGCTGGCCGCCGTGCTTTCCTACCTGCTGCCGCAATCGGTGTTTGTCATTCTTGCCTCGGCAAGCGGCTTTCTGGCCATTCTGAACTGGATGACCATTTCGTTCACTCATCTGTTCTACCGCAGGAAAACACTGCGCGAACACCCGGAACGGCTCAAATTCCGGGCGCCGGGCTACCCTTTTACCGGCGTGCTCGAGCTTGCGCTGCTCGCCGGCGTGCTCGCAACCTCGCCGTGCTACCCGGGGCAGGCCTCCGGCCTCGTAGGCAGCCTCGCGCTGTTTGCCCTGCTCGCCGGTTTGTATTTCGCGCTGCGCCGCAAAGGGCGTCTGCGCTGAGCCGCGCGGCTCAGCCCACCAGATTGTGGCGGTGCCACTTTTCCCCGCGCAGGCGCAGCATGAAGATCAGGCCGCGGACGCCCCATTCGCAATCCATGGCAAGCCATACGCCGAACACCCCGAAGGGCAGCACCACGCCCAGAATATAGCCGAGCACCACGCGGAACAGCCACATGGAGAGCATGGCCATCACGGAGGTGTAGGTGGCGTCGCCCGCCGCGCGCAGCGCCGAGGGCGTGAGGAACGATATGGGCCACAGCACCACCTGCGCCACCATGGAAACCATCACGATGCGGAAAATTTCGGGCACGATCTGCGCGGGCGGATGGAACAGGCTCACGATCGGGTTGAACAGCGGCCACAGGATAAGGCCGCTTACGAGAGCGGAAGCCGAAGCCGCGAGCAGGAAGGACCGTATGAACTTGCGCGCGTCCGCCACATTGTGCGCGCCGATGCACTGCCCCACCACCGTAACCGTGAGCAGGCACAGCGAGTTGCCCACGATCTGATCGAGCCCGAAAACGGAGCCGCTGATGGCGTTCGCGGCAAGCGCGTAGGTGCCCAGCCGCACGATGAAGGTCTGCGTCAGGATCTTGCCGCCGTTAAAAAACATCTGCTCGGCGGCGAACGGTATCCCGATGAAAAAAATCTTTTTGAGCATGGAGAAGTTGATGTGCAGAAGGTCGCGCACGCGCACCGAAAGAAACGGGTTGAGACGCAGCAGGTAGACGAGCGCGCAAAAAGCCCCGAAATACCGCGCGATGTTGAGCGCGGATACCATGCCGTAAATGCCCATGTGCAGCGCGCCGATGAACAGAAAATTGAGGAGCATGTAGGTGGCGTTCATGATGAACGACAGCATCAGCGAGGAGCGCGTTTCACCGATTCCGCGCATAACGCCGCACACGGCTTCCTCCAGCGCGATGCCGCAGTAGGATGCGCCGCTGCCGATGATGTACACGCGCGCGTTGTGCATCACGTCCGCCTGCGCGCCGCCGAACAAAAGCCCCAGCAGCGGCCCGTGCAGGAGCATCACCATGCCGCCGACGCATAAGGCGATGAAGAACACGGCCGAAACGGAGCTCGCGGCCGCGCGCTCCACCTGGGCGGGGTTATCGCTGCCCTTGAACTGCGCCACCACCACGGTGCCGCCCGTGGATACCGCGACGAATACGTTTACCAGAAAAATATTGAGCGAATCCACCATATTGACGGCGCTCACCGCCGCCACGCCGGAGGAGCTGATCATCGCGGTGTTGACCAGGCTCATCAGCACGATAAAGCTCTGATCCACCAGAATCGGAATCAAAATGGAAATCACCGCATGGTAATCCATCGTCTGCCCGGAAAAGTACCGGGTCAGGAACGTGTCCGCCGCGAGCGCGGCGTTTTTCCGCCCGCTCCGGGAAAAAGGCTGCAGCCGCGCCGCGCGCAGACGGAGCCGCCGGAATCTCTGTTGCCCCACATCATCACATCTCTTACCTGTCAATTGATATCCGCCGCCCGCGGGCCGCGGGAGCGCGGCGCGGATTTGCTCGTTTCCGCATTGACAAAATCCGCTCCAAAGCCGTAAACAAAGGCTTTGAAGCGGATTTGATATGCTGTTTCGCCGAACACCCGTATGTAGAATACTATACCACACCCGGCCCCGAAAAGCAATGCGGGGAAACCGCGGGAACCCGAAGATTTACTGATACTGTTCGAGCAACCGGTGCTTGAGCTCCCACAGCGGGCGCGAGAGATCCACGTAGTAGCGGTGCGGATTCTCAAAGCGCGTAACCTCGTCCCACAGGCCGCCGATTTCGTCGGCGCAGTAAGTCCGCACCTGCTCGAGCGTGGGCAGAGGATACACGCAGCGGCCGTCCTTGAAAATGCGCTCCTGCAGGCGGCGCGCGGTGAAGTTTGTCAGCGTTTTGCGCTTCCAGGTGTGGTCGGGGTCGAAGATCTCGTAGGGGCGTGTGTCGTCGACGGTTTCGTCCGCCAGTGTGATCACGTCGGCAATGGCCTTGCGGTTTTCGTTGTCGTACAGGCGCCAGAGCGTCTTGAACCCGGGGTTCGTAATCTTTTCGATGTTCTCGCTCAGTTTGATTTTGGGCGTGATCTTTCCGTCCTCTTCCACCGCCGCGAGCTTATACACGCCGCCGAACACCGGTTCCGAGCGGGATGTGATGAGCCGCTCGCCCACGCCGAAGGAGTTGATGCAGGCGCCCTGCACCAGCAGGTCGCGGATCAGATACTCGTCCAGGGCGTTCGAAATGACGATGCCGCAGTCCGGATAGCCCGCCGCGTCGAGCATCGCGCGCGTGCGGCGGGAAAGGTAGGCGATATCGCCGCTGTCGATGCGCACGCCCGCCGGGCGGATGCCCTTGGGCGCCAGCACCTCGTTAAACGCGCGGATGGCGTTGGGCACGCCCGATTTGAGCACGTTGTACGTATCCACCAGCAGCACGCAGTTGCCGGGGTACAGCTCCGCGTAGCGCTTGAAGGAATCCAGCTCCGTGGGGAACATCTGCACCCAGCTGTGGGCCATGGTGCCCAGCGCAGGCACGCCGTAATCGCGGTCGGCCATGGCGCAGGCCGTGCCCGCGCACCCGCCGATGTAGGCCGCGCGCGCGCCCAGCAGGGCGCCGTCGCTGCCCTGCGCGCGGCGGGAGCCGAATTCCATCACCGGCCGGCCCTGCGCGGCGCGCACGATGCGGTTCGACTTGGTGGCGATCAGGCTCTGGTGGTTGATGGAGAGCAGCAGCATGGTTTCGAGCATCTGCGCCTGCATCACCGGCCCGCGCACCGTCATCAGCGGCTCGTAGGGAAAGATGGGCGTCCCTTCCGGCACGGCCCATACATCGCAGCGGAAGCGGAAATTCCGCAGGTAATCGAGAAATTCCTGCGAAAAAATGCCCTTGTTCTTCAAGTAAGCGATATCCCTGTCGTCGAAATGCAGCCCCGAGAGGTAGTGGACCGCCTGCTCCAGCCCCGCCATGATGGCAAAGCCGCCGTCGTCGGGCACGCGGCGGAAAAACAGGTCGAAATAGGCGGTTTTCTCTCCGAACCCGCTGAGCAGATAGCCGTTGGACATCGTCAGCTCATAAAAATCCATCAACATGCTGAAGGGATGCGGAAGCTCCTCTTCCCGCGCCGCCGCAGCGCCGCCGTACATACTGCTTTCCATAAAAACACGATCCTTTCTGAAGCGCCTGCCCCGAAGGCGCTGTCTGTCATGTTGCCGGGGAACGGCGAATAGGTTTACCTATGACCATTTTCTTTCCAAACGGATTTCCGCTCCCGAGGCAGGTTATACGAACCTTCTAGTGAAATCCTCTTATAAAATCCGGAACAAAAGTCTCTGCCGAAGATAAATAGAAGGCAAAATCCCGCGGCACGGCCTGCCGGCGGGCGCGGAGGAAGGGGGCGGGGAGATGGCGAAGGCCAAAAGCAGCGGCGTGGTAAAGGGCACGATGATCCTGATTGCGGGGAACCTGGTCGTGAAGATCATCGGCGCGCTGTTCAAGCTGCCGCTCGCCAATATCATCGGTGCGGACGGCATGGGGCTTTACAACTCCGCTTTCACCGTCTACGACATTTTCCTCGTCCTTTCCACCTCGGGCTACACGCTCGCCATCTCCAAACTTGTGGCTTCAAACTGCGCGCGCGGCCGCGGCGATGAGGCTCTGCGCATCCTCTCGAGCACGCGCAGGCTGTTCTGGGGCCTCGGGCTGTTCTTTACGGCGGCGATGCTCATCGGCTCCCGGTTCTACGCGGGGCTGATCGGCAACACGCGCTCCGCGCTCTGCATTCTCGTCCTCGCTCCCTCGGTGCTGTTCGTCTCGCTCATGTGCGCCTACCGCGGTTACTATCAGGGCACCAACGACATGCTGCCCACCACCGCCTCGCAGATCATCGAGGCGGTGGTTCGCCTTGTGTGCGGGCTCTCGCTTTCCTGGTTTTTAAAGGCGCAGGGGTACGGCATCGAGATCGCCTCGGCGGGCGCCATCGCCGGCATCACCATCGGGGAATTTTCCTCCACCTCGTCGCTCGCGCTCATGCACCGCGTCAAGATGCGGCGGCGCGAGAAACGCGGCGCGCCGAAGCCCATTCCGCGGCGCTCCCGCGGAATTTACCGCACCCTGCTCGCCACTTCCATCCCCATCGGCGTTTCCAGCATCATCATCAGCCTCATCAACGTGTGCGACAACGGCGTCGTGCTGCGGCGCCTCCAGAGCATCGGCTACACCGAGCAGCAGTCGAACACGCTTTACGGCGCGTTCAACATGGCTTTCACCATCTTCGGTCTGCCCGTCACCATCGTGTTCGCCATTACCACCAGCGTGTTTCCCGTGCTTTCGTTCGCCCACGCCTGCAAAAACGACGCGCGCGTTGTCCACATCTCGGAAGCGGCGCTGCGCGTCGGCATGATGGTCACTTCGGCCGCGGCGGCCGTGTTCGCTTCGCTTTCGGGCCCCATCGTCCGCGTGCTGTATTTCGGCCAGCCGCGCGACGCCGCGCTCGCCGGCCCGCTGCTCATGCTGATGACGCCGGCGGCCATCGTGCTTTCGCTCTCGGTGCTCACGGCCACCGTGCTGCAGGCGGTGGATAAGCTCATCGCCCCCTCGCGCTCCATGATCGTAGGCGGCATCGTGTGCCTTGCATCGAACTGGGTGCTCGTTGGCTTGCCGCAGGTGGGCATTTACGGCGTGCCGGCGGGACTATTCCTGTGCTATTTCGTCACCATGGTGCTCAACCTTGCGGAAATCCGCAAAGCCGGGCTGCGCCTGCGCTACGGGCGGCTGTTCCTCCGCCCGCTGCTCCCCGCCGCCGTGCTCGGCGTGGTGGCCGGCGCGCTCAGCGCGCTGCTCGTGCCGGTATGCGGCGCCTTAAACGGCGGTTTGGTTGCGCTTGCCGCGGGGCTTTTCTGCTACGTGCTCGTGCTGTTTTCCTCCGGCACGGTGGAGCGCGGCGATTTCGCGCTGTTGCCTGGCGGCAAAAAAGCCGTGCGTATTCTGGAAAAGCTCCGCCTGCTGCAAAAGCCCGAAAACGGCGTCCTGCGCTCGTTCTAGTGGCGCTTTGCGGGCGGGATTACGCGTCGAGCTGCTTTTGGAGCAGTTCGCGCAGCGTCTGCGGGTTGCCCTTGCCTTTTGAAGCGCGCATGCATTGCCCCACCAAAAAGCCCAAAGCGTTACTCTTGCCGCCCTTGTAATCGGCCACGGACTTTTCGTTTGCCGCGATAACCTGCCGCACGGTCTCCTCGAGCGCGGAAGCGTCGCTCACCTGCGCGAGGCCCTTTTGCGCCACGATTTTCCCCGCGCTGCCGCCGGAGACGAACAGCTCCTCCAGCACGGTTTTGCCCGCGGTGTTGGAGACGGTCCCCTTTTCGATGAGCGCGGCCAGCTCCGAAAGCGATTCCGGCGTGAGCTTCGATTCCGGCAGCGTCTGCTCCCGTTCGTTGAGAAGACGCGTCACGTCGCCGGTGAGCCAGTTCGAAATGGTTTTGGGCTTCGCCTTGCCTATAGCCACGCACCGCTCGAAGAACGCGGCCTTGTCCTCGTCGAGCGCGAGCAGATTCGCGTCGAACTCCGGCAGCGCGTAATCCTCCATATAGCGGAACTGGCGGCGGTTGGGCAGCTCCGGCAGGGACGCCCGTATTTTTTCCGCATACCCTTCCGGCAGCACCAGCGTGCGCAGATCCGGTTCCGGGAAATAGCGGTAATCCTGCGCGTCCTCTTTGCTGCGCATGGGGAAGCTCATGCCCTTGGGGTCGTCCCACCGGCGCGTTTCCTGCTCCACGGTGCCGCCGCTTTCGAGCACCCCGATCTGGCGCTTTGTTTCGTACTCGATGGCGTGAAAGGCGCCGTTGAAGGAGTTGACGTTCTTCATCTCGCAGCGCGTGCCGAACTTTTCGCTGCCCATGGGGCGCACGGAAACGTTCACGTCGCAGCGGATGGAGCCTTCCTGCATCTTGCAGTCGGAAACGTCCAGCGCCTTGAGAATGGAGCGCACCGTTTCGAGATAGGCCTTGGCCTCCTCGGGGCCGCGCATATCCGGCTCCGAGACGATTTCGATGAGCGGTACGCCGCAGCGGTTGAAATCCACGAGCGTGCCGGAAAAGCTGTCGCCGTGCAGCAGCTTGCCGGCGTCCTCCTCGATATGGATGCGCGTGACGCCGATGCGCTTGATCTTCCCGTTCACCAGCACGTCCACATAGCCGTGCTCGCACAGCGGAACATCGAACTGCGAAATCTGGTAGGCTTTCGGAAGATCGGGATAAAAATAGTTCTTGCGGTCCTGCTTGCTCACGCGGTTGATGGAGCAGTGCAGCGCGGTGCCCATGCGCACCGCCTTTTCCACCACTTTTTCGTTGAGGGTGGGCAGCGTGCCGGGCATTCCGGTGCAGATGGGGCAGCAGACGGTGTTGACCTCGGCGCCGAACACGTTGCGGCAGGAACAGTATATTTTGGTGGCGGTGTTGAGTTCCGCGTGGATCTCAAGCCCCACTACGGTTTCGTATTGCATCGCTTGGAACATCCTTTCGGCGGGTGAATTTCAAAAGCGCCCTGCAAGCTTCCCGCGCGCTTACAGCTTTGCCACGGGGAGCGGCCCGCCCAGGGCCTGCTCGCATGCGTACGCGACGTTCAGAAGGGCGGCTTCCCCGAACTTCGGGCCGATGAGCTGGCAGCCCACGGGGAGGCCCTGCGCGTCGGCGCCGCAGGGGAGCGAAACGGCCGGCAGCCCCGCGATGTTGACGGGCACAGTGCAGATATCCGCGGCGTACATCTGGAGCGGGTCGCCCGTGCGCGCGCCGAACGGGAACGCCGTAACGGGCGAGGTGGGCGTGAGCACCAGGTCGCACGCCGAAAACGCCTGCGCGAATTCGGAGGCGATGCGAAGCTGCGTGAGCTTGGCGCGCTTGTAATACGCGTCGTAATAACCCGAGGAGAGCACGAACGTGCCCAGCAGGATGCGGCGCTTGACCTCCGCGCCGAAGCCCTCGCTGCGCGAGCGCTCGTAGAGATCGAGCAGGTCCTTGTAATGCGGCGTGCGGTAGCCGTACTTGACGCCGTCGAACCGCGCAAGGTTGCTCGAAGCCTCGGCGCAGGCGATGATGTAGTAGGCCGGCAGCGCGTACTGGGTGCTGGGCAGCGAGATTTCGGCAAGCTCAGCGCCCAGGCCTTCCAGCGCGTGGGCGGCGGCCATCACCTTTTCATGCACTTCTTTTTCCACGCCCAGGCCAAAGTATTCGGAGGGGATGCCGATCTTCAGGCCCTTCACGTTTCCCGTAAGGCCCGGCGCAACCGGCGGTAGCTCGCGCGAAGAGCTCGTGGCATCGCGGCGGTCGTACCCGCGGATGGCGTCGAAGAGCAGCGCGGCGTCCTTCACGCAGCGCCCGAAGGGGCCGATCTGGTCGAGCGACGAGGCGAACGCAACGAGGCCGAACCGCGAAACGGCGCCGTAGGTGGGCTTGAGCCCCACCACGCCGCATAGCGACGACGGCTGCCGGATGGAGCCGCCGGTATCGGAACCGAGCGCCAGCACGGCCTCGCCGGAAGCCACCGCGGCGGCGCTGCCGCCCGAAGAACCGCCCGGAACGCGGTCGAGCCCCCGGGGGTTGTGCGTTTTCTGGAAATACGAGGTTTCGCACGAGGAGCCCATGGCGAATTCGTCCATGTTGGCCTTGCCCGTCACCACGCAGCCCGCCTGCGCGAGCTTTTCCGAAACCGCGGCGTCGTAGGGCGCCGCGAAGTTCTCGAGAATGTGCGAAGCGCAGGTGGTTTTTACGCCCTTGATGCAGATATTGTCCTTCACCGCCACGGGGATGCCCGCGAGCGGCGGCAGGTCTTCGCCCGCCGCGAGGGCCTTATCCGTTTCCGCTGCCTGCGCGAGCGCACGCTCACGCGTCGGCGTCAGGTAAGCGCCCACCCTGCCTTCCGTTTGGTCGATGCGCGCGAAAACCGAGCTTGCCAGCTCCGCCGCGCTGCACTTTTTGGCGCGCAGCATTCCGCCCAGCTCCGCGGCGGTGTATTCATACAGCTCCATACAAACCTCCAGATGAGAAGATAGAGCAATTTCATAAAATATCGATGGATGCTGTGTTTCGTCTGTCCGCCTCTCCTGGTTTAAGCGAAACACTTTGGAACAGATCCATATTTTCTGAAAATGCTGTAGATGTGAGAAGTCCAAAACAGAGGAAAAATCACTCCTCCACGACCTTGGGCACCACGACGCAGCCCGCTTCCGTCTGCGGAGCGTTTTCCAGAATCTCTTCGCGCGGGGAGGACGCGCCCTCCTCGTCGCGCCGCAGGGGCATGGCGTCGTTTTCGTCGAGCGGCAGAGAGGTATCCGTGAACACGGGCAGGTCCTCCACCATACGGACGATGCTGCCCATCTCCTTTTCCAGAACCGGGATCTCCGCGTCCTCCACATGCAGCCGCGCGAGCCGCGCGATATGGCGGATGTCG
Organism: Bacillota bacterium; assembly: GCA_023391535.1. Lineage (GTDB taxonomy): Bacteria > Bacillota > Clostridia > Oscillospirales > Ethanoligenentaceae > JAEWAU01. The sequence goes on along the minus strand of JAEWAU010000017.1, from coordinate 4,610 downwards.
ATCTCGGGGGTTCCCGCTTTTTCCATAATGGACCATCCTTTCTCTTAAAAGGCGATTCTCAGGCCCCGCGGGCCTGTCCGATTTTCAAACAAAAATATGAAACGCCGCTCAGCCGCCGAGCATTTCCCGGAAGCGCGCCTCGTCGAGGACGGGCACGCCCAGCCGCTGTGCCTTGTCGAGCTTGCTTCCGGCGTCCTCCCCCGCGAGCACCCACGTCGTCTTTTTGGAAACGCTGCCGGTTACCCGCCCGCCCTGCTCCTCGATGAGCCGGGAGGCTTCCGCGCGCGCGAGCGTGGGCAGCGTGCCCGTGAGCACGAAGGTCATGCCGGAAAAGCGCGTCTGCGTTTGCGCGGGGGCGTCCTCGGTGAGCTTGACGCCCGCCTCCTCCAGCCGGCGTAGCAGGTGCCGCGTGCCCGGCAGCGCGAAGAACGCGCACACGCTCCGGGCGATGATCTCGCCGATCTCGTCGATGCCGCAGAGCTCCTCTTCCGTTGCCGAGAACAGGCGCTGCGCCGTCTGGAACCGCCCGGCGATGAGCCGGGCCGCCTTCTGCCCCACGTTGCGCACGCCCAGCGCGAACAGCAGCCGCGCAAGGCCCGCCTCCCGGGAGGCGGCGATGGCGTTCGCCAGGTTCGCGGCCGATTTTTCACCCATGCGGTCGAGCTGCGCGAGCTGCTCTTCCGTAAGGCCGTAAAGGTCGGCCGGGGAGGATACCAGCCCGTTTGCGACGAGCGCCGAAAGCACCGCCGGGCCGAGGCCGTCGATATCCATGGCGTCGCGTGAAGAAAAGTGGATGAGACGGCGCAAAAGCTGCGCGGGGCATTCGGGGTTCTGGCAGCGCAGCGCGGCCTCGTCCTCCTGCCGGAACACCGGTTCCCCGCACGAGGGGCAGGTCTGCGGCATCCGGTAGGGCTCCCCGCCGCCGTGCCGCGCCACCGCCACGATCTCGGGGATGATGTCCCCGGCCTTGCGCACGCGCACCGTATCCCCCACCGCCGCGCCGAGCCGGTCGATGTTATCCTGATTGTGGAGCGTGGCGCGCGAAACGGTGGTGCCGGCAAGCTTTACGGACGCGAGCACCGCCGTGGGCGTGAGCACGCCCGTGCGGCCCACGTTCACATCCACACCCAGAAGCTCGGTTTCCTTCTCTTCGGGCGGGAATTTATACGCCACGGCCCAGCGCGGAAATTTCGCCGTGCTGCCGAGCCTTTCGCGCAGCGCGAGCGAATCGGCCTTCACCACCACGCCGTCGATATCGTAGCCGAGCGCACCGCGGGATTCCCCGATGCGCGCGATCTCCGCGAGCGTTTCGCCGATGGTTTTGCAGCTTTTGTAGCCGATGACCTTGAACCCCAACTCCCGGAGCAGCTCGTGCCCGGCCATGTGGGATTCCACCGTCTCCCCTTCGATGCGCTGGATGTTGAACACGAAAATATCGAGCCCGCGGGAGGCCGTGGCGTGCGGGTCCTTCTGGCGCAGCGAACCGGCGGCGGCGTTGCGGCAGTTCTGGAACGGCTTTTCGTCGTGGAGCTCCTGCTGCTCCACCAGTTTAAAAAACTGCGCGTGGGGCATGTGCACCTCGCCGCGCACTTCCAGAAGCGGCAGCGGGCGTGTCAGCTTCAGCGGAATGGAGCGCACCGTGCGCAGGTTCGCCGTCACATCCTCGCCCGTAACGCCGTCGCCCCGCGTGGAGCCGCGCACGAACACGCCGTTCTCATATTCGAGCGAAACCGAAAGCCCGTCGATCTTCGGTTCCACCGAGAAGACCGCCTCCGGCTCCGCTTCGCGCACGCGCGCGTCGAACGCGCGCACCTCCTCGGGCGAAAAGACATCCTGCAGGCTTTCCATCGGCACGGCGTGGCGCACGGGCGCAAACTGCCCGGAAGCCGCGCCGCCCACGCGCTGCGTGGGGGAATCGGGCGTTACGAGCTCCGGGCGGGCCGCCTCCAGCTCTTCCAGCTCGCGCAGCATCCGGTCGTATTCGTAATCCGGAATCTCGGGGGCGTCCAGGACGTAGTATCGGTAATTGTGGTAATGGAGCGCGTCGCGCAGTTCCCGGGCGCGGCGCTCCTCCTCGTTTTGTTCCATTTATTTCCGTCTCCTTGCGCCGGGGGCCGCTCCGGCGGGGCGGCGCATGCGGTTTTGAACTTTTCCGCGCGGCCGCGAGATGCGCTTCCGCATCCCTTTCGGGCGTTTTCCCCGTTTAAAACGGAACCGGCGCACGCAAATTCACCTTTTATTATATCAGATTTTTCCGCCTGCGTACACGCCGGCACCGCATTATTTTGACGACGCGCCCGCCGCGGAGGATGCGCTTTTCGCCGCCGCGCCCGAAGAACCCGAGGAACCCGAAGCGCCCGCCTGCGCGCCGTACAGGTACGCGCTGTCCGCGGAGGAATCGGAACCGCTGCCGCCGGATTGAAAATAGGTGCCCGGTACGCCGCCCACGATGACGATATCGGCGATGACGAAATTGCTCTGCACGTCGGTGTTGAACGTAAAGCTCGAAACGATCACGGCGATCTGGGCGTCCACGTCGAGCGAGATTTCCTGCCTCGTCTGGTTGATGCCCGCCGCGGAAAACGTGTTGATGAATTCGGAGCGCACGTTGCCCACCGGCTCGATGCGCACGCGGATACGCGGCCCCAGCCCGGTGAACAGCTGCCCGCCGATAATCGTCCCTACGGGGATGCCAAGGTCCGACGTGTCGATGCCCTTGATCTCCCCGAGCGCTTCGTTCGTGATCTCATATTTGAGCAGGTTGATCTCGGTGGTGTTGGCCTCCACAGCCACGATGTTGCCGCCGGAATCCTTTTCGAGCGTCATCAGCTTGGCGTAATCCACTTTTTGGCGCTGCAGCACGCGGCCAGCCGCGTCGTTGATAGCCGCCGTGGCCATGTTGCGCGCGTTGCTCAGCGCCATGGCCCGGATTACGGGCAGCATGCGCACGTTGAACAGGTACAGCCCCAGCAGCAAAATGCCCGCCGCGGCGAGGAGCGCGCCGAACACCTGCTTCTTCCCAAACCTCCGTCTGCCAAACCGAGAGCGGAATCTCATAATCCACCCCACGCGCGCTTTGCGCCGCCGCCTGTTAGAACACACGTCCGCGGCTTTTTGCAAAACGCGCCGTTCTGCCATCCATGCCGCGTCTGCCGGTACAGTATATGCCCGGCGCTGTCCTCTTATGGCCCGTGCGCGGCGGGGGATTGCCGAGCGGCGGCACGCCGTGCTATACTTATAAAGCCGCAGGCGTTTTTTACGGCGGCACGGCACCGCACCACGCACGGGACACGGCGCCCCTGAACCGCGTCCCGGTTCGTATAAAAAGAGAAAAAACAAGGGAACGGGAAAGGATGGAAACCAAATGATCGTCGAGCCGAAAATCCGAGGGTTTATCTGCACCACGGCCCACCCCGCCGGCTGCGCCCGCAGCGTGGAGGAGCAGGTGGAATACGTCAAATCCCGCGCGAGGTTTAACGGCCCCAAGCGCGTGCTCGTCATCGGCTCTTCCACCGGCTACGGCCTCGCCACGCGCATCGCCGCCGCGTTCGGCGGCGGAGCGGATACCGTGGGCGTCGCGTTCGAGCGCCCCGCCTCCAAGGCGCGCACGGCCACGGCGGGCTGGTACAACACCGCCGCTTTTCAGGAGCTCGCCCGGCGCGACGGGCTTTTCGCCAAGAGCATTATGGGCGACGCCTTTTCGCCGGAAATCAAGCGCAAAACGGTGGAGCTCATCAAGAGCGATCTCGGCCAGGTGGACCTCGTCGTGTACAGTCTGGCCGCGCCGCGGCGCACGGTGGGCGAAACCACCTATTCCTCCGTGCTCAAGCCCGTGGAAACCGCGTTTTCCAGCAAATCCATCGATATGTCCACCCGCCGGCTCGCCGAGGTGACGATTCCTCCCGCAACGGAGGAGGAAATCGAAGGCACCGTGCGCGTGATGGGCGGTGAGGACTGGAAACTGTGGATCGACGCGCTGCGCGAAGCGGACGCGCTCGCCCCGGGTATCACCACCCTCGCTTATTCCTATATCGGTCCGGAGCTTACGCACGCCATCTACAAGGACGGCACCATCGGCATGGCCAAAAAAGACGTGGAGCGCACGGCCAAAGCGCTTACCGAAGAGCTTGCGCCGCTGGGGGGCCGCGCTTTCGTTTCGGTGAACAAGGCCGTGGTCACGCAGGCCAGCGCCGCCATTCCCGTGGTGCCGCTCTACATCTCCATCCTGTTCAAGATCATGAAGGAAAACGGGCTCCACGAGGGCTGCGTCGAGCAGATGCGCCGCCTGCTCGCCGAAAAGCTCTGCGGCGAGGATGCCCCCGTGCTGGATGAGGAAGGCCGCCTGCGGCTCGACGATCTGGAGCTGCGCGCGGACGTGCAGGCCGCGGTGGCCCGTGTGTGGGGCGCTGTCCGCGACGATACCCTGCCCCGCGTCGCCGATCTGGACGGCTACTGGAGCGACTTCTACCGCCTGTTCGGCTTCGGGCTTTCCGGCGTGGATTACGCCGCCGACGTGGAAACCGAGGTTGAAATTCCGGGCCTGGTGTGAGCCGATTTGCCCGCATACACGTAAAAAAAGGGGGTGTTTGGGAAATACAACGTTTTGAGTT
>JAEWAU010000043.1 GCA_023391535.1 Bacillota bacterium | reverse complement strand
GCACGCCGCCGCGGCCGACCCCGGCGTGACCATTACGCTGGGCGGCGCGCAGACGCCCGCGGGAATGGCCAATTCCCTCCAGATCCTGCTGCTGCTCACGCTGGTGTCGCTCGCGCCCTCCATCCTCATTATGATGACGTCGTTCACGCGCATCATCATTGTGCTTTCGCTGCTGCGCAACGCCATGGGGCTGCAGCAGTCCCCGCCGAACCAGGTGCTCGTGGGCGTGGCGCTGTTCCTCACGCTGTTCATCATGACCCCCACCATCAGCGAGATCAACAAAACGGCCTACCAGCCGCTCGTGAACAACCAGATCACCGTGCAGCAGGCCTCCGCCAACGCCCTCAAGCCGCTGCGGGAGTTCATGTTCCGCAATACCGAAACCACCAGCATGAGGGCTTTTCTCGATATGGCGAAGATCGGCAGCGTCAAAACACTCGATCAGATCCCCACGCATGTGCTGATCCCCGCGTTCATCATGAGCGAGCTGAAAAAGGCTTTTCTCATGGGGTTCATTCTCTACCTGCCGTTTCTGATTATCGACATCATCGTTTCTTCGACGCTGATGTCCATGGGCATGATGATGCTGCCGCCCATGATGATCTCGCTGCCGCTCAAGATCGCGCTGTTCGTGCTGGTGGACGGCTGGGGCCTCACCATCCAGTCGCTGGTGCACAGCTTCAAGTAGCCGTGCGGGTTATACAGCCTGCGAGATGCGGAGAAAAAGGAGGAGCCGGATGGACGCGTCCTCGATTTCCAGCCTGATTAGCCGGGCGCTCACCGTAGCCACGGTGGTTTCGGCGCCGGTGCTCATCATCTGCCTGGTGGTGGGCATTGTGATCTCCATTTTTCAGGCGGCTACGCAGATTCACGAGCAGTCGCTGACCTTTGTGCCGAAGATTGTGGCGGTGGTGCTGTTTTTGCTGGTGGCGGGCAACTGGATGGTCGCCCAGATCGTGGATTTCACGAGGGAAGCGTTTGCCCAGATCGCAAAGCTGTAGCCGCGGCCGAAACGGCGGCGTTTACGGCATTTTCCGAAAAGATGGAGGCGTTCCGAAGCGTTTCGCCGAACCGAGGGAGGCGAAAAGACGGAACACGATTCCTGCCAATCTTTTATGGAATTGCTTTCGGTATGAGGGGGCTGCATGAGCGTAACGGTTCCGATCCTTTCGGGGGGCACGCTGAGCCTGTTTCTGCTTGTCCTTCTGCGCATGACCGGCCTGTTCGTGTTTAACCCCGTTTTAGGCCGGGAAGAAATCCCCGTGATGCTGCGGGCGGGTCTCGGACTTTTGTGCACCCTGGTGGTGCTGCCCACGCTGAACGCGCGGGCCGACGTAAGCTCCGCCCCGCAGCTCGTTGCGGAGGGGCTGGGCGAGCTGATCGTGGGCGTAGGGCTGGGCGTGCTGCTGGGCCTCGTGATCTACGTGGTGCAGCTGGCGGGCGAGCTTATCGATATGCAGATGGGCCTGACGATGGCCCAGATGTACGACGCGCATTCCAACGTCAACATGCCCCTGTTCGGGAATTTCTTCAATCTGGTCGTTCTGGTCGTCTTTTTTGCCGGCAACGCGCATTTGGCGCTGGTTTCGTTTCTGAGCGATTCCTTCAAACTGATCCCGCCCGGAACCATGCAGCTGCGCGCGGGCGCTTTGCAGTTCGTGGCGCAGCTCGGCCGGGATTATTTCGATTTCGGCTTCCGTATGGCGCTGCCGGTGCTGGCCGTGGAGGTTGTTTGCCAGGTGGCCATGGGGCTTTTGATGCGCGCGGTGCCCACCATCAGCGTCTTTTCCATCGGCATGCACCTCACCGCGCTGGTGGGCCTCGTGCTCCTCACGCTCACCGCGGGGCAGCTCACCGATATGTGCGGCAAGCTTATCACCTTCGGCATGGAGAAGGCCGCCGAATGGATCAAACTCCTGAGCGGCTGACAGAGCCCTGCGAAACGGCTGCAAAGGGGGGATGAGCGTTGCCGGGCGAGAAAACCGAAAAAGCCACACCCAAACGGCGCAAGGACGAACGCAAGAAAGGCAACGTCGTCCAAAGCCAGGATATCGTCAGCGCCGTGGTGCTGCTGGGCATCTTCGGCGTTCTCCGCGCAACGGGCCCGGGCATCCTGGGCTACATGGCAAACGGCATGGTGCGGTTTCTGGGCCGCCTCGACGCCGACGTGGGCGGTGGCGGCGGCATGGCGCAGATGTATACCACGGTGTTCGCCCTTGCGGGTTCGGCGCTGCTGCCGTTCTTTCTGGTGTACGTGGGCGTAAGCATTCTGGGAACGATGGCGCAGACGCGGCTGCTGTTCGTCCCCTCCAACATCAAACCCCGGTTCTCCCAGCTCAACCCCATAAGCGGCATCAAAAAGGTGTTCTCCCTCAAAGGGCTGGTGGAAGTCCTCAAATCCATGCTCAAAATCACGGTTTTGGGCGTGATCATCTGGATCGACGTCCGGGGCAGCCTGCCCGCCATCCTCACGCTGTATTCCTCTCCCGCCTCCACCTCGGTGGCATGGGTCTCCAATTTTATTCTGGATATGTGCTTCCAAACCGCGGCGGCCTACCTCGCGATCGGCCTGGCGGATTATCTCTTCCAGTGGTGGGATTACGAGCGCCGCATCAAGATGAGCAAGGAAGACATCAAAGAAGAGTTCCGGCAGCTCGAGGGCAGCCCCGAAACGAAAGGCCGCATCAAGGGCGAGCAGATGAAGCTGGCGCGCCGCCGTCAGCTCGCGGCGGTTCCCGCCGCCGACGTGGTGGTGCGAAACCCGACCCATTACGCCATCGCCCTTAAATATGAGCGCGGCAAGACGCGCGCCCCCATGGTGGTGGCGAAAGGCCAGAACAACGTGGCGCTCAAAATCGTGGAGATCGCGCAGGAAAGCCACGTGCACGTTATCGAAAACAAACCGCTCGCGCAGGCGCTCTACAAAACCGTGGATGTCGGCGAGGAGATTCCCGAGGAGTTCTATAAGGCCGTGGCCGAAGTGCTCGCCTATATCTACCGGCTCAAACAGGCGGGCAGAAGCTGAACGAAAAAGAGGCAGGAAACAGAAAAAGGGAGGTGAAGCGCCGTGAAAGGCCTGATGAACGTGCTCAAGGGAAGCGCGGTGTCCATCGCCGTAGTGGGCATCATTCTCATCATCATTCTGCCCCTGCCCACGCAGGCGATGGACTTCCTGTTCATGCTGAGCCTTTCGCTCGCGCTCACCATCCTGCTCATCACCACCACCATCACGCGCACGCTGCAGTTTTCCATCTTTCCCTCGCTGCTGCTCGTAACCACCCTTTTCCGCCTTTCGCTGGAAGTTCAGGCCACGCGCCTCATCCTCAGCAACGACGGATACGCCGGGCAGGTTATCAAAACCTTCGGCAGCTTCGTCATCCCGAATAAAAACGTCGTCATCGGCCTCGTCATCTTCCTCATCATCGTGGTGGCGCAGTTCCTCGTCATCACCAAGGGCGCCGAACGCGTGGCCGAGGTGGCCGCCCGCTTCACCCTGGACGCCATGCCCGGCAAGCAGATGGCCATCGACGCCGATTTGAACTCCGGGCTGATTACCGAAGAGGTGGCGCGGCAGCGCCGCACCGATATCCAGCGCGAGGCCGATTTCTACGGTTCCATGGACGGTGCCTCCAAGTTCGTGAAGGGCGACGCCATCCTTGCCATCGTGGTGATGCTCATCAATATCGTGGGCGGCATCCTCGTGGGAATCTTCAAGGGCGGAAATATCAACACCGTGCTCACCACCTACACCATCGCCACCGTGGGCGAGGGGCTTATGGCCCAACTCCCCGCGCTGCTCATCTCCACGGCCACGGGCATCATCGTCACGCGCGCCGCCTCGCAGGACAGCGTGAGCTCGGAGCTGACCAAACAGCTCTTTTCGCAATCCACCGTGCTGATTTCCACGGGCGTGGTGCTGCTGCTGATGCTTCTGATTCCGGGCTTTCCCATGCCGATTCTGCTTCTTCTGGGCGCGCTGTTCCTGCTGCTGGGCTGGCGCGCCGCGCGGGACGAAAAAAAGACGAAAAAACCCGCGTCCCCCGCCGTGCAGAAGCTCGCCGCGGGCAGCGAGCTGGACCGTCTGCGCAACCCCGAGAACGTCTATTCGATGCTCGAGGTGGAGCCCATTGAGATGGAGTTCGGCTACAGCCTCATCCCGCTGGTGGAGGAAAGCCAGGGCGGCACTTTCGTGGACAAGGTGGTGATGTTCCGCCGCCAGTTCGCGCTGGAAACGGGCGTGGTGCTCCCCAGCGTGCGGATGCGCGACAACATCCAGCTTTCCAACAACCGTTACGTCATCAAGATCCGCGGCGAGGAGGTGGCCGAGGGCAGCCTGCTCGTGGGCAGCCTGCTCATCATGAACCCGCTGGGCGACGAGTTCCTGGTGGACGGCATCGACACCGTGGAGCCGGCGTTCGGCCTCAAGGCGCGCTGGATATCCCCCGAGAAGCGCGCGGACGCCGAGCTCAACGGCTACACCGTTATCGACCCGGCCGCCGTGATGATGACGCACCTTTCGGAGGTGGTGCGCGCCCACGCGCCGGAGCTTCTGGGGCGCCGCGAGGTCAACTCCATGCTCGACGTGCTCAAGAAAAGCAACGCCTCCCTGGTGGACGAGGTTATCCCGAGCAAGCTCGCGGTGGGCGATCTGCAGAAGATTTTGCAGAATCTGCTCAGCGAGAATATCCCCATCCGGGATCTCACCACCGTGCTCGAAACGGTGGGCGATTTCACGCCGCGCGTAAAGGACCCGGACGTTCTCACCGAATACGTGCGCCAGAGTCTGCGCCGCACCATCTCGCGCCGCGTGGCGCCCGACGGCGAGCTCAAGGTGCTCACCCTCGACCCCGCGGTGGAAAAACAGATCACCTCGAGCGTGCGCAATTCCGACCGCGGTACCTACCTGGCCCTGGACCCGGACGCCGCGCAGGGCATTATCGAGAACACGCGCAGGCAGGTGGAAAAGCTGAGCAGCGCCGGCGTGCAGCCGGTGGTGCTCGCCTCGCCCGCCGTGCGCCTGTATTTCCGGCGGCTTACGGAAGCGAGCCTGCCGGGGCTGTGGGTCATTTCGTATAACGAGCTCGAAAACGACATCCGCGTGCAATCGCTGGGCGCCGTAGCCGCATAGCGCCGCACGGCGCAGGACGGAAAGGGGGCGGGAACATGCCGCCGGTTTGCAGCGAAAAAGAATCCGCGCGTCTCTGGGAAGAATACCGCGAAAATCCGGGAGCGGAAACCCGCAACGAGATCGTCCTCGCCTACGCGGGGCTTGTAAAATCCATCGCGCGGCGCGCGGCCTCGGTGAGCGGGAATTACGTGGATGCCGAGGACCTGCTGAGCTACGGCATGATCGGCCTCATCAAAGCGGTGGAAAAATACGACCCCGGCAAGGGTGTGGCGTTCGAAACCTTCGCCACCTACCGCATCCGGGGCGAAGTGATCGACTACATGCGCCGCAACGACTGGATTCCCCGCGGGGTGCGCAAGCGCTCGCAGGAGGTGGAGCGCGCGGCGGTCGAATTCGCCGCGCGTCACGGGCGCGAGCCCACCGATGAGGAGCTGGCCGCGTTTCTGGGCGTTTCCCGGGAGGAGCTTTTGCAGATTCAGAGCGAGGGCGGCCGGCAGAGCATGGTTTCGCTCGAGGAGATGCTCCTTGAGGCCTCGGCGGAGATTCTGGGGCCGGATACGGGCGAAACGCCGGAAGGGCGCCTTCAGGAAAGCGAACTGACGGAAATGCTGGCCCGCGCCATCGACGCGCTGCCCGAGCGCGAGCGGCTGATCATTTCACTCTACTATTACGAGGAGCTGACGCTCAAGGAGATCAGCTCCGTGCTGGGCGTGAGCGAATCGCGCGTGTCGCAGCTGCACACGCGCGCGGTGGGCGACCTTCGGAGCGCGCTGTGCGCCTATTGGAAAGCCTGAAGCCGCGGCGCTTGGTATGCCGCAGGAACCGCCGGGCGGGCGAGAAGCGAAGGGAAGTGTTTTCCGTGGTAAGAGGCATTTTTTCATCGGCGTCGGGCATGGAGGCGCAGTACAGGCGCATCAACGTGCTCGCGAACAACGCCGCGAACGTCAATTCGCCGGGCTACAAGAGCAGCGACCTGTCGTTTTCGGATTTCGGGCAGGAGCTGGTGCGGCGCATCGATGAAAACGGCTCGCCCGAGGTGGGCACGCTTTCGGATTATACGGGGCTTTCCGCCGAAAACACCGATTTTTCCGCGGGCAGCTATGAGCAGACCGGCGTCTCCACCGACTTTGCCATCGACGGCGAGGGCTTTTTCGCCGTGCAGGACGCCGGCGGCGCCGCCAAATACACGCGCGCGGGCGATTTTTCGGTGGATACCGGAGGCTATCTCGCACTGCCCACCGGCGAACGGCTGCTGGGCGAAAACGGGCAGCCTTTGCATGTGGGAACGGACAAGATCACTGTGGCGGGCGACGGTACGGTGACTACGGCGGCCGGAACGGCGGGAAAAATCGCCCTCTATACGGCGCCGAAGGGCTCCGTAACGCGCCGGGACGACGGCTTTTTCGGCCTCGCCGGCGCCGTGCAGGCGGGCGGCGTCCTCCGGCAGGGGTGGGTTGAGGATTCCAACACCGACGTTGTGGGCAACATGACGGGCATGATGGCGGCCACGCGCTCGTTCCAGGGGTGCCAGCAGGCGTTCGAGATTTCGGACGACACCTACGACAAAACCGTCCAGCTCGGCTCGCTCAAATAACGGCGCACGTTCGCGCATTCGGCTTTGCCGGGCCGGCCGGAAAACCGGCCCGGCGCGAAAGGGAGGTTCCACGATGATCGAAGCGTTTTACAGCGGCACGGCCGGCCTGCACGCACATCAGACGGCGCTGGACACGCTGGCCAACAACATGGCCAACGTGAACACCACGGCGTACAAAACCCAGAACCCGGATTTCGAGGGGCTGCTCGGGAGTTCCATGATGCAGCCCGCAACGCCGAACGCCGCGGCGCTCATCGCCTCCGCGGGCGGCGGCGTGCTGGGCGTGCAGGAGGATACCGCCGCCGGCGTTTTGCAGAACACGGATTCGAACACCGATTACGCCGTGGACGGGGACGGCTATTTCGCCGCGCGGGCCGCGGACGGAACCATCCTCTATACGCGCGACGGAAGCTTCCACCGCGGAGCGGACGGCGCCCTGCTCACACAGCAGGGCTACGCGGTGCTGGGCGCGGATGGAACCCCCGCCACGGGAAAAACCGCGCCCGGCGTGTTCGCCTTCGCCAACAGCGCGGGGCTTATCCCGGTGGGAAACAACGATTACGCCGCCGGCGCGCTTTCGGGCGCGGCAACGGCCTCCGCCGCGGCGGTGCGCAGCGGGGTGCTCGAAAGCTCCAACGTGGATATGGGCGCGCAGATGGCGCGGCTCATCACCACGCAGCGCGGGTTCCAGCTCAGCGCCTCGGCGGTTACCACGGCCGACGACGTGGAGAGCATGACCAACGACCTCGGGCGGTGATCCCGCGCGCGGGCGGGAACGTCCCGCAGGCGGGAACGTCCCGCAGATTGCCTTAAAGATTCCGCGCGCGCGGACGATAATAAAATAGAAGCGGTTTTCCCTGCGCTTTTCGCCGGGAAACGCCGCCGGAAAAACGGAAAGATGAAAACGAAAAGACGGGGAGCGGGGAAAACATGACCATCAATGGCTTAAGCCCCCAGGATCTTTATAAATCGCAGATGGCAGGCGCCGCGTACGGCAAAAACGCCGCGGCGGCGAAAGCGGCATCCGCCGGCGAACCCTCCGAAACGGGAGCAGGGGATGCGGTTCGCGTGGAGATTTCGCAGCAGGGCTCGGATGTGACGCAGGCGCGCGCGCTTGCGCAGAAAGCGGGCCTTACCGCCGCGGAGCCGGGCCGCGCCGCGCGCCTGGAACAGCTGCGCGATCAGGTTCGCGGCGGCACATATTCCGTGCCGGCTTCGGAGATCGCCCGCAGCATTGTGGGCGGCCGTCTGGATAAAAGGGTTTGACGATGATTTGGGAACAGGAACTGACGCAGGTGCTTAAAAAAGAAGAAGAACTTCTGAGCGGGCTCGCGGAATGCGCCGAGCGTAAAACCGACCTTCTGGCTCACGGCAAGGTGGAAGAGATCGGCGCGCTGCTCGAGCGCGAGCAGCCGCTTTCTCTGGAGCTGCAGGGGCAGGAAGCCGTGCGGCTGGAGCTGCTCCGGCAAAACGGCTTTGAGGGCCTTACGATGCGCGCGGTGGCAAGCCGGGCGCAGGAGGCGTTCCGGCCTCTTCTGGAGGCGCAGCGGAGCGCGCTGTTTGAACTGGCCACCCGCGTGCGGGAGCGCAATCTTCACAATCTGGAGCTGACGCGCTCGCGCGTGGAGCTGTACGGCAAGCTGCGCTCCCAGTTCACGGTGCCGGTTTACGGCAGGAGCGGCAGCCCCGCGCAAGACGGCGCCGCAGGGCTTTACAACCGCAGGGTATAGCATGGCGCCCGCCGCGGTGCCGCAGGAAAGGATCGCGCGTTTATGCCAAACACATTAGGAATGCTCGAAACGGCGCGCTCGGGGCTAACAGCCGCCCAGCTCGGCCTGAATGTGACGAGCGACAACGTCGCCAACGCGAACACCACGGGGTATTCCCGCAAGGCGCTCGACCCCGTGGCCAAATCGGCCGATACCGGCCAATATCAGATCGCGCCCACAACGGCCGCCGTGGGGCAGGGCGTTTCCATCAAGAGCGTGTACCAGATCCGCAACAGCTTCCTCGATGTCAACTACCGCGCCCAGAACGCGCAGTACAATCTCTATAACGGCATGGCGAGCCAGCTGACTTCGGTGGAGGATTACTTTACGGAGATCAGCGGGAGCACCGCTACCACAAATAAGCTGACGGGCCTCAGCGGGCAGCTCGACAGCCTTATCGGCAACATCACCAACTACGAAAATTCGCCTACCGACGCTTCGATTTCCCAAACCGTGGAAAGCGGCGCGGATCTGCTCACCCAAAGCATCCGCACCGAGTCGACAGAGCTGAGCAATACGCTCAATTCCTCGATTCAAGATCTCAACATCATCGTAAGCGGCGGAACGGGGGATACCTCGAACGGCGCCAACGACGGGGGCATCAACCAGATCATTTCCAACATCCAGCAGCTCAACACCCAGATTTCCGCCTACGAGAGCGGTACCGGGCAGGAGGCAAGCGACCTGCGCGATTCCCGGAACAACCTGCTCGACCAGCTTTCGGGCTATGTGGATATCAGCGCGACCGAGCAGAGCAACGGCATGGTTTCCGTAAAGCTTTCGGGCAGCGGCGATTATCTGGTGGATTCGCAGAACAACGCCAACAAATTCGCCCTCTATACCGATACGACCACGGGCTACACGGCGCTCGAATGGAAGGGCGTCACCACGGACGTGAACGGCAAGGACGTCACCGGCACCGCGGGCGTCACCACGCCCACCGGCGTGGCAAAGGTGCAGGGTGGGCTCGTGAAGGCCTACCTCAACGTGATCGACGGCGACGGCAGCGGCAGCGACGACGTTGCGGACGGCAAGAGCGGCAGCGTCGGCCTCGTTTATATGATGCAGAAGCTCGAATCGTTCGCGTCGGGGCTTTACAACACCTTCAACAACGCGGGCGGCGCGGCGTTCGACACCTCTTCCATGCCCACCTCCGGCACGCTGTTTCTCACCTACGCCGGCAATACCGACACAAACGGAAATATCACGGCCGTTTCGCCGCAGGGCGATTCCGCGGGCACGATGACCGCCGTCACCTCCGGCACCACGATCACGGGCCTGATGAAGGTGGCGAGCTCCATCCGCGTCAGCGACGGGTGGAGCGGCGCCCCCAGCCTGTTTCTGAGCAACTACACGGGCACGAGCAGCAGCGCCTATTTCCAGAGCTATGTAAACGCCCTGCAGAACAAGACGGGCACCGTGCAGACCAGCACCCTCACGGCCGTTTCGGTGGACAGCGCAAACGCCGTCTCCTATACGAGATCGTCCGCCACGTATGCCGGCTCGATCAGCAGCTACGCCGATACCTTCACCACGGATCTGGCCAGCGCCGTGAGCAACGCCTCCACCAAGGCGGATTGGAGCCAGACCAACGTGGAAAACATCGAGAACGAACGCGAATCGGTTTCGAGTGTCTCCACCGACGACGAAGCCGTCAACATCATCAAATATCAGCAGGCCTACAACGCGAACGCCAGGGTCATCACCACCATCGACGAGATGCTCGATAAGCTGATCAACGGCACCGGAACGGTCGGCCTTTCGTAAAGCGGCGTTTTCCGGCGCGTCAGGAAACGGAGGTTTGTATGCGCATTTCAACGAGCATGATGTTCAAAAACTACACGGGAATCCTCGAAGACAAGATGGGCGACGTGCAGAAGTATTCCGACCAGGTCGCCTCCGGCATGAAATTTGCGCGCGCATCGGACGACCCCGTGTCCGCCATGCAGACGCTGGAAAGCTGCCACGAATACGTGCGCAACGAGCAGTATCAGGAGAGCGCCACCAGCACGGGTTCCTGGCTGCAGGCCACCGAAACCACGCTGGGCGAGCTTACCGATACCCTGAAAACCGTGCAGGAAAAGCTCACCGAGGCGTCCAACGGCACCAACAGCGGCTCCGACGGCTCGAATAACGCCACGGAGCTTTCGCAGCTCCAGCAGCAGCTGATGACCACGCTCAACTCCACCTACAGCGGGCGCTATATTTTCGGGCAGGGCACCGATCAGTCGGCGCCGTTCACCCTCATCAGCGGCCAGCTCGCGTATTTCGACTATACGGGAAAGAACGGCGCGGGCTACCAGCTCGTGAGCGACCTCGTGAACCCGGCCACGGCCACTTCGGGGCAGAGCACCATTTCGGGGGCCACCCTTTCCAACGCCATCGATCTCGGCCTGGGGCTCAAGATCTCCGCGAGCGGCCAGATGCTCCCCGGCACGTATTTCGAGGCCGCCACGTCGGGCTTAAACGCCATGGTGGCGGGCTACACGGCCTCCGGGCAGGCGTTCAACGTCGTGGATGCACTGACAACGACCATTTCGAAGCTCCAGAGCGGGGATAATTCCGCCGCGGCGAGCTGCCTTTCCACGGTGTCGAAGGCGGAGGACGCCGTGTCCAACGTCACCGTCAGCATCGGCGAAAAGAGCAACATGCTCACGTTCGTGTCGAATACCCTTACGGCCAACAAAACCAATATCGTCACGCGGCTTTCCGACGCGATGGATGTGGATTCGGCCACCGCCTCCATGAATTACACCATGAGCATGACGGTATACAAAGCGTCCCTTTCGGTGACATCCAGCGCATTGCAGGAATCGCTCATCGATTTCCTGAAATAAAGCGGCGGAGGTGCGGCCGTGATTCAGAACAATGTGCTGAACATCACCACCACGCGCGCGCAGCTTGCGTTTTCGAGCGTCGCTCCCGTGATGCGCGACCACTATCTTCCCGCGCAGCTCGATATTGAGCATACGCCCGCCTCCCTCTCCATTCACAGCACGGACATCCGCTGTGAAATCGACAGCAGCGCCTGTTTTGCGGAGGAGGGGCACAAAACAATCACCCAGCTGACGGAGGAATATGCGCAGCAGGGGCTGGACGGAATGCGGGAGGGCGCCCACGACGCGACGCTTGCGGTGTGGCAGGCCCTCGAGGCCGGGCCGCGCGAGCCGGTGGCGCAGGAACAGGCCAGGGCAAAATTCGAGCAGCTGGGGGTGAGCCCGGAGCCGCAGCTCACATTCATTCCCTCCGTGCGCCCCACCATCACGTGGGTTCCGAATCAGCTCAGCGCGGACTATGAGCCTTCCCAGCTCCAGGTGGATTGGCAGACCACCGAAACCGCGGATGTCAGCCTTGAGCAGCAGGGGAGCATCAGCTACCGGATGGCGCAGGAGCCTTCCATCAACATCCAGTATGTGGGCGATACCAATACGCTGCCGCACGCTCTGGATGTAAAGGCCTAGGAGGGTATGATCCCGCCCTTTTGCTTGCGCCGCCGCGGCGGGGAGCCCCGGGGAATTTCCCGAACGGAACCGGAAATGCTTTATACGAATCTCCAATAAAACGACGGATAAAATTCGGAGCAAAACCCACAGTGAAAAACTTTTGCCGGGAATTTTATCGGCTTTTTAACCGTAAATTCGTATTTGGGAGAAAATATGATCGTTCATACAAAAGAACACGGCGACATCGAAGTGGATGAAAAGGACGTGATCCGATTTCCGCAGGGGCTTTATGGGTTCGAAGGAGCGCGGAATTTCGTGCTGCTTCCGGGCGGAGCCGACTCTCCTTTTTTCTGGCTTCAGTGTGCCGACAGCCCCGACCCCCGCTTCGTGGTGACCGACCCGCACCTCATCGCCGAAGGGTACCGCGTGCCGGCGGCGGAAGTGGCCGCGCTCATCTCGCTGCAGGAGGAAAGCAGCCTGCGCTTGCTTGCCATCACCACCGTAACGGCGGGCGCGCGGGAAATCTACGTCAACCTCAAGTGCCCCATCGTCATCAACGGGAAAGACAACATTGCGGCGCAGGCGATTTTGGAGGAGAATTACCCCCTCCGGTTTTACCTGCATAAGGAGGGGTAAGCGTGCTGGTACTTGCCCGCCGCGCCGGAGAATCCATTGTGATCGGCCCGGATATCGAAGTGACGGTTGTCGAGATTCAGGGAGATAAGGTCAAGCTGGGCGTGAGCGCGCCCAAGCAGATTCCCGTGCTGCGCCGCGAGCTGATTGAAGCGGCGCGCAGCGCCAATGCGGAGGCGGCTTCCCCGGATGTGAGCCTCGGCTCGCTGCGCCTGCCCCTGGCGCCCGGCGGCGCGAAACCGAAGCCGTAACGCGCGGGGAGGGATGTTATGACGCACTGCTGTTACTGCGGGAGGGCAATGGATGTGCCCGACCCGATCGTTGTGGGAAAGGACCGGGAGGTCGTGAGCTGCTGCAGCGGCGCGTGCGCCGAACGCACGCGCCGTTTTTACGGGTTTGTGGACCGCACGCTTCCGCTGTTCTGGATCGGCATCATACTCAGCACAAGCATGGTGCTGGCAGGCTCCCTGTTTTCGGCCACCGGGAAGGCGGCCGGACTGACCTCGCTGATGGCGGGCAGCGGCCTCGGCCTGATGGGGCTTGTGAGCATCCTTTTTCCGTTCGGAACGCCGGAATGCTTCCAGTGGATCGGAATCCGGCGCACGGTCTGGATCGTGCGCGTTCTGGGCGCGCTGACAATGGGGTTCGGGGTAGTAGTGTACGAGCTGCTCTGACTTCCGCTTTTTCCGGGCCGGGTGTTGCAAAACGCATACGATG
>JAEWAU010000016.1 GCA_023391535.1 Bacillota bacterium | reverse complement strand
GCGAAACGCCGTACGATGCGTTTCGCAACACCCGGCCAAAAGAACGCTTGAGGCGTTCTTTTGGCGCTCGCAGTTCAAGAGGACTGTTACAAAATGAATCGCGGTTCATTTTGTAACAGTCCTCCGGATAGTGCTCTCGAACATGCAGGCGAAGACGAATCCCGCGGCGCCCGGCGAAATCCGCTTAATGCTGCTCGGTTCCCCGCCTGACATGATTCACGGCACGCCGTCGCACGGGCGGCCTTCGCCTGCATGTTCCAAAGCACGGGCTTTTCCAGGCGGGCTGCCGCCCGCTGAATAAGCCTGCAAATTTTCGTGCCACGGGCACGAAAACTTGACGCTCAAAATTCTAAAGCTGCGGCTCCGCCGCAATTGGACGCAATCAGTGCCAAAATTAAAAAAGTGCGCGCGGGCTGCCGCCCGCAGAGAAAGCCTGCAAGTATTATACTATACCCGGCGGCAAAACACAACCGTTTCCCGCTGCGGACGCGCTCAATCCTCGTCGTAGTTTCCGAGGAAGCGGAAGTCGGGCAGTTCCTCGCTGAGCGCGCCCAGAAGCGACATGCACGCGGGCGAGCGCAGCGAGCCGGAGAGATCGGCGTAGAAGAAATATTCGAACGGGCGGTCCGCCAGAGGGCGCGAAACGATCTCGGTGAGGTTGTAGCCGTTGAGCGCGAAGCGCGAAAGCACGCGGTACAGCGAACCCGTAACGTGCGGCACCGAGAACGCGATGCTGATCTTCCCGGCGTTTTCGTGCAGCTCGTACCGCCGCGAAACCGAGATAAAGCGCGTGCGGTTAACGTCGGTATCCTGAATGGATTCGGCCAGAATGCTCAGCCCGTAGATATAGGCGCATTCGCGCGAGGAGACGGCCGCGCGGGAACGCTCCCCCCATTTGGCCACCGACTGCGCCGCCGTGGCGGTATTGAGAACCGGCACCTGCCTCATGCCGCGGTGGTTCCGGAAAAACGCGGTACACTGCGGGAAGGCGTGGGGATGGGAATAGACCTCGCGCACTTCCTGCAGCACGGAGCCCCGCACGCCGAGCAGGCAGTGCTCCACGGGCAGCGCGCACGCCTTCACGATATAATGGCGGTATCGGAGCAGCAGATCGTAGACCTCCGTTACGGAGCCGGCCGAGGTGTTTTCCACGGGCAGCACGCAGTAATCGGCGCCGCCCGCGTCCAGCAGCTCCAGCGCTTCGTCCCAGGTGGGGGCGTATTGCAGGCTGCCGCCCGGGTACATCTGCCGCGCGGCGATGGACGCGTAGGAACCCGCCGAACCCTGCACCATTACGCGCGGCGAGGGCTTTTCGGGGAGCGGACGGCTCATCTCCAGCTCAAAAGCCGAAGGGGTGCCGCTTTCACGCAAAAAAATGTCGCGCTGCCGCTGGCGGCTGAGCGTCAGGATCTGCTGATAGAGCGCCACATTGTAGTGCGCGTATTCCTCGGACACGCACGCCGCCGCACGCGCCAGAATCTCCTTTTCGCGCGCGGGGTCGATGATTATCCGGCCCTCCCGCGCCTTGATCCGGCCGACCCGGTCGGAAACGTCCATGCGGCGCTCGAACAGGCGGCAGAGCTCGCGGTCGATTTCGTCGATCTCGCGGCGCGCGTCATCCATATCCATCAAATTCATCCTTTCCGGCGGGCGATGCCCGCACCCGGTTCGCGGGCGGGCGCGCGGGTTCCGTATGCTTTCGTTTCGCGCCGGGAACCTGTGCGCGGGGAGAAAAATCAAATTGTGCGCACGGCGCCATTTGAGCTGCCTGCCGCGCAACGGCTCGAACTGCCGCACCGCAGGTGCCGTGCGCGGGGAGAAGAGCCGCAACGCGCGCACGGCCTCACTCGAACTGCCGCGGCGCGAGCCGCAGGTCGAGGAGGCAGACGGCCGTGAGGGCTTCCACCACGGGTACGGCCCGCACGGCCGCGCAGGGGTCGTGGCGGCCGTGAATGGAAAGAGCGGCGGCGGTTCCCTCTTCGAGATCCACGGTTTGCTGCGGTTTTGCGATGGAGGGCGTGGGCTTTACGGCCAGGCGGAACAGCAGGGGCATCCCGGTGGTGATGCCGCCGAGCACTCCGCCGTGCCGGTTCGAGGAGGTTTTTACGGTTCCGGCATCCCAGACGAAGGGATCGTTATTTTCGCTGCCGCGCGTGCGCGCGGCGGCGAAGCCCGCGCCGAACTCCAGCCCTTTTACGGCGGGAATGCCGAACAGGATGGAGGCGAGCCGGTTTTCCACGCGGCCGAAGATGGGGTCGCCCAGCCCGGCGGGAAGGCCCACGGCGGCGCACTCCACCACGCCGCCAACGGAGTCGCCGTCGCGCCGCGCCGCCTCGATGGCCGCGCGCAGCTTCGGCTCGTCGCCTAAGTCGAGCACGGGAAAGGCGCGGTGCGCGAGCGCGCGCAGCAGCTCTTTATCCGTGCGCACAGGGTCGAGAGAGGAGCCGCGCGCGCCGCCCGCCTCAAGCAGGTGCGCGCCGATCTCCACGCCGCGCCGCGTAAGAATCCCCCGGCAGACAGCTCCCGCGAACACCATGGGCGCTGTGAGCCGCCCGGAAAAATGCCCGCTGCCGCGCATATCCGCAAAGCCGCCGTAGCGCAGGCGGGCCGTGTAATCGGCGTGCCCGGGGCGCGGGAAGCGCGCAAAATCGGCGTAGTCGCCGCTGCGGGTATCGGCGTTGCGGATGACGGCGCACAGCGGCGCGCCCGTGGTGCGCCCGTTTCGCACGCCCGAAAGGATTTCCGGCGCGTCCGCCTCCCGGCGCGCGGTGGAGGCGGGGTCGTGCCCCGGCGCGCGCCGCGCCATCTGGAAAGCGATCTCGTCCCGGTCGAGCGGCTCGCCGGCGGGCAGGCCGTCCAGCACCACGCCGATGCCGGCCCCGTGGGACTCCCCGAACAGCGAGAGCCGGAGCGTTTCACCCCATGTCGACGACACGCGCGCTCCCCCCCAGCGAATTGTAATCGAGAAAGAAATCGGGATACGATTTGGAGATGCTTTCGCAGCCCGTGATGAGGGAGGGCCCCTTGCAACGCGTGGCCGCCACGGCCAGGGCCATCACGATGCGGTGGTCGTGCGCGCCGTCGGCCACGCCGCCGCCCAGCGTGGGCCGGCCGTGGAACACGAGGGAATCCCCTTCCTCCCGCACGTTCGCGCCCAGCGCGCGCAGCCCTTCCGCCAGCGCGTGCAGGCGGTCGCTTTCCTTCAGGCGCAGGCGGGAGGCGCCGTAAAGGACGCTCCGCCCGGCCGAGAAGGCGGCCGTCACGGCGAGGGCGGGCACCAGGTCCGGCACCTGGGAAACGTCCACCTCCGCCGCGCGCAGGCTTCCGTGCCGCACGAAGGCCTCGCCGTCCGGGGCGGCGTCCACCACCGCGCCGAACTGCTGGAGGATTTTGAGGATGGCGCGGTCGCCCTGGCGGGTATCGACCCGCAGGCCCCGGCAGCGCACGTCCGCGCCGATGGCGTCCGCGCACAGCCAGAACGCGGCCTGCGACCAATCCCCCTCCACCGTGAAGTCGCACGGCGCGTAGCGTTGGCGGCCCGGCACCGAAAAGCGGACGCCTTCCGGTTCCTCGCGGCGCTGCACCTGAACGCCGAAGCTGTGCAGCGTGTCCATGGTGAGATCGACGTATGAAGCCGATTCGAGCGGCGTGGTGAGGACTATCTCGCTGTCGCCCCCCAGCAGGGGCAGCGCGAGCAGCAGGCCCGAAATGAACTGGGAGCTGACGTTTCCGGGCAAGCGGAACTCGCCGGGGTGCAGCGCGCCCGAAAGAGTGAGCGGCAGGCCGCCCGCCGAATCGATCCGCACGCCGGCGGGGGGCAGGCAGTCCAGATACGGCCCGAGCGGGCGCTGCGGCAGCCTCCCCGCACCGGTGAACGACACGATGAGCGCGCCCGCGGCGGCCACCGGCAGCAGCAGCCGCAGCGTAGTGCCCGATTCGGCGCAGTTGATGACTCTGTCCGTGAGCAGAAACGTCTTCGTTCCGTCCACCACGAGCGTGCCGCCCAGTTCTGTAACCGAGGCGCCCAGCGCCTTCACGGCGCCGATGGTGGCGCGGATGTCGTCGGAGGGAACGAAGGGGGAGATCGTACTTTTCCCCGCGGCCAGCGCGGCGCAGATGATGGCGCGGTGCAAAGCGCTCTTGGATGGCTGCGCCGCCAGGGAGCCGCACAGGCGGGAGGGGGTAATTTCGGCTTTTTTCATGGAAAACCTCCGAGCGGGATTCTGCCGTTTCGCGCGCAAAGCGCGGGCTTCGGCGGGAAAAACGGAAAATCCCGGTTTCACGACGCGAACGGCCCAGCCGTGTGGAACGGGACTGTTTGGCTTTACGGCGCCTTTCCTGCTGTTATTTTACCGCATCCGCGGGCCGGATTGCAAACGGAAAAGCCTGTTTTCCGACCAAAAATGGAACTCTTTGTTCGGCGGGCACTCAAAGGCCCGCGCTTTCGGGGGCAAAATCCGAGGCGGCGAAAAAGGAAGCAAATTCCGCGTCGCTCACGCGGTGCAGGAAGGCCTCGCCCACGCGCCGCAGCAGCACCAGCGTGATAAAGCCCCCGCCGCGCTTTTTATCGGCCGCGGCCGCCTTCACCGCGTCCGCCATCGGCAGCGGGCAGCCCGCCGGCAGCC
>JAEWAU010000096.1 GCA_023391535.1 Bacillota bacterium | reverse complement strand
CCGGGCCCCCGCCGAAGAGCCGCGCGGCTTTTTTTTGCGCATTCTGGGCAAAATGCGGTTTTGTTCAAACAAAAAGGCGCGCGCCGCGCCCGCGGTTTCGCGTTCCGCCCGATTTTAGCTAAACAGGTCCGTTTTTTCCCAGCGCTTTATCTTGACTTTACCTTAACGGAACGATACTATTTTCTTCGGAGGGACGTCCCGGAATTTGCAGGGGCGGCCCGAACGAAAATTGCTGTGAAAGAGGCGGACCCTTTTATGAAAGCTGCGGAGCAATACGCGATCTGGATGAAGCGCGCCGACGACGCGACGCGCTCCGAACTGAAATCCATTGCAGACGACCCGGCGGAGCTGGAGGACCGGTTCGGCCGGACGCTCGAATTCGGCACCGGGGGCCTGCGCGGCGTGATGGGCGCGGGCCTTAACCGCATGAACGTATACACCGTGCGGCAGGCCACACAGGGGCTGGCCGACACCGTGGCCCTCGGCGGGGAAGCGGAAAAGGCCAAGGGCGTGGTGGTGGCTTACGACAGCCGCAGCCATTCCGCCGAATTTGCCCGCGAGGCGGCGCGCGTGCTCGCGGGAGCGGGGATTCCGGCGTACCTGTTCGACGCGCTGCGCCCCACGCCGGAGCTGTCGTTCGCCATCCGGCACCTGCACGCCGTGGCCGGGCTGAACATCACGGCGAGCCACAACCCCAAGCAGTACAACGGCTACAAGGTCTATTGGGAGGACGGCGCGCAGATCGGGCCCGAAAAAGCCGCCGAAATCCTCGCCGCAATCCGCCGCACCGACCTGTTCGACGGTGTAAAACCGGCCGATTTCGAACAAGCGGAAAAGAGCGGGCTGATCCGCATCATCGGGAGCAAAGTGGACGAGGCGTTTCTCGCCCGCGTGCTGGAGCAGGCCGTTTTGCCGGCCGAGGCGCACAAGGGGCTTTCCATCGTCTACACGCCGTTTCACGGCGCGGGCTGCCGCCTCGTGCCGGAGATGCTGCGGCGCGCGGGCTTTTCGCAGGTGTTCCCGGTACCCGAGCAGATGATTCCGGACGGCAATTTCCCCACGGTGAAATCCCCGAACCCCGAGGAAAAAGAGGGCTTTACGCTCGCCATCGCGCTGGCCGAGCAGACGGGCGCGGATCTCATCGTGGGCACCGACCCGGATTCCGACCGGGCCGGCGTGGTGGTGCGGGACGCGCGGGGCGCCTACACGCCGCTTACGGGCAACCAGGTGGGCGTGCTGCTCGCGGATTACCGTATCCAGGCGCTGCGGGCGGAGGGCCGCCTGCCGAAGAACGCCGCCGTGGTCACCACCATCGTTTCCACGCTCATGGCCGACCCCATCTGCCGCGAGAACGGCGTGGCGCTCTTCCGCACGCTCACGGGCTTCAAGTTCATCGGCGAAAAGATCCACGAATTCGAAGAGAGCGGCTCCCATACGTTCCTGTTCGGCTTTGAGGAAAGCTACGGCTATCTGGCGGGCACCTACACGCGCGATAAAGACGCGGTGGTGGCCACGCTGCTCATCGCCGAGATGGCCGCGTGGTACAAATCCCGCGGAACCACCCTCTTCGAGGCGCTTCAGGCGCTCTACCGGCGCTACGGCTTCTACAGCGAGCGGCTCATCAGCCTCAAAATGGAGGGGTTCGACGCGCCGGAGCGCATGGCGGGCATTATGCGCCGCCTGCGCGAGGAGGGCCTGCGCGGAATCGGCGGCACGCCCGTGGAGGCGCAGCGGGATTACCTTTCCGGCGTGCGGAAAACCAAAAGCGGCGAAACGCAGCCCACCGGGCTGCCGGAATCGGACGTGCTGTACTACGAGCTGGCCGACGGGTGCCACGTGGTCATCCGGCCCTCCGGCACCGAGCCGAAGGTCAAACTGTACCTGCTGGCAAAAGGCGGCAGCGTCGCCGAAACCGCCGCGAAGCTCGATCAATACGAAGCCGCCATGCGGGCTTTGCTGCGCTGAGCGCGGCGTGAACGGAGGAATTGCAGTATGGGAATCGTTTACCGGGAAGAAAGCCGGTCGTTCCGGCTGGATACGCCCGGCTCTACATACGTCATCGGCCTTGTGGACGAGGAGGGCTTCCTCGGGCACGTGTACTACGGCAAGTCGTTGCCGCGCGGCGGCGGCCTGCCGGACGACGACCTGCGCTATCTGCTGCGCACGGACGAACCGCCCTTCGCGCCTTCGGCGAACGCCCGCGAGCGCGTTGCGTTTCTGGACGCGCTCCCCATGGAATACCCCGGGCACGGGGTGGGGGATTTCCGGCAGAGCTGCCTGTGTGTGCGAAGCGCGGGCGGGCACACAGCCTGCGGGCTGCGCTACCGCTCGCACCGCATCTTCCCCGGAAAGCCCTCGCTTCCGGGGCTGCCCGCCACGTTCGGCGGCGAGGAGGACTGCACCACGCTCGAGCTGCTCGCGGAGGATCCGGTTCTGGGCCTTGCCGTTACGCTGCGCTACACCGTGTTCGAAAAGCTCGACGCCATCGCCCGCAGCGCGGAGATCCGCAACGAGGGCGGCGCGCCCGTTTTCCTCACGCGCGCGCTTTCGGCCTGCCTCGATATGGACAACAGGGATTTCGAGCTGCTCACGCTGCACGGGGGCTGGGCGCGGGAGGTGCAGATGCAGCGCGCGCCGCTGAGCTTCGGCACGCAGGGCGTCTCCTCCCTGCGCGGGGAAACGAGCCACCAGGCGCAGCCGTTTCTGGCTCTGCTCTCGTCGGGCGCCACGCAGCAAACCGGCGAGGTATATGCGCTGCACCTCGTGTATTCGGGCAATTTCACGGCGCAGGCGGAGCGCGCGCAGTTCGACACGGTGCGCGCCGTCATCGGCATCAACCCCGAGGATTTCGCGTGGGAGCTCGCGCCGGGCGATTCGTTCTGCACGCCCGAGGCGGTGCTGGCGTATTCCTCCGCCGGGCTCGGCGGCATGACGCGCACGTTCCACGACCTCTACCGCTCCCACCTTATCCGGGGCGCGCGTCCCGCCGCGAAGCGGCCCGTGCTCATCAACAACTGGGAAGCCACCTATTTCGATTTCAACACCGAAAAGCTGCTCGGAATCGCGCGCGAGGCGGCGGCGCTCGGCATCGACATGCTCGTAATGGACGACGGCTGGTTCGGCCGGCGTACAAGCGACGACAGCTCCCTGGGCGACTGGGCGGTGAACGAGCGGAAGCTTCCGGGCGGGCTGCCGTATCTCGTGGAAGAGGTGAAGAAGCTCGGTTTGAAATTCGGCATCTGGTTCGAGCCCGAGATGATCTCGCCCGATTCCGACCTCTACCGCGCGCATCCCGACTGGGCGCTTCATATCCCCGGCCGCTCCCCCGCCCTCGCGCGCAACCAGCTCGTGCTGGATTTTTCCCGCGCCGACGTGCGCGACGCCGTTTACGCGCAGGTGAGCGCCGTGCTGCGCAGCGCGGATATCTCCTATGTGAAATGGGACATGAACCGCCCGCTCTGCGACCTCGGGAGCGCGCAGCTTCCGCCGCAGCGGCAGGGCGAGCTGTTCCACCGCTGCGTGCTGGGGCTTTACGAGCTGCAGGAGCGCCTGCTGGCCGATTTCCCGCATCTTCTGCTCGAAAACTGCTCGGGCGGCGGCGGGCGGTTCGACCCGGGCATGCTCTATTACAGCCCGCAGATCTGGTGCTCGGACGACACCGACGCCGTGGAGCGGCTGAAGATTCAGGAGGGCGCGGCGCTGCTCTACCCGCTTTCCGCCATCGGGGCGCACGTAAGCGCCTGCCCGAACCACATGGTGGGGCGCGCAACGCCGTTTTCCACCCGTGGAGACGTGGCGCTTTTCGGCACGTTCGGCTACGAGCTGGATATCACGAAGCTCGGCGCGGAGGACAAAGAGGAGATCCGCCGGCAGGTGGAGCGGTTCCGCCGCTTCTCCCCCCTGCTGTGCGCGGGGGACTACTACCGCATCGCCTCCTACGCGCAAAACCATGAGTGGGATTGCTGGGCCGTGGTTTCCAAAGACAAACGCGAGGCGCTCGCCGCCTATGTGCGCGTGCTCGGAAAGCCCAACGCGCGCAGCGCGCGCGTGCGCCTGCAGGGCCTTTCGGAGAATACGCGCTACCGGATGGAGGGCACGGACACGGTGCTCTCGGGCGCCGCGCTGATGTACGCCGGAATCCAAATCGGCGGGCTGCGGGGCGATTTTGAAAGCCGGCTTCTGCATTTCACCGCCGTGTGACGCGGCCCTACACGGTAAATGCGACGTTCTCCGCCGCCAGGCGGCGCGAAAATCAGCCCGCCGCTCCCGCGCCTTCCGGCAGGCGGAAAAGGGCGACCTGCCGCAGCAGCTCCTCGGCCTGACCCGAGAGCTCCTCGCTCGAAGCGGCGCTCTGCTCGGCCGTGGAGGAGTTGTTCTGCACCACGGCCGAGATCTGGTCGAGCCCCGCGTCGATCTGCCGGATGGAAACCGCCTGCTTTGCGAGCGCCGCGGCGATGGAATCCGCAAGCGCCGCGGATTTCTTCGACTGCTGCGCGATTCCGCTCAGCTGCTTTGCCGTTTCGTCCGCAATGAGGCTGCCCGCCCGCACCTTTTCGAGCGAGCTCTCGATGAGTTCGGTGGTCTGGCGCGCGGCGTTCGCGCTCCGGGAGGCGAGGTTGCGCACCTCTTCGGCCACCACGGCGAAGCCCTTGCCCGCCTGCCCCGCGCGCGCGGCCTCCACGGCGGCGTTGAGCGCCAGAATATTGGTTTGGAAAGCGATGTCGTCGATCACCTTGATGATCTTCGAGATGTTCTCGGAGGCCGAGCGGATTTCGCCGATGGCGGCGAGAAGCGTCTGCATGCGGTCGTTGCCGCGGATGGCTTCTTCGCTCACGGCGGCGGCAAGCCCGCTCGCCTGGCCGGCCTGGCCGGCGTTCTGCTCGATGCACGCGGCCATTTCCGCCACGGTGGAGGTGAGCTCCTCTACGGCGCCCGCCTGTGAAGCGGCCCCCTGCGAAAGGCTCTGGCTGCCGTCGGAAACCTGCCGCGCGCCCGCGGAAACCTGCCCGGCCGAAAGCCAGATTTGCGCGAGAACGCCGCCCACCGAAGCGATGGCCCCGTTGAGCGAACGCTTGATGGCGTCGTATTCGCCCTCGTAGCTGCCCGCCACGGCCACGGTGAGGTCGCCCTGCGCGAGCAGCCCGAGCACCTGCGAGGATTCCTCGATGGGCGAGGCCACCGCCCCGAGAATCCGGTTGACGCCCCGCACGATCTCGCGGTAGCCGCCCGCGTATTTCGCATCGTCGCCGCGCGCGCCGAGGTTGCCCCGCGCGGCCTCCCGCTCGAGCGCGCCCGTCTCGTCGATCAGGCCGCGCAGCGTTTGCAGCGTGCGCGCGAGCGCGGGGAGGATCTCGTCGTTCGCGCTCTTTTTATCCCCGGCCCGGTACTCGCCGAGCATGCTGAGGTCGCCCTCCGCAAGCCGCGCGAACACCTGCTGAAGGCCGCGCAGCGTGGCGAGAACCGCGTTGACCGATTCGGAAAGGTCGCGCAGCATGCCCGCGCAGTCGCCCGACATTCCGGCGGTGAAATCATCCACGGCCATTTTGCCCAGCACGTCCTGCGCTTCGAGGATGGGCGAGGCGATGGCGCCGAACGCCGCGTTGAAGCTCTCGATCACCCGCGCGTAGCAGCCGGAAAGCCCTTCGGTGCTGCCGCGCGCGAGCAGGTTGCCGGCCTTGCCGGCCTCCGCGAGCTTCTGCGCTTCGCCGAGCAGCCGGCCGAACGAGCCGTTCACGGCGTTTAAATTGTCGATGATCTTCGCGTAATAGCCGCGGTAGCTGTTTTCAAGCTCCTCGGTATCGTCGCCGCGCGCGAGCCGCGCGATGTAAACGGCGGCCACGTCGAGCGGGGCCTTGAAGGCGTCGAACGTGTCGTTCACGCCGCGCACGATCTGCGCGTAAACGCCCTTGACGCGCGAGGTGTCGCCGCGCACGTCGAGCCGGCCCTCGCGCCCGGCCTCGGCGAGCTTCGCGGCCTCCTGCGCGAGCACGCCCACGGAGGCGCGCACGTGGTTGAGGTTCTCGATGAGCGTGCCGTAATAACCGGGGAACACGTCCGGCTGGTCCTCGCCGGCCTCGCCGTCGGCCAGGCGGTCGACGTAGGCGGAGGCCACGTCGAGCGGGGCCTTCACGGTGTCCAGCATTTCGTTTACGCCCTGCACGATCTCGCGGTAGCTGCCGCTGTGAGGGGCGGGGTCGGCGCGCGAATCGAGCCGGCCCTCGCGCGCCTCGCCGATGAGAAACTCCACGTCGGTTTTAAGGTGTGTGAGCGAGCCGATGATCTGCCGGAAGGCGCGGGCGAGCGCGCCCGTTTCATCCTCGGAATCGATTCCCGCATCCACGGAAAGATCCCCGCGCGCGATGGATTCGGCGGCCGCCGCAAGGGCGCCGATGGGTTCGCTGATGCCGCGGGCCACCCTGCGGCAGGAGCGCAGCGTGAGCATCGTGGCGGCGCCGATGCAGCCGACGATCAGCGCGAAAACGCACCAGAAGATGACGGCGTTGGTCTGCGCGGAGCTGCGGGCCTGCGCGTCGCTCAGGGAAAACGCGTTGGAGACGGCCGAGAGCAGGTTGCTTTCGGTTCTGCCCGCGAGAGCCTGCTGCGCCTGCCATTTCTGGCCGAGCTGCAAATTCTTCACGAACTGCTGCTCGTTTTTCTTATAGTCGTTGAAGTTCTGCCGGATGAGCGCGTAATTTCTGCGCTCCGCGCCCGTGCGCAGATGCCTGCCGTATTCCGCGAGCTGCTGGTCCATATCCGCGATGCTGCCGTCCACATCCTGCGTGGTGATGGTATCGGTGCTGCTGGCCATGAGGAAGTTGCGCAGCTGGGAGCCCACGTACGAAAAATCGGAAGAGAACTGAAAGAGGGGCCGGAGCGGCATGAGATCGTCGTTGTAAATGCGGTCGGTCGCGCTGCGGACGATGAAAATGCCGATCAGGCCCGAAAGGCCGAGCACCAGGTTGGCTACGAGCGCCACCGCGAGCACGGAGCTTACGATTTTGGAGTAGATATTGCGGCCGTTGTGCTTCTTTGCCGAGTTCAGCATCCTCGTAAGGATGCCGGAATCCCTGGATTTTCTCAAGAGAAACGCCCCCTGTTCCGATGTGGTTCCGCGCCGCCAATTCCGCGGCGGGCTCGGCGCAGACAAAATTCACCGGATGTATCCGTCTAAATTGGGAATGTTGCACTATTATACTCCGTTCTGCCAGAAAAGGGCATGTATTTTCTTGCAAAATGATCGCACTTTTTTATTGAATTCCATGTTTTTATGGGGCATCTGCACAATTCCTGTAAAATAACCGATAAAAAAAGGCTCGCCTGTTCCCCTTGCGGAAACCGGCGGGTTCGTTCGGCGGCAGGAATTTGCCCGAAGCCGCCGCGCGGCCTCGAGCCGGTTTCTTTTCCCGGTAAAATCTGCTATTCTTTGTGGGGAACGCCGCGCGGCGGTTCCCTTCGGAACATGCGGATTTTTTATTTTTTTGAATTTTCTCCGTATGGCGCGGCCGCGGATCGTCATACGGGCGGAAGGTGCTGAAACGGGGGCGGGCGGTTGGACGAGGAGCGGTGCGCGGCCCTGCTGCCGAAAGCGGCGGAGGGAAGCGCGGAAGCGCTGGCGGAGCTGTACGAAGAGGCGGGGCGGGCGGTTTTCGCCTACGCTTTGAGTATTTTGCGCTCCAAACCGCTCGCGGAAGACGTGGAACAGGACGTGTTCGTCAAAATCCGGCTGGGGGCCGCGCGCTGGGAAGCGCGCGGAAGCGCCTGCGGGTGGCTGCTGCGCCTCACGCGCAACGCGGCGCTGGACCTGCTCAAAAAGCGCGGGCACGAGCTGCCCTGCGAACTGCCGGAGCTGACGCCCCCGGAAAATACGGAACGCCCGGAGGAAACGGACGCCGACGACCGGCTGGTGCTGCGCGCGGCGCTCGAAACGCTCTCCCTTACCGAGCGGCAGATCGTGCTGCTCTACCTGGTGGACGGCGTTCCGCAAAAGGAGATCGCCGGGATATTGCGCCTTCCGGCGGCAGTTGTGAACGGGCGCTACCGCGCCGGGCTTAAAAAGCTCGCGCGCGCCTTAAAAGGAGGCGGTTTTGCATGACCCCGACGGAAATCCGCCTTGCCAGGGCGCTGGGAAACGCCGTGGACAGCCTTTACGAAAACCGGCTCGAACAAATTCTCGCCGCCTCCGCTTCCCCGGCCGCACCGGTCGCACCGGCCGCACCGGTTACACCGACGGTTTCCGCAGGCCATGCGCGGCGGAACGCCGTGTGCGCCGCATGCTGCGTTCTGGCCGTGCTCGCGGCGGCCGCTCTGCCCTTGCTCGGGCAGAAGAGCGGAACTTCGGGCGGGGCCGGCGCCACCGGAGCGGCTTCCCAAAGCGCCGGAGCGCCGTCCCAAAGCACCGGAGCGTCCGCCGGCGGCACGGGGAGAATCTCCAACGGGCCGTGCATGTTCGCCTATTACCTCTACGACGGCCGGTATTACGCGCTTGGAACCGTGGAGCCTTCCATTCAGAAGCGCATCGCGCGCAAGCTGAGCGACGAATTCTACCAGATTCAGGGGGAGGACCCCGCGCGGTGCATCGCGATGATCGTGGGAGGCTACTACTGGAGGCTCACCTACGCGTTCGACGAAACGGTGACGTTTCGCGATGTTTCCTACCTGCTGGACCCGGATTCCCTTGTGGAGAGCGGGAAACCGCTCGGAGCCGCGCGCGGAAGCGCCGGCGCGCTGGAAGCCTTCGAGGCGGCGGGGCAGGAAGTTTCGCGCGAGATCGCGGTGAAATACCGCTCCACCGGGGATGCGCCTACCTGCCCCGCCTACGCGGCGCCCGTTTCGGTTCGCTGCCGGGGCAAAACCTACTGGATAGACCCGCAGGAAATGGAGAACGGCGATTCCGGCGTGGAGGGCGCGTACCTCGGCAAACCGGGCGGCTACCCGGCCTACCGGGACGCCGCGGAAAACGCCGGGGATACGATTTTGCTTCGCCTGAGCGGCACGCAGGAGGTGAGCGCCACGGCGGATGCCTCCCTCCCCGCGGGGCAGGGCATTCCCGAATCCCTTTACGGCACCGTGCGCGGCTCGATACAAGCGGTGAGCCAAACCGTGCACTGGCGGGGCCGCGGCGTCTATATGGAGGTGGATGAGAGTTGGCAAACCGACGCGGCGCTCGAAAAATCGGCGCGGCTCGCAGGCCGGTATCTCGGCACCGCCTCGGGCTGCGCCATCTATGAGAGGAAGGGCAGAAAAACTTCGGACGCCCTGCTCGTGAAGAACAACCGGGCGTTTATCGAATACGATTTTATCTTCGCGGACACCCTCGTGTTCGAGGGACGGACGTATGAGATTTCGGACGGCGGAACGGTGGACGGCAAAGAGGCCGTGTGCGGCGGTCAGATCGGCGTCGCCTCGGGTTTCTCCGTTTACGCCGTGGAAGGCGTCAGCCCCCAAACGGCCGTTTTCGCACAAATGAGCGGAGGCGGCATGAGCACCACCGAGCTTCTGATTCGCAAATAGCCGCCGCGCATACGCAAACAGCCGGAGGAATTTTGGGTTCCTCCGGCTGTTTGCGTATGAATAGCGCCGCTTTACGGCTCTTCTTCGTCCGCCGGGAAGCGGATGCCGAGCTGGCGGCGGATTTCGTCCATCAGCGCAAGCTCCATGCGGGCGAAGCACAGGTCCTCGCCCCGGGTATCTCCCGCCTCGACGAGAGCGGCCCAATCCGCGATCTCCGCGGACATATCCTCCGGTTCTTCCAGGCGGAGCAGCTCCTCGGCCGGGCCGCCGCGCGGCAGCAGCGTCACGCGCCGTGGGTTGCCGATGCCCTCGATGAGCAGCGTGCCCTCCTCGCCCTGAATCTGGCTCGGCGCGCCGCCGTTTGAAATTTTGGAATACGTAAGCTCCGCGCGCATGCCGCCGTACCCGGCGTGAACCACGCCCGCGCCGTCCGCGCCGTTGGAAAGCCGGATGCCGTCGGCCCGCACCGAATCCGGCGCGCCGAACAGCATTACGAGCGGGCGCACGCAGTACACGCCGATATCCATGAGCGCGCCGTTCGAAAGCGCGGGGTTGAAGGCGTTTTCCACCACGCCGTTTTTAAATTTGTCGTAGCGCGAGGAATACTGGCAGTACTCAAAGTGCGCAAGGCGAAGCGTCCCGAGCCGCGGCAGCGCTTCGCTCACAAGCCGGAAACCGTGCGTGTGCACGTTTCGCATGGCCTCCATCAGCACGGCGCCGTGCTCCCGCGCCGTGCGCTCCAGTTTTTCGAGCTCGCGCAAATTCGAAACGATGGTTTTTTCACACAGCACGTGTTTGCCATGCGAAAGCAGCAGCTCCGCCTGCTTAAAATGCAGCGCGTTGGGGCTCGCGATATACACGGCGTCCACACGCGGGCTTTGGGCGAGCCGCAAAAGGTCGTCGAACGCCAGCGGCACGCCGTTTTGCCGTGCGTACGCCCGCGCTTTCTCGAGGCTGCGGGAATACACGGCCTCGCATTGAATATTCGGGCAGCGCCGCGCCGCCGCGAGGAACCAGTCCGTTATAAAATTGGTGCCGATGGTGGCAACGCGGATCATACGCGGCGTTCCCCTTTCGCTTTACCTAATCTTGCAGCATTTCTGCCGCTCTGCCTGTTCTTGTTTTGCGCGCCTTTTTTCCGTTTCCTATTTTACCGTGATTTTCTGCGGGATTCAACCGTTCCCATCCCGTTTTGCGGCATATTCGGAACGAACGCATACGGGTTGACAGCGGCGCGCGGGCTTCTATAATGGAAAGGAAGACCCGGCGCAGTGCGCCGCGAAATAAACGCGTTCCCGCCTCCCACGGCGCAAAGCCGGGAGCGCGGAGACGTTTTGGAGGAATTTTTATGCCCGCTTGGCTTGGCGACGCCGTGTTTTACGAAATTTACCCGCAAAGCTTTTACGATACCAACGGGGACGGTATCGGCGACATAAACGGCATTACCGAAAAGCTCGATTATGTCCGCTCGCTCGGCTGCAACGCCGTCTGGATCAACCCCTGCTTCGAATCCCCGTTCATGGACGCGGGCTACGACGTGAGCGATTACAAAAAAGTGGCCCCGCGCTACGGCACCAACGCCGACCTCAGGCGCTGCTTTGAGGAAGCGCACCGCAAGGGGATGCACATCGTGCTCGATCTGGTTCCGGGGCACACCTCCTACAAGCACGGGTGGTTCCAGAAAAGCCAGCTTGCGGAGAAAAACGAATTTTCCAACCGCTATATCTGGACGGATTCCGTGTGGAACCGCCCGGCGGATTTCGGCTACCTGTGCGGTGTTTCGCAGCGGGACGCCTGCTGCCTGCTCAACTTCTTTTCCTCGCAGCCCGCGCTCAATTACGGCTTCAACAAGATCACCGCGCCGTGGCAGCTCCCCTATACGCACCCGGACTGCGCCGCCACGCTCGAGGCCATGAAGGACGTGATGCGCTTCTGGCTCGATATGGGCTGCGACGGCTTCCGCGTGGACATGGCCGATTCGCTCGTGAAAAACGACGAGGAAAAAACCGCCACCTGCGAGCTGTGGCGCAGCGTGCGCGCCATGCTCGACCGCGACTACCCCGAGGCCGCGCTGGTGGCCGAATGGTCGAACCCCGAAAAGGCTGTTGCGCAGGCGGGCTTCCACATGGATTTCTACCTCGACCACAGCTACAACGGCTACCACGCGCTGTTTCGCAAAACGGAGGGCGACGGCCGCCAGCTGAGCTTTTTCAGCCGGCAGGGCAGGGGCGACATCACGGCCTTCCTGAACGATTACCTGCCGCGCTACGAAGCCTGCAAGGGCAAGGGCTACATGAGCTTTATCACCTGCAACCACGACACCCCGCGCATGACGAAGGCGTTTGACGAAACGGAGTGCAAGCTCGCCTACACGTTCCTGTTCCTGATGCCCGGCGTGCCGTTTCTGTATTACGGCGACGAAATCGGCATGCAGTATTTCGATTTGACGAGCGTGGAGGGCGGCTATGCGCGCACCGGCACGCGCACGCCCATGCAGTGGGACGATACGAAAAACCACGGCTTCTCCTCCGCCGAAAAATCCCGGCTCTACCTCCCGGCGGACGAGCGCGCGTGCGCACCCACGGTGCAGGCGCAGCAAAACGACCCGGGTTCGCTGCTCGGCGCCGTGCGCGCAGCGCTCGCGCTGCGCCACCAAAACCCCGACCTGCAGGCCGAGGCCAATTTCGAGGTCGTTTATGCGGAGAAGGACAAATACCCGTTCGTGTTCCGCCGCGGCGGATTCCTCATCGCCGTGAACCCCTCGTGGCGCGCCGCGGAAATTCCGCTCGGTTTCGCCGGTTCGCCCGCGCTGCAGCTCGGTTCCTGCGCGCTCGGCGGCGGGCGCCTTTCCATGGGCGGGCAGTCGCTGGGCGTTTACGCGCTCTAATCCGCAAAATCGTAAAGGCCCTCTGCGGCGGCGCGAAGCGCGGCTTGCAGAGGGCCTTTTCAGCGGTTATGGCGGCGCGGAAAGCGTTCTGTTCGCTTTCCGCGCTTTGTTCTTTACTGGATCAGCTCCCGCACGCGGAACTCCACGCCCAAATTCTCCGCAAGCGCGCGGCAGGCCTCGATCTCGTCCTTCGCCATCACGTCCACCACCGAAAGCACCACGTGCGGCACATAGGCCTTGCAGCTTTTCGCGTAATCGAGCAGCACGGAAAAGGCTTTTTCGCCGTATTCGCTGTGGCAGAGGCGGTCGTACTTGGCTGAATCCGGCGCGTTGAGGCTGATGGAAACGGTATCCACCAGGCCCTTCAACTCCGGCGCGGTGGCCCGGCCGTGGATGAGATCGGCCTGGCCGTTTGTGTTGATGCGCACGGGCAGCCCCAGCGGTTTGACGCGCCGGCAGATCTCCAGAAGGTCCCCGAGGCGCTCCGTGGGCTCGCCGTAGCCGCAGAACACGATCTCGCGGCAGCCCGGCGCGTCCCCGCGCGGCGCGTTCTCACGCAGCGCCTGCACCGCCTCCTCCACCGTGGGCTCGCGGTCGAGCCACAGGGAAGCGGAGCCGCCCACGGAATCGCCGTTTCCGCGGATGCAGAACTCGCAGCGGTTGCTGCAGCGGTTGGTGAGGTTTACATAAATGCTCGAACCGATTTTGTACGTAACGGTCATCGCCATAGCGGGTTTTCCTTTCTGAACGCGGTTTGCGGAAAATGGCGCAGGGCCCGGCGGGGCGGTTTCAAAGCCCGAACAGGGCGCGGGCGTTTTCCTCCGCGAAGCGCGCGGCCTCGGCTTCCTCCACGCCCTTTACCTGCGCGATGAACGGCAGCGTGCGGGAGATCATGGAGGAATCGCACCGCGAGCCGCGCAGCGGCTCCGGCGCCATGTAGGGGCAGTCGGTCTCCGTCAGGATGCGGCCGCACGGCGTCGCGGCCAGCACGGCGGGGGCCTTTTTGTTGTTTTTGAACGTGATGCTGCCCGTAAAGCCGAGATACAGCCCAAGGGCCAGCACCTCTTTGGCCATTTCGGCGCTGCCCGAAAAGCAGTGCACCGTGCCGCGCGGGCGGAAGCGGCGCAGCGCCGCGAGCGTATCGGCGTGGGCTTCGCGGTCGTGGATCACCACGGGCAGATTGTGTGCGGCGGCAAGCTCAAGCTGACGCGTAAACAGCGTGTTCTGAAGCCGCCGGTCGATGGGCCAGTGGTAATCGAGGCCGATCTCCCCCACCGCCACGCATTTTTCGTGCCGCAAAAACGGCTCCACGCGCAAAACGGCAAGGCGAACGCCCTCTTCGATCTGCCCGTCCGAAAGCGGCTCCGTGCCGCCATCGTCCGCAGGCTCCGGCAGGCCGAGCGCCGCGCGCACGTCGCGCTCGGCATCCTCGGGGTGAATACCGGCCGTGAACCACACATACGGGTAGCGCTCCGCGAGGGCCTGCGACGCCGCGCACGACGCGTAGGAGGTGCCGGACGTAACGACGCCGCGCACGCCCGCGCGCGGCAGGGTTTCGCCAAGCAGCGAATCCCGGTCCGCATCAAAGGCGGGGTCGTCGTAATGGGCGTGGGTATCGAACAGGCGCAACGGTTCCATCTCAGCGCAGCGCGGCCCCGTCGGGCACCGCGTCCTCCACAAAGATCACCTGCGCCGCACCCTCCGGCGTATCGGCGGCCAGAATCATACCCTGGCTCTCCACGCCGCGCAGCCGCGCGGGCTTGAGGTTATACACGAGCAGGACCTTGCGGCCCGTGAGGCTTTCGGGTGTGTACCATTTGGCAATGCCCGAGGCCACCGTGCGCGTCTCCTCCCCCACCTTAAGCGTGAGCTTGAGCAGCTTATCCGATTTCTCCACCTTTTCGCAGGCCGTCACCTTGGCCACGCGCAGCTGCACCTTCGAGAAATCCTCGATGCCGATGGACGCCGGAACGCCCTCCGGGGCGCCTGCGGGCTTGCTTTCCGGCTTTGCGGCCGGGGCTGCCGGCGCGGCCTCTGTGTTCCCCTGCTTGAGCGCCTCCAGCTCCTCGAGCTCCTTTGCAAGATCGAGCCGCGGGAACAGCGCGGGGCCGTTTTCCAGCTCCGCTTCGGCGGGCAGCAGGCCGAACGTTTCGGTTTGCTCCCACGCCGCGGTTTCGGGCAGATGCAGGCGGCGGCGCAGCTCGGCGGCCGTTTCAGGCATGAACGGCGCGAGATAAACCGATAAAAACCGGATGGATTCGCACAGATTGTAGAGAACCGAAGCAAGGCGCGGTTTTTTCGCCTCGTCCTTCGCAAGCTGCCAGGGCGTGGTTTCGTCGATATACTTGTTGGTGCGCGAAACAAACTTCCAGATTTCCGAAAGCGCCGTGGAATACTGGAGCGCATCCATCGCCTGTACGGCGGACTTCCCGACCGAAACGGCGAGCGCCGAAAGCTCTTCGTCCGGCGCGCCGGCTTCGCGCTGTGCGGGCAGCTTCCCGCCGAAATAGCGGTGCAGCATGGCCGCCGTGCGGGAAACCAGATTCCCGAGGTCGTTTGCCAGATCCGAGTTGATGCGCGCGATGAGCGCCTCGGTGGAAAAGTTGCCGTCGGCTCCGAAGGGGATTTCGCGCAGCAGGAAATAGCGCACGGCGTCCACGCCGTAGCGGTTGCGCAGCACCACCGGGTCGATGATGTTGCCCTTGGATTTGGACATCTTATCCCCGCCCAGCAGCAGCCAGCCGTGGCCGAACACCTGCTTCGGGAGCGGGAGTTTGAGCGCCATGAGCAGCGCCGGCCAGATGATGGTGTGGAAACGCACGATCTCCTTGCCCACCAGATGCACATCCGCGGGCCAGTACTTCCGATAGTCGCTGTCGTCGTCCGAGCCGTAGCCGAGCGCCGTGATATAGTTGGTGAGCGCATCCACCCACACGTACACCACGTGCTTCGGGTCGAAATCCACCGGGATGCCCCACGAGAACGTGGTGCGCGACACGCACAGGTCCGAAAGGCCGGGCTTAATGAAATTGTTCACCATCTCGTTCATGCGCGACTGCGGCTGGATGAACTCGGGGTGGGCCTTGTAGTACTCCACAAGCCTATCCGCATAAGCCGAAAGCCGGAAGAAATACGCTTCCTCCTCGGCCCACTTCACCTCGCGCCCGCAGTCCGGGCACTTGCCGTCCTTAAGCTGGGTGTCCGTCCAGAAGGATTCGCACGGCTTGCAGTACCAGCCCTCGTACTTGCCCTTGTAGATGTCGCCCTGGTCGTGAAGCTGATGAAAAATCTTCTGCACGGCGCGCTCGTGGTAGTCGTCGGTGGTGCGGATAAAGCGGTCGTAAGAGATGTCGTAGAGCTTCCACAGCTCCCGGATGGTGGCGACGATGCCGTCCACATACGCTTTGGGCGCGAGGCCCTTCTCGCGGGCCTTGTCCTCGATCTTCTGGCCGTGCTCGTCGGTGCCGGTCAAAAACATCACATCATACCCCTGCATGCGGCGAAAACGCGCCATGGCGTCCGCCGCCACGGTGGGGTAGGTGTTGCCGATATGCAGGTTCGCCGAGGCGTAGTAGATGGGGGTGGTGATGTAATATTTTTTCCGTTCCATTCCGATGCCTTCCATTTCCTTGTTCCGCCGCCGCCCCGGCCCCAAACGGGCTTTGGCGCGGCGAACGGGTATTTATGAATAGTATACCAATCTTTGCGCCCAAATTCAACAAGCGGCGGGGCTTTACGTCCCAAAGCGCTTCGACCTGCCGCGGCTCCCGCCAAACACCCCGGCCTTCGTAAAACGGCCGCGGTTCCCGCCAAACGGCCGCGGACACAAAAAGCATGGGCGCGCGGCCCAAAGGCCGCGCACCCATGCTTTTTGCTAGGGTTCGGAAACGGCCAAAGCCGTTCTCCGAACCCTAGCAGATGCGCGGCAGCAGCTCGCCGCCCGGCGGGGGCAGCAGCGTGCGCCCGCCCACCTCGGTGCGCACCGTTACGCGGCCGGGGAGTTCCCCGGTAACTTCCCCGATGACGGCGGCGTTTTGCGAATAGGGGCAGCCCCGCAGCGTTTCCACGATTTTTCCCGCCTCGCTTTTGGGCGCGAACACCACGAGCCGCCCCTCGCACGCAAGGTAGAGCGGCTCGAGCCCGAGCATGCCGCACACACCTTTGACGGAAGGCGCCACCGGCACGGCGGAGGCGTCGAGCCGGATGCCCACGCCGCTCTGCTCCGCGATTTCGTAGAGCACGGTGCCCACGCCGCCGCGCGTGGCGTCGCGCAGCACATGAGGGGAACAGCCCGCCTCGAACAGCGCGCGCACCGTGCCCCACAGCGGCGCGCAGTCGCTCTCGCAGTCGGCCTCGATGCCGAAATTGCCGCGCGCAAGCAGGATGGTGCAGCCGTGGCGGCCGATATCGCCCGTGACGATGACGGCGTCGCCCGGGCGCGCCCGGTTCCCGGCCGGGGATGCGCCCGGCAGCAGCGTGCCGATACCGGTGGTGGTGATGAATACGCCGTCGCACTGGCCCTTGCCGGCCACCTTGGTATCGCCCGCCACGATGGCGACACCCGCCTCCTTCGCCGTCTTTTCCATGGCGGCGGCGATTTTTTCGAGGTT
This sequence comes from Bacillota bacterium, assembly GCA_023391535.1. Lineage (GTDB taxonomy): Bacteria > Bacillota > Clostridia > Oscillospirales > Ethanoligenentaceae > JAEWAU01. The sequence goes on along the minus strand of JAEWAU010000096.1, from coordinate 16,930 downwards.
TTCGAGCGGGAAGCCCTCCTCGATGACGAACGCGCAGGAGAGATAGCGCGGCTGCGCGCCCATGCACGAAAGATCGTTGACGGTGCCGCAGATGCTGAGCTTGCCCACGTTCCCGCCCGGGAATTCCCACGGCGAGACGATGAAGCCGTCGGTTGTGAAGGCGAGCTTCCCGGCCGGGAGCTCGAGCACGGCCGCGTCGTCGGCCGTGAAGGCAGGGTTGTTGAAATGCGCCTTGAATACCGTTTCGATGAGCTGCGAGGTCTGCCGCCCCCCGGCTCCGTGGGCGAGAGTCACGAATCCATCCATAAACGACGGTCCTTTCCGAAGTCAGATCCTATCAAAAATCCGAAAAATCAAACGCGAACCGGAAGACGCTCAGAGCGCGGCGCCGGAATACTTGTAATACGCCGCGCAGGTGCCCTCGCTCGAAACCATGCAGGCCCCAACGGGGCTTTCGGGCGTACACACCTTGCCGAACAGCGGGCATTCGGTGGGGCGGCACGCGCCGCGCAGCACGTCGCCGCAGCGGCAGCCGGGGTTTTCGCGCCCGGGAAGCTCCGGCACCGCGTATTTGCGGCGCGCGTCGAACTCCGCGTAAGCGGGCGCGAGCGCAAGGCCCGAGCCGGGGATGTTCCCGAGGCCGCGCCACACCGCGTCGCACGGCGCCATGGTTTCAGCAATGAGCGCGCGCGCCGCGGGGCTGCCCGCGCGCGTCACCACGCGGGGGTAGCAGTTGGCCGAAAAGGGCCTGCCCTCCGCGTGCTTTTTGAGGATGAGCGCGACGGCGGAGAGGATCTCGTTTGCCGAAAAGCCCGCCACGGCCCCCGAAATGCCCTCGCGCGCGAGTTTTTCGTAGATTTCGGTGCCCGTGATGGCGCTCACGTGCCCGGGGTACAAAAAGGCATCCGCGCTGCCCGCGAGCAGGGGATAGGCGTTATCCATGGTTTTGTTGGCCGTGAGCAGCGAGAAATTGCGCAGGTTTTCCCGCCTTGCGCGCTTCACGGCAAGGCAGCTCGCGGGCACCGTGGTTTCAAACCCCACGGAAAGGAACGCCACCTCCTCGGCGGGGTGCGCGGCGGCGTAATCCGCGGCGTCGAGCGGCGAATACACCACCCGCACGCGCGCGCCCGCCGCGCGCGCCGCGGCCAAATTTCCCTCGCTGCCCGGCACGCGCACGAGGTCGCCGAACGTGCAAACGGTGACGCCGCGCTGAAGCGCGAGGAAGCGGGCCTCGTCGATAAAGCCCGTGGGCGTAACGCACACGGGGCAGCCCGGCCCCGAGATGAGCACGACGTTTTCGGGCAGGATGGCCCGTATCCCCAGGCGGAAAATCTCGTGCGTATGGGTGCCGCACACCTCCATGATGCGCACCTGCGGCCCGCGGTAGCTTTTCACCGCCTCGGCGGGGGAAAGCGACGAGCCTGCCGCGGGCGCGCCTGTGCCCGCTTCAGCGTTCGGATTCGGCATCGGCAACCAGCTCCTTCATGATTTCCTGCGTTTCCTCGGCTTCCTCGGCGGTGATCTTCGCAATGGCGATGCCCGCGTGGATCATCACGTAATCCCCCGGGTTCAGATTCTCCAGAAGCTCCACGGAAATTTTGCGCTTCGCGCCCGTCGCGTCCACAACGGCCATGCCGCCGTCGATCTCGTCCACGCGGGCCGGTAACCCTACGCACATAACAAGCCTTCCTTTCACAACAAAAAGGATATTATTATAATTAATATACGATTCGGTTAATTCGATTCCGCGGCCGGCGGCAAAGTGCCGGCGCGCATGCGGTGCAAGGCCACGGCGGCCTGCCCGAGCGCGATGCCGCCGTCGTTCGGGGGCACGAGCGTGTGCGTGAGCACGCGGAAGCCATCGGCCGCGAGCAAATCGCGGCAAAGCCCGAGCAGCAGAAGGTTCTGGAACACGCCGCCGCTTAACGCCACCGTGGAAAGCCCTGTCTGCTCGCGGGCGCGCCGGCACCCCGCGAGCACCGTTTCCGCCATGGCGCGGTGGAACCCGGCGGCCAGCTCCGCGCGGGGCTTCCCCGCGAGCGCGCCCGCGGTAAGCCACCGGAAAACCGGGGCCGTTTGCACCGCAAAGCGGCCTTCCCGTTCGCAAAGCTCCGGCGCGGGAGGCGAAGCGCCCGGCGCGGCATCTGCGGACGCTTCGCCCGCCTCCTCGGCGGCGTACTGCAGCGCGCAGGAGGCCTCGCCCTCGTAGGTGGAACGGCGGCGCAGCCCGAGCAGGGCGCTCGCCGCGTCGAACAAACGCCCGGCGCTTGTGGAAACGACGCAGTTGACGCTGCGCTCGAGCATGGCGCGCTGCACGCCGAATTCCCGCTCCGTGCAAAGCCCCAGGCGCAGCGCGGCCTCCCGCGCCTGTTCGGGGGAAAACGCGCCGAGCAGCAGCGAAACGGCCACGCGCCAGCCCTCGCGCACCGCAAGATCTCCGCCGGCCTGGCGGAAGGGCGCCACGCTCCCGAGCCGCTCAAAGCCGGAATAGGAGGCGCGCAGGAATTCGCCGCCCCAAACGGTGCCGTCGGTGCCGTAGCCGGTGCCGTCGAACGCCGCGCCGAGAACTTCCTCCCCGCCCGGCACGCCGTTTTCCGCCATGCACGCGGCGATGTGCGCGTAGTGATGCTGCACGGGCAGAATGGGCAGGCCGCGCCGCGCGGCGTACTCCCGCGCGAATTCCGTGGAATTGTAGCCCGGGTGCAGGTCGCATGCCACGGCCTGCGGCGTAAGCTCCAGCAGGCGCTCCATGCGCTCCGCCGCCTCGCCCAGCGCCCGAACGCTGCGCACGTCCGAAAGCGGCGCGATATAGGGCGAAAGATAAAGCAGGCTCCCGGTGCCAAGGCAGAAGGTGCCTTTCAGCTCGCCGCCCACGGCCAGCACGCGCGCGGGGCCGGAGCTGCCCGCACCGGGTTCTTCCGCACCGAGTTCTTCCGAACCGGGTTGCTCCGGCGCGGAGGGTTCCGGAGGCAGAGCCACGGGCAGCGGCGCGTACCCGCGCGAGCGCCGCACCATATAGGGGCGGCCGCAAAACCACGCGGCCACGGAATCGTCGGCGCGCAGGCGGATGGGGCGGTCGTTTGAAAGGATGACGTCGCACAATCCGGGCAGGTCGCGCCGCACGTCCTCGTCGGTGCGGCAGATGGGCGCGCCGGAGGGGTTGCCGCTCGTCATCACGAAACAGTCGGTCATCTCTTCGCCGTCCGGGTAGGAAAAGAGCAGAAGCTGCACGGGGGCGTAGGGCAGCATCACGCCGAGATACGGGTTTTCCGGCGCGGCCACGGCGCACACGCGCCCGCCGGGGCGGCGGCGCAGCAGCAGGATGGGCTTCTGCGGGCCGTCGAGCACCGCCTCCTGCCCCTCCAGCACCTCGCATTCGCGCCGCGCGGTTTCCAGATCGCGCAGCATCACGGCAAACGGCTTGGCCGGGCGGCTTTTGAGGCGGCGCAGACGCGAAACGGCCTGTTCGTTCGCGGCGTCGCAGCACAGGTGGAAGCCGCCGATGCCCTTGACAGCCGCGATGCCGCCCTGCCGGAGCACCTCGCGCGTTTTGCAAAGCGCGGCGGCGTCCTTTAGGTCCGTGCCGGGGATGAACAGGCACGGGCCGCAGGAGGGGCAGCACACCGGCTGGGCGTGGTAGCGCCGGCAGGCGGGGTCGGTGTATTCCTCGCGGCATTCCGGGCACATGGGGAACGCGCCCATGCTGGTGCGCTCGCGGTCGTAGGGCATGGAATCGAGAATGGTGAGGCGCGGGCCGCAGGCCGTGCAGTTGATGAACGGATGCAGATAGCGCCGGTTTTTCGGGTCGAACAGCTCGGCTTTGCATTTGGGGCAAATTGCGATATCGGGCGAAACGAAGATATCGCCTTTCTCGCGCGCGCTTTGAATGATGGCGAACGCACGGTCGCCGTTCGGCGGCTCCTCGCGCGTTTCCACGCGCAGAATGGCGGAGCGCTCGGGCGCTTCGGCGGTGAGGCTGCGCAGGAACGCGTCCACCCGCTCCAGGGCGGCCTGCGCGAAAATCTCCACATAGGGCCCTTTGTTGCACACGCTGCCCGCGATGCCCTCGCGCGCCGCGATACGGCTGACAAACGGGCGGAACCCCACCCCCTGCACAATGCCGTACACCCGCGCGCGCACGCGCTTTTCCATGCCGTCTCCCCCTTTCTTTCCGCCGCGCCGGAAAACTCCGTGCGGCCGTTTTTGCAGCTTTATGGCCCGCCCGGGCCGTTTTTACGGTTTTGCAAGGCCGGATTTTTCAAGATGGGCGGCGATTCCGCCGCCTATGACGCAGGGAACCCGATCGTGAAACAGGCGGCCCGAAAGCGCCTCGTGGGGCATCTCCACGAAACGCGGCGGATTTTTTTGCGGCAGCAGATGCCGGTAGAGCGGGTCCGCGAACACAAGGCCGCTTTGGGCTATGGCGCGCGCGATGTCCTCCTCCGCCGCGTCGTCGCCGTCCCCGGGCGCAAGCAGCTCCTCCGGCGGCTCCAGCGGGCAGACGGCGCGCGCGCCTGGGATGCCGTATTCCCGCGCAAGGCAGAAGCGCAGGGAATTTGCGAACACCTGTTCGCCGACGATGAGGGCCGGAGCGCCGCCCGTCGGCGCCGCACCCGCAGGTTCCACAGACACCGCCTGGAGCACGCGGTTTTCGCCGCCGCGCGCCGCTTCGTCGATGAGCGCGCACAGCGCGTCCCCCGCCGCATCGCCCACCGGCAGGCCAGCCACCCACGGCGTGCCGAAGGCCTGCCGCAGCTCTTTTGCGGCCGCCAGCCCGCAGGAGGCCGCAACCACGTTCACGCGCGCCTCGCCGGCGCGCGCAAGCTCCGCAAGCGTCGAGCCCATGGCCCACACGCTCACCACGGGGTAGCCCCGGCTCTCGAAGAATCCGCGCAGAGCGCGCGGATTTTCCCCCGTGGAGAAATCGAGCGGCGTAACGCCCAGCAGATTGAGCGCGGGTTTTGCAGCGCGAACGGGACGCGCATGCGTGTCCTCTTTGGGAAAATCGCCGGCGGCGATGCGCTTTGCCAGCGCCGCGAACGCCATGGAGGCCCCTCCCGTATACACATGGGTGCCGTTTGTGAAAAAGCCGAACGTGGGGATGCCGGTGCGGCGCTCCACGACGCGCGCGATACCCTCGAAATCGGTGCCGATCATCATGGGCACCGGGCCGCCCGCCACCGCGATGAATTTGGGGTGTAAATCCGCCGCCGCGCGCACGGTATCGTCGATGAGGCGGTCGTCCCCGCCGAGCATGGCGTCGGTTTCGTCGAGGCCCGAGCCGTAGATCATGCTGTCGCGCTCAAACCAGCGCGGCTCGTCGAACGTGGTGTAGGAGGAATTGCAGCCCGAGGCATCGTGCATCACCACAAGCCCGCCCAGCTCGTAGAACGCGGAGCAGACACCCGAGATATCGAACGCGTAGGCGGGCAGAACGACCGAAAGCTGTTTCATCGGCGGGGGCTCCTTTCTTTAAAATCAGGCTCCGCAGCGGCAGCCGAGGCCCTTGATCTGGATGAGGCGGCGGGCGTCTTTTTCGTGCGCCATCGCGTCCTCCAGGAGCGCGGCCAGCCGCTCGACGCCGTGAAAGCCGTAGATGCTGTCGCTTTCCACGATGTTCACGAAATGGTTCGTGCCCGTGAAATAGGCGGCGTCCTGCCCCACGGCCAGAAACGGGCCGTCGTTTCCGCGCGGCAACACCGCCATGCTGTGGTTGTAGGGGAAGAACCACTCGATCTCCCCGGCGTTTTCCCGCAGCCATTCGAGCGCGGGGCGGTCGGCCTCCGCGCAGAAATCCGCGTACACGCGCGCAACAGCAAAGCCGTGCCCGCGCAAAAGCTTCGCCAGCCCGAAGGGGCGGCTCGTGGCCATGTAATCCACGGCCACCGGGGTATCGCCCACGGCCTTTTTCGCGCGCGCGAGCGCCGCCTCGCACCGTTCGCGCAGCGCGGCAAAATCCGGCAGCGGCAGCGTAAGCGCATCCGCCGCCAGGCGCAGGCCCCGCTCGATTTCGGCATATTCGTAGCTCACGGGAATACGCACGGCGGGCTGCCCGAGGCGGCTTTCCAGCTCCGAAACGGCCATTTCACCCAAGGGGTTCGTAAGGATATTATATGCGCTCTGCGCCATGCGCAGGTAGTCGCCGTAGGTTTTGCATTCCGCAAGGTGCATCGCATCCCACCCGCCGGCGCGCAGCATCCCCATCAGCTCGTTTTGCTCCGGGAGCGGACGGTTCGAACCGATGAAATTCACGGCCCGGCGGCGCGGTTCCCCCGCCGGCAGCAGGCTGAACAGCTGTTTGCGCATGGTGGGGTCCGGCGGAAGGGCGCCCTTGCGCAGCGTGGGGCACATGAAGCACTCCATGAAGCCGATATCCGGAAAGGCGGCGCGCAGCGCGCCGTAGATCACGCCGTGGTCGAGCCCCATGAAGCTGTCGAGGCAGTTGGTGTAGAGCAGCACGGCGCGCGGGCGCTTGGGGAGCTTTTGCAGCAGCTCCGTGACGCCTTCGATCACCACGCGCTCGCCGTCGCCCGCGAGCAGGTCGTTTTCCGTGAGGTAGAGGGCGGAAAAGCGCTCCAGCGCGCCCGCCTCGGCCGCCGTGAGCACCACGCCGCGCATGCAGCTCACGGAGCAGAAAAACACCATGTGGCTTTCGGGCACCTGAAGCCCCATGTGCACGATGTTCCACACGCCCCGCGCGGGCGGATTGTAATCGAGCCTATGGGTAAAGGGCGCGTCGGAGGAAACATCGCGCAGCTTCACGCGGTAACCCGCGGGCGTTTCCGGAAAAAGAGCCGTCATTGCGCCGCCCCCTCTCCGCAGCGCGCCAAAACCGTTTCGGCCAGCGCCGCGTACTGCGAAGCCGCACGGCTTTCGGGCGCGAATTCCGCCACGGGCAGCCCCGCGCGCTCAGCCTTCTGCACGGCGGGGTCGAAATCGATGCGGCCTGCGATTTCGGTGCCGAACTCACGCGCGAACTCCTCCACGCGGGCGTCCTCGTTTTCCACGCCGCGCCGGTTTAATACGACGCCCGCGAGCTTCGCATAGCCGCGTTCGCCGAAATTTTTCACGGCCAGCGCGATGTTGGCCGCCGCGTAAACGGACATGTTTTCCCCCGAGGTGACGATGAGCACGTGCTCGGCGTAGCCGCCGCGCAGCGGCATGGCGAACCCGCCGCACACCACGTCGCCCACCACGTCGTAGAACACCGCGTCGGGTTTGTAGGTTTCAAACGCGCCGCGGGCCTTAAGCGCCTCGAACGCCGTGATGAGGCTGCGCCCCGCGCAGCCCACGCCGGGAGCCGGGCCGCCCGCCTCCACGCACAAAACGCCCGCGAGCCCCTTGTGAACCATATCCGGAAGCCGCGCCCCGCGCCCCTGCTCGCGCAGAAGCTGCGCCACGGTGGGGATGCGCGCGCCCGCAAGCAGGCTCACGGTGGAATCCGCCTTCGGGTCGCAGCCGATCTGCATCACGCGCAGGCCCCGGCGTGCGAGCAGCACCGAGAGGTTTGAAACCGCGGTGGATTTTCCGATGCCGCCCTTGCCGTATACGGCGATTTTCAGCATGGCGCCGCCCCTCCTTTTCCGTTTTGCCCAGCCCCCGCAGCTTCGAGCAGCTTTTGAATCACGGTTTCCGTTTCCGGTTCGGGGAAGATGCCGCTCGAAACGGCGTAGTGCGGCAGTTCCACGTAAACGCCCGTAAAATCCGGCAGCGCGCGGCGGTAGAGCGGGTCGCCCGCCACGGCGGCGTAGCCGCGCTCCGAAACGAGGGCGGCCAAATCTCCCTCCGCGCGCAGAGCGCGGTCGCCCGGCCGGGCAAGCTCCGGCGCCTGCGCAAACCAGCCGGCGATATCCGCCCGCCCGGAAAAGCCGCGCGCGGCAAGTTCGCGGCGCAGCGCGTCCGCCAGCACCTGCTGGTGCAGCAGCAGCACGCCGCCGGGCTTCTTTTCCCCCGGAACCGGTTCGCCCGCCCCGTTCTGAGCGCGGCTTCGCGGCGCTCCCGCAATTTCGGCCGCAATCGCCCCTTTGAGCTCCGCGAGGCCGCGCTCCGCGAGCGGCAGCCCGGCGAGATACGGCGTGCCGAAGCGCTTTTGCAGCCATTTCGCCGGCGCGAGCCCCGAGGGCGACACCACGAGATTGCAGCGCGCCGCACCGGCGTTTTCCACATCCGCAAGCCCCGCGCCGTAGCCTGCGCACGCCGCGCGCCCGAACCCGAGCGCGGAAAGCCGCTGCGCAAGCCGCTCCCCCGCGTTTTCGCCCGGAAGATCGAGCGGCGTGGCGCCCCACACGCAGAGGGCGGGCGCGCGCGCCGCGTCCGGCTCCGGGCGCGCGAAGGCCTCGAGCAGCGAAAGCCACGCTTTCTCCTGCCCTTTATCGTAAAGCTCCATTCCCGTGGTATCCACGGCCAGCACCGGCAGGCCGAAACGCCGCCGCGCAAGCTTGCCGAGCGCCGCGAGGTCGGTGCCGATCACGGCGGGCACCGGCGTGCCGATCAGCGCCACGAACGCCGCGTCCATCTGTGAAACGGCGTCGCCGATCTTCTGCATCAGACGGTCGTCCCGGCCCATGATGGCGTCCATATCCCGGATGCCCGCGCTGAACACGGCGCTTTTCTGCGTGAACCAGCGCGGCTCATCGAAGCCGCACACGTTGCCCGCGCAGCCGCCCGCGTCGCAGATGACGAGGATGCCGCCCAGCTCGTAAAGCGCCGAAACGGCGCCGGACTGATCCGGCGCGAACGGGGAGAGATACCGGTAAAGCCCCTTCACGCGCGCACCTCCGTTTCCATACCCTGAGCCTTCGCGAACGACCGGGCGCTTGCGTTTTCGCCCGTTCGCAGCGCCTGCTCCATTTCCGCAAGAAGGCGCTGCAGGCCCGCGTAGCCGAAGGGCTGCCTATCGCCGTTCCACGGAACGTTGGGCGCGCCGGGCACGTAGTAGCCCGCATCCATGCCCACCGTGAGTTCCGCCTGTTCGCGCCCGCGCGCAAAGTGCACCATGGAGGGCGCAAGGCTCTCGTACACCCGCGTTTCGGGGCTAAAATCGGCAAGCTCGCGCAGAAACGGCGCGTCCGATTCCACGCAGGCGGCGAACACGGCCGGCACCGAAAGGCCGTATTTCGTAAACGCCAGCGCCAGCTCGAAGGGGTTGGCGTTGAGCATCTGCCCCACCGCCACGCGCAGGCCCCGGTGCGCGGCTTTGAAGCGCGAAAGCGCCCCGAACGTTTGCTTATACAGAGCCGAATCGTCCCATTTTGCGCCCAGCGCCGCGGCGAGCAGCTCATATTGCTTCCGGATACGCCGGAGCTGATAGAGCCGCGCAAGCTCCGCGTAGGGCGTGCCGAGCCGCCGGCGCAGATCCTCCGCGGCGGGGTTCGCCTCGGCGCTGAGCACCAGGTTGAGCTCCGAGCCGCCCATGCGCGCGTACTCTTCGAGCGTTTCGCACGCCGAAAGCTCGCGCACCGCCGTAAAGCCCGCCGCGCGCAGAAAATCCCGCAGCTCGCAGGTTTCCTCGAGCGGCGCGAAGAACCCCAGCAGGTTCACGCCGCGCTCCTGCTCCTCCCGCTTTTCGGAAAGCGGCTTTTCGGAAAGCGGCTTCTCGAGAAGCGAATAGAGCGCCTGCCGGATGCCCACCATGGGCGGATTCTTGCCCTCGCGCGTGATGGCGTACATATAGGAAGGCACCACGCGCGCGCCGCACTGCTCCTGCGCCGTGCGGCAGATGGCCTCAAGATCGGTTCCGAGAAGCGCGTCCACGCACGTAAAGCACACGAGCACCGCCTTCGGGCGCGGGGAAACGGTTTCCACGATCTCGCACACGGCCTGCGGAATCTGCTTGAGGTGGCGGCCCGTGACGAGATCGGTTTCGTCCATCTGCAGGTAGAACATGCGGCCGTCGTAGCCCGCGCGGCTGCCCACGATGGCGCTGTTGCGCCCGCAGCAGCCCGGGGCCACCAGCAGCATCACCGATTCGGGCAGCAGCAGCCCCGCGCGCTTCACGCCGAACCCGTAGGCGCCCGGCGAATTGTACTGGAGCGTGGCGGGCGAGCTGTATAAAAGCTGGCAGCGGCCCTCCGCGCGGCGCGCAAGCCCCTCGCGCCCCAGTGCCGCGAGCTCTTTCGCCGTTTCAAAAACGGGCTGACGTTCCATAGCGTGGTTTCCTTTCTGTGTCCGGACGGCCTGTGAAAAAAGGCGGAGGACGTTTTGGCCCGCGGGCCAAAACGTCAGGCGTGAGCGGCCGGCAGGCCGCCCATGCCCGAATCTTCGAGCAGCAGCCGGGCCAGCGCGGTGAACCGCCGGCTCACGGGCAGCGCGGGGTTTCCTTCCACCACGGTTTTGCCCTCGTCCTCGAAGCGCAGAATGTCGCCGTCGCGCGGGATATCCCCGATGACGGGCAGGCTCCGCTCGTTCGCGAAAGCGCGCACGCGCGCCTCCTCGTCCGGCACGTCCCGGCGGTTGAGCACGATGCCGCGCACGCCCGCGTAGCCGCGGTCCGCGAAATTGCGCACGGCCTGCCAGATGTTATCCGCCGCGAACAGGGCCATCTTCTCGCCCGAGGTGACGATCACGACCTCCTGCGCGTAGCCCTCGCGGATGGGCGCCGCGAACCCGCCGCACACCACGTCGCCCAGCACGTCGTAGAGCACCACGTCCGGCCGGCAGGCTTCGAACACGCGCAGATCCTCCAAAAGCCGGAAGGTGGTGAGGATGCCGCGCCCCGCGCACCCGAGGCCCGGCGTGGGGCCGCCCGTTTCCACGCACATCACGCCGCCGAAGCCCACGCGCACAATATCCTCGATCTTTGGCTCCGCGTCGTGCGCGCGCAGCCAGTCCATCACCGGCTCCGGCGCCTTGCCCCCCAGCAGGTTGATGGTGGAATCCGCTTTCGGGTCGCAGCCGATCTGCATCACGCGGCACCCCAGGTTCGCCAGCGCGGCCGAAAGGTTGGCCGTTACGGTGGATTTCCCGATACCGCCTTTTCCGTAAATGGCTATCTTAAACATTGCTGTCTTTCCCTTCCGGCTTTCCCGCGCTTTTGGCCACCATGGATTTGACCGAGACGCCGCGCACGCGCCCCAGCCTGCCCGTGAGCGCGCTGATCTCGTCGGTGCTGCCGTCCACGATGAGCGAGATCACCGAAATGCCGCGCTGCCGGTACGGAATACCCATGCGCCCCACGATCAGCTCCGCGTAGTCGTGCAGGACGGCGTTGACCTGCTCCGCGCACGAGGATTCTTCCACCACGATGCCGATGATGCCCACGCGTTTTTCCATATATAAAAACGCCCCTTTCTCCGGAATGGGAAAGGGGCGCCCGCGCGGGCAGACTTCCACCGCGCAAAAGCCGCGCCTTTCCGCTCGGGATTGCTGCCTTGCGGTCGGGTCCGATTGTTCTGCAAAGGCCGCGCCGGGTTCCGGCGCGGGATACGTTGTGATTATTGTAACACACAAGGCAGGGGCGTGTCAAAGGGAAGCGGGGGAGAAAAAAGCGCGAAAAACCGGGGCGCAGCGAAACGGTATCCGTTCCCCCGCGCCCCGGTTTATTTATAAGAGAATGCCCCGAAGGCCTTACCGCGTATGCTGTTCCTCCGGCTTCGGCTCGGCGTCCACCGGCGGCGCGGCGTTGTCCTTTTCGCCCGCCTCCGGCTCCCAGATCTTGAGCAGGCCCTCCTGGTTTTTCAGCTGCAGCGGCATGGTGGCCACCACGATATGCTTGTATTTAAGAAGCTGCCGGGCGATATAGCGCCCGGAGCCGTTGTGCAAAAACTTCTCCCAGCGGGAATGGACCTCGAATTCGGGCAGGATCACCGTGACCATGTCGCCCTTCTGGTACTGGTACTCCTCCGATTCGATGAATTCGAGCAGCGGCTCCACGATCTTGCGGTAGGGAGAATACCGCACCACGAGAGGAACTTTGGTGTGCAGGTGCTCGTATTTTTCGCGCACTTTCTTCCCGGTTTCCTCGTCGATGACGACGCTGAAGGCCACCACGTGGTCCGAAATGGTCATGGCGTAGCGCAGCGCGCGCAGGCTCGCGCGGTTGATGCTCGCCACGGGGACGATGACGCGGTTGCGGTAGAGTTTGTCGTCGATGCCCTCGCGCTCCAGTTCGTCGTTGCTCACCTTGAGCTGCTGCGCCACATCCGCGTAGTGCTTGCGGATGACAAGCATCCCGATTACGAGCAGCGGAATGAGCACGATGACAAACCACGCGCCGCGCGTGAATTTCGTGGTGCCGATGATGAGCACCACCACGGCGGTGACGAAGGCGCCGAACCCGTTGATGACGGCTTTGTGCAGCCAGTGCGGCTCCGTGGCGCGGCGGCGCAGCCAGTGCTTGAACATGCCGAACTGCGAGAGCGTGAACGAGATGAACACGCCGATGGCATAGAGCGGAATCAGTTCGTTGGTGCTGCCACGGAACACCACAATGAGCACGCCCGCCACCGCCGCAAGGGCGATGATGCCGTTGGAAAAGCCCAGGCGGTCGCCGCGCATGGCGAGCTGACGCGGCGCGTAGCCCTCGCGCCCGATGAGGGAGGCGAGCTGCGGGAAGCCCGAAAACGAGGTGTTGGCCGCCATTACAAGAATCACCATGGTGACGATCTGAACGAGGTAGTACATAAAGCCGCCGCCGTAGACGCTGTAGACAATCTGCGAAAGGACGGTGTTGTCGGGCAGGGGCACGGCGTGGTAGAGGTTTGCCAGGATGGAAACGCCGCCGAACAGCAGCAGCACGAACAGCGAGAGCAGCAGCAGCACGCGCTTGGCGTTTTTAATCTGCGGCTCCTTGAAGTTGGGCACGGAATTGCTCACGGCCTCCACGCCGGTGAGGGCGGCGCAGCCGTTTGAAAACGCGCTCAGCAGCAAAATGGGCGTCAGGTTCTCGCGCGCGTGCAGCGTATGCGCCGCGGGAGGCGCGCCGAACGCGACAAAGCGCACGATGCCCACGATGATGGTGACGAGCATCAGCGCGATGAACGTATAGGTGGGAATGCTGAAAATGCGCGAGGCCTCGCGGATGCCGCGCAGGTTGCCCAGCGTGAGCAGTAGCAGAATGCCGAGGCAGATGGGCACCGTGTAGGGCAGCAGCGCCGGAACGGCCGAGGTAATGGCCGCCGTGCCGGAGGAGATGCTCACGGCCACGGTGAGGATGTAATCCACCGAGAGCGACGCGCCGGCGATCAGGCCCGGCAGCGTGCCGAGGTTGTCGGTGGCCACCACGAAGGAGCCTCCGCCGTTGGGGTAGGCGGGAATCGTCTGCAGATACGAAAATGTGACGATCAGCAGTAGCAGGATGATGGCGCCCGATACGTAGGCCAGCTGCTCGTACGCCAGCGCGCCGACGACGGCGAGCACGAGGAGGATTTCCTCACTGGCGTAGGCCACCGAAGAGATGGCGTCGCTCGACAAGATGGGCAGGCCGAAAAGAACGCTGTATTTCTGATCTCCGATCGCTTCGTTTTTCAAGGGTTTGCCGATAAAAATGGTTTTTAGTCGCGTAAACATCTCACACACACCGCCGTTTCCGCTGGAACACCGGAAATTCTTTGCCCAAATGGGCTAAACTGTAGGCAATGATATATTATAACGCAGGGCGCTGCCGGAATGATACATGGCGTCGGAGCATATCGTCGTATTACCATACCTGTTAGAACCCTATTTTTGAGTTTACACCCCATATTCCATATTTATTCTCCGCAATGCTCGCGATTAATCGCGTTAAAGCGTGCAGCAGATACATATTTCCCTCCGTTTGCCCGAGCGGCGCGGCAAAACGGCGGGATATGCGTTTTTCGGCGCATTGCGCCGCTCCCGGCCGCAATACCGCTCCGGCGGTTAGGATTCCCCCAAACCGCCTGCGTTTTCCTGCCAAAAATTGCGGCGCCCGCGCGCCGGCTTTCCGAGGTTTTTCGGAAAAGAAGAACGTGCTATAATGATACGGAAAAGGAATGGCCCTTCACAAGAGCCAAAACGAAAAGATTTCGGCTGAAAGACGTAAAATCCGCGCCGAAACCATGCGGAAAGCTTTTGCCGCGGTTTTGATCTGTGCGCGTCCGCACGGATTTTTCATCGGAGAAAAGGCTGAAGGCGCTCCGGCAGGAGGAAAGGTGCCGTTTATGTTCCACACGCTGAAAAACAAAATTTCAGCCCTGTATATCGGCCTGGTTTCCCTCACCGCCGTGGTGGGGGGCGTGAGCATCCTGAACGTGATTTCGCTGGGAAAATCGGTGGACGGGCTGATGACGCGCAATTACAAGAGCATTTCGGCCGCCGGGGTCCTCTCCTCGGCGCTGGACAGCCAGGACAAGGCCGCTTTCGCCTATCTGTACGGCGGCGGCTCCCAAAGCATCGGCGATTTCTACGCCGCCCAGCGGCTCTTCGAGCAGGCGTACGACATCGACGCGCACAACATGACCGAGCCGGGCGAGCAGGCGGCGGTGAACGCCATCCGCGCCGACCACGAAAGCCTCGAGAAGATGTTCGCCACGCTCGTTGCACAAAGCGGCCGGCAGGCCGAGGCGCGGGCGTACTACAGCCGGAATGTGGAACCGAATGTGGCGGACGCCAAAAAGCAGATTCAGACGCTTGTAAGCATCAACCAGACCGCGATGTTCCGCAGCAAGAACGACACGTCCCGCAACGCGTGGCTGGCCGCCGTGCTGCTGATGGCGCTTTCGGCGCTGGCCGTTACGGGCGGCTTTCTGGTGTCGCACTACTTCGTCAACCGGTTCCTGCTGCCCGTGAAGGAGCTTTCCGACGGCATCCGCCGGGTGCAGGGCCGCAACCCGGGCCTTCGGCTCAATATCCGCAGCTCCGACGAAATGGGGCAGCTCACCGAGGAGTTCAACGAGATGACCCGGCGGCTCGAGGGCTACGAAAAAAGCACCATGGGCTCGCTTCTGGGCGAGCGCAACAAAACCGTCACCATCGTCAAAAGCATCGGCGATCCGCTCGTGGTGCTCGATTGCAATTTCCGCATCACGATGCTCAACCTGGCCGCCGAGGAATTCTTCGGCGTATCGCAGGAGGCCGCGGTCGGCCGGCATTTCCTCGACGCCATCCACAACGGCGAACTGTTCGATTTTCTGAGCCAAAGCCCCGGGGAAACGGACGCGCGGCTGCAGAAGCTCCTGTATTTCGGCGGGCGGGAGGCTTTTTACTACAACGCCGTCGTCACCCGGTACGCCGACCCGGAGCAGGAGGCCCCCGGATATCTGCTGCTGATGCAAAACGTCACGCAGCTCAAGCATCTGGAACAGGCCAAAGCGGATTTCATGGCCACGGTATCGCATGAGTTCAAAACCCCGCTCACCTCCATCCTGATGGGCAGCAGTCTGCTGCTCGAAGGCTCGCTCGGCGCTTTGAACCCCGGGCAGAAGGAAGCCGTGGCGGCCATTTCGGAGGACGGCGGGCGGCTTTCGGATTTCGTGAGCGAGCTGCTCGAAATCTCGCGCCTCGAGGCGGGAAAATCCGTGTTCCATTTCGGCCCCTGCTCCCTGCCCGAAATCGCCGAAGCCTCATTGCGCCGGTTCAGGGACGCCGCCGCCGCGGCGGATATCGCATTGCAAAACCGCCTGGACGATTCCCTGCCGCCCGCAACCGCCGACCCCGAGCGGATTTCGTGGGTGCTGGGCAATCTGCTGAGCAACGCGCTCAAATACGCGCGCGCCGGCGGGCATATCGTCGTTTCGGCCCGCGTGCAGCAGGAAATGCTGGAGGTTTCCGTGCAGGACGACGGAGAGGGTATTCCGCCCGAATACCTGAACCGCATTTTCGACCGCTTCGTCCAGGTGCCCGGGCAGGATGTGGAAATGCGCGGCACGGGGCTGGGCCTTTCGGTGGCGAAAGGCATCATCGAGGCGCACGGCGGGCGCATCTGGGCGGAAAGCGAGTGGAAGCGCGGCAGCGTGTTCCGCTTCACGCTGCCCGTTTACAAAAACACCGCTCCGAAAGCCGACGCGCAGCCGCGCGGCGGACAGACGCACAAAGAGGAGGATCCATCTTGAACATTCTGGTGGTGGACGACACCAAAAACATCCGGATTTTGCTGCAAAAGTGCCTCGAATCGGAGGGACACGCGGTTACGGCCGCGGAAAGCGGGCGCGCCGCGCTCGAAGCGCTGCGCGCAATGCCGTTCGACCTCATCTTTCTGGATATCAAAATGCCCGAGTTCAGCGGAACCGAGGTGCTGCGCGTCGCGCGGGAAATGGGCATCCGAACGCCCGTCATCGTCATCACCGCCTACGCCACCGTGAAAAACGCCGTGGAATGCACGAACCTCGGAGCCGTGGCCTACCTGCAAAAGCCGTTTACGGCGGATAAAATCCGGACCGTTCTGCAGGAATACGAAACCTCGCGGCACGCGCCCGCCGCGAAAGCGGACGCGCCGGAAACCTTTCTTTCCGGCGCGCGCTCCGCGCTTTCCGGCGGCGCGTTCGACGAGGCGGAGCGGCTTTTGCGGGAGGCGCTTGCGCGGCAGCCGCTCGAGCCGGAAATCTACCGACTGCTGGCGGAGGCCTGCGAGCGCCGGGGGAAAACCGCCGAGGCGGAGCAGTACCGCCGCATCTGCGGGGTTCTGCGGTAAGCCCTTAAAAAACACCCGAAGCAAAGAACCGGCGGGCGCGGATGTTTCCGCTTCCCGCCGGTTCCGTTTTATTTTGATGCGAGCTTTCGATTTGAAAAAAGATTCGGCCTGCGTCCAAAACCTTTTTCCGCGAATTTTGACCCGTACTTTCACGGAAAAACCGTATTATTCCCGCGCGCGCCCGAGCGGAAGGCTGCGCTCCGGCTCCCGCTTTGTGAGCGCAACGCTTTCCCCGCCGTGCGAAAAGGCAACGGAGCCGCCGCGCAGCAGCCGGTACCGCGCGCTTTCCCCGCGCACGGAGACCTCGAGCAGCGCGCCGCCAAACGCGACGCGAAACGAATAGCC
>JAEWAU010000052.1 GCA_023391535.1 Bacillota bacterium | reverse complement strand
GGGAAGATAATCCACGCCGGGCGAGCCCGCCGCGGGCGCGCCCGGCGCGCCGGTTTCCCCGCGCAGTAGCGCGCGCAATGCATCGAGCGGCGCGCCGGGCAGCTCCCGCTCGGCGCCGCCTGGCGCCGTTACGAAAACGCGGCCGCCTTCCACGCGCACGAGCTCCGCGGGCCCGAAGCCGAAAAACGTGCAGCGCCCCCACTTTTCCCCGCCTTCCACGCTTTCGAGCAGGAAACAGTCCCGGTTTTGGCGCAGCGCGGCCACAAGCCCCACCGCCGTCACGGTGTCCGCCGTCAGCTCCGTCGAGACGGGAATGCGGGCAAACCGCCCGCACAGCGCTTTTGCTTCTTCCAGAGTCGGTCGGATCATATCGCGCCTCCTTACGGCATTTCGGAAAAGCCGGATTTATTCCGGAGCGTTTCGCTTTCCGCCATGGGCGGGCGGAGTAAACGGGCCGCGCGGAAAAATGCGCACGCAAAAAGGCCCGCCCCAGCGCCGTGCAAATGCACAGCACAAGGACGGGCCTGTATAACCCGCGGTACCACCTTGATTCGCGCGGAAAAAACCGCGCGCTCTTTGCAGGATGCCAACACATCCCTCGCCTCATAACGCCGGCGCTGCGTCGGAAGCTAATCGGCATAACCGCCTTTCGCTCCGCCCTCCGGGGCCCATTTGCCGTGCCGTTTCACACCGGGCTTCCACTCTCCCCGGCTCGCTGCGTGCCGCACACGGTTTAACTTCCCCGTCTTCGGTTTCTGTGTTTAGTACAGTATAGCGACGGCCGCCGGAAATGTCAAGGAACGGCCCCGATATTTTTTAAGCCGGAACAATATTACAATATCAGGATATTTGTTCGCAGAAAAATACAAGATGGCGTGGCAAGGATAGAAAAAACTTGATAATGGAAAAAAGTTATGTATAATAAAGCTAAAGGAAAAAGCCAGAAAAGCTGGAAAAACGTTCGGCCGTGTCGAAAAAAGGGGAAAGGGGACCTTTTTCGGCCGGGCCGTACGAAAACGCGACCGCATTTTAAAAAGTAAGGGACTTGATAGCAGTGGCCAACACAAGAATATCCGCTTCGTCGTCTCATTCGGGGAACCCAAAAACAGTGCACGGCATTTCAAAAGGATTCAACTCCACGTTTGCGATGGCGGCAGTCGGCTTTGTGGTCGTTACCCTGATCGGCATCCTCAGCAAAAACATGGCCGCCCAGATTATCTTCGCCGTCGTTTACCTGATTGCCTTGTTTATCGTGATGAAGCGCCTTTCCAAGGCGCTTACGAACCCGATCGGCCAGCTTGTGGGCATGCTGCGGGAGCTGCGGCTCGGGCATCTGAACGCCCACGCGAGCTTCCAGTCCTTCGATGAGCTTGTTCTGCTTTCGCGCGAGCTCAACGCGTTCGCGTACGACGTCAGGGACAACGTCCTCGGGAACATCACGAAGATCGCCAACGGCGACGTTTCGATGAATGTAAAGAAACAGGATGCCGGGGATATGATCGCTCCGGCCATGGCACAGATCATCGACCGCATGAAGTCCCTTTCCGACGATACGGAGTACATCATCGAGCACGCGCGGCGCGGCGAGCTGGATGTGCGCGGCAATACGGACGCCTACAGCGGCAGCTGGCAGTACCTGATGGAGAGCATCAACTCGCTGATCGACAGCATCACGAAGCCGACCGAGGAAGTTATGGCCGTGATGAAGAGCCTGGCCGTAAACGACTACACGAAAAAGATCTCCGGCACCTACAGCGGCGCGTTCGCAGAACTTGCGAGCAACGTCAACGGCGTGCGGGATAATCTGCTGGCCATGCAGGGCGCCGTGGTGCGGATTTCGCAGGGCGACACCAGCAAGCTGGAAGACTTCCGCGCCATCGGCAAAAGATCCGAGAACGACTACATGACGCCGTCGATCGTCCGCCTGATGGAAACCCTCCAGGCCCTGATCGAGGAGATCCGCCACATTACGGAAGAGGCCAAGAAGGGCAATATCTTCCACAACCATGCGGACGCCGATAAGTTCGAGGGCGGCTACCGCGAGATCATGGCCGGAATCAACAGTATACTGGATGTTCAGCGGGCGCCGATCGAGTTTACCGAGCATCTGCTTCACAACGTTTCCGTCAACGATTTCAGCGAGAAGATCGATTCCGGTTCCATGAACGGCGACTACCGCGCGCTCGGCGACGCCCTCCGGCAGGTGCAGGAGCAGCTGATGCGCATGCAGGAGATCGCGGTGAAGGCTTCGATGGGTGACGTGAGCTCCCTCGACGAAGTCCGCGCGCGCGGCGTCATGAGCGAGCAGGATCAGCTCACGCCCGCTTTCATCAAGATGCTCGAATCCATTCAGGGCTTGATCGACGAAACCACGGCTCTGGCTGCGGCGGCGGAAGAGGGCAGGCTCGATTACCGCAGCGCCACCACCAAATGCGAGGGCGAATTCGCTACCCTTCTGAATTCCTTCAACCGGGCGTTCCACCATATGGCGAAGCCGATCAAGGAAATCGGCGGCGTGATGGGCGAATTTGCGCAGGGCAACCTCAACGTGCGCGTTGAGGGCGACTATAAGGGCGCGTTCGCGAACCTTGCGGACGTGGTGAACGGCACCATCGGAACCCTCAAGGCGATGCTCGAACAGGTATCCGATTCCCTGACGGCGGTGGCTTCCGGGAATCTGGCCGTCGAAGCCGTTGCGGATTACGAGGGCGATTTCGCCGTCCTTTCCGGCGCGATGAACACCATCGTAGACAACTTCAACGAATTGATCGACAAGATCATCACGACCTCCGAGGAAGTGGCCGCCGGTTCCAAGCAGGTGGCGGAAGGCAGCCAGAACCTCTCGCAGGGCGCCACGGAGCAGGCGAGCTCGGTGGAGCAGCTCACGGCGTCCATCGCCGAAATCGCGCAGCGCACCAAGGAAAATGCCGGGAACGCCGCCCAGGCGAACAAGCTGGCCGCAGCGGCGCGTGAAAACGCTCTGGGCGGCAGCCATCACATGGACGACATGCTCGAGGCCATGAATAAGATCAACGAATCTTCCAAGAGCATTTCCAAGATCATCAAGGTCATCGACGATATCGCCTTCCAAACCAACATTCTGGCGCTAAACGCCGCCGTGGAAGCGGCCCGGGCGGGCCAGTACGGCAAGGGCTTCGCGGTGGTGGCCGAAGAGGTGCGCAATCTTGCGGCGCGCAGCGCGAACGCCGTAAAGGAGACGACCGACCTCATCGAAGGCTCGATGAACCGCACGCAGGCCGGCCTGCAGATCGCCAACGATACGGCGGCGGCGTTCTCTACCATCGCCGGGAACATCGACAGCGTAGCCAATCTGGTTGCCGAAATCGCCTCTTCCTCCAGCGAGCAGGCGACGGGCATTTCCCAGATCGATCAGGGCGTGGAGGTCGTTTCCAACGTGGTGCAAACCAACTCCGCCACGGCGGAGCAGAGCGCGGCCGCGAGTGAGGAGCTTTCGAGCCAGGCGGAAAACCTCAAGCAGATGCTGGCGCAGTTCACCATCCGCACCCAGGCCGCGGAGGGGACCGAGCCGGAGGCCGAAACCGAAGCGGAGGCTGCGGCCGAAGCCGAGCCGAAAGACGCAGCAGAATAATTCCGGGTTACCAACCCGCACGGATTTGGCGCGCCCCGCGAAGCAGCCGCCCCGCGGGACGCGCCTTTTTTGCCTAAAACGGGGCTGTGCGTTGTGCTGTCCGCCTGCGCTTGACATTCCGGACAAAACAGTGTAAACTATTTGCTGTCCCGCGGTTTTCCCGTGGGCAGCTATTCTGGAGAGGTATCGAAGCGGTCATAACGGGGCTGACTCGAAATCAGTTTGAGAGCAATCTCACGAGGGTTCGAATCCCTCCCTCTCCGCCAGTTCAAAACGGATAAAGGGATTTGAGCCGTACAGGCTCAAATCCCTTTATCCGTTTATAACGGAAAAAAGATTATAAACAGGCAAAAGGCGGTGAATACGATGTGGCAATGCCCGAAATGCGGACGCACGTTTCAGAGCGCCGGGCAATACCATTCTTGCGGCCCTGCCGTCACCATCGACGAATATATCGGCATGCAGCCCGAGGATGTCCGGCCGCTCCTGCAGCGAGTGCGTGAAGCCATCGGCTCCGCCGCGCCGGAAGCGGTGGAGAAAATCGCGTGGCGGATGCCGACGTTTTGGCAAAGTGAAAACCTCATCCACTTCGCCGCGTTCAAAGAGCATATCAGCATCTTCCCGGGAGGCGAAGCCGTGGGCGTTTTTGCAAAAAGGCTTTCCGGATACAAAACTTCAAAGGGAACCATCCAGTTTCCGCTAAATAAGCCGATCGACGATCAGCTTATCGCCGACATCGCACGCTGGAGAAGCAGACAAGCGGGGGAAAAACGAAAATGAGCACCAAAATCTATGAGTTTGACGCCGTCATATACAAGGTTCCCGACCTGGACGGCGCATACGTTCAATTTCCGTATGACGTGAAAGCGGAGTTCGGGAAGGGACGCGTCAAGGTCCATGCAACGTTCGACGGCGTGCCGCATGACGGCAGCCTCGTGAATATGGGCATAAAGAATACCGACGGCTCGGTATGCCATATCGTCGGCCTGCGCAAGGAAATCCGCGCAAAAATCGGAAAGCAGCCGGGCGATACCGTCCATGTGACGATTCAAGAGCGCGATTCCTAATAAAGGCATGCCGTCCGACAGCCCTGTTCTTTGCTATTCCGGGACGTCACAGCTCCCGGCCGCTTTATTTTTTGCGTCCGCCTCAGAGCGCACCTTCCCCATATCGTGCGCCTGCCGGGTAAAGCAAAACACCGTACCATGTGGGGCGTTGTCCGCCGCCGGATATGGTACAATAGCGTTAGAAAATCTGAGGGAGGCTTGCCGCATGGGAGAGCTTGCGAAACTCGTAAACATCGGCCCGACATTGGAAAAACAGCTTGCACAGGCGGGCATCACGACGCCGGAAGAGCTGAAAGCGGCCGGAAGCCGCGAGGCGTGGCTGCGCATTAAAGCCGCAGACCCTTCCGCCTGCATCATGCGCCTTTCGGCGCTGGAGGGAGCCATCCGGGGCGTCCGATGGCACAACCTCGATGCGGATGTGAAGGCGGAGCTGGGCGCTTTTTACCGTGCGAACAGAGGATGATCGGAAAGGAGCGCACCATGCCCGAATATTATGCCGCGTTTCTGCGCGGCGTCAACGTAAACGGCAATAAAATCAAAATGGACGCCCTGCAAAGCGTTTTTGCGGATACGGGCTTTTCCGGTGTGCGCACAGTGCTGAATACCGGGAACGTGGTGTTTGCGGCGGAACAGCCCGTTCCCGTATGGAAACCGCGTTTGGAAAACGCTCTGAAGACGGCGCTCGATTACGACGCGCCTGTTTATCTGCGCGGCGTTTCGGAACTGGAAACCTTGCGGGACGTTACCCACACGCTTTCTGTGCCGGAAGGCTGCCATCTCTACTTGTTGCTGTGCGCAAGCGCCGCGCTTCCGGCGGAGCTTGCGGCGCTTTTCGCCGCGTCACACGGCGAAAACGAGAGGTTTTACCCGGCGGCGGGCGACGCGTTCTGGGTTGTGCCCAAAGGGGAAACACTCTCTTCGCCGTTCGGCGCAAAGGTGCTTGGCGCAAAACGTTACCGGAATCTTCTAACCTCCCGCAACTGGAACACGGTTGAGAAAATCATCGCGCTGATGCGGCCGCAATACGCTTAAAAGCCGGGGAAAACACCCGCAAGCTGCGGGCCTTGCCGCATAAGCGCCGGATAAATGCCGGGCAGGACGGTTATCGGGGCCAGCGCGGCGGCGAGCTCTTCCGGCGGGGCCGTGAGGGCACCCGCAATTTTACCACCCAGAAAGAGGCCGCCGCGCGCGATTGCGGAAAACCGCCAGACCATCCGTTTATCCGTCCGTCAATCCGCGTTTTTCAGCGCCGCCTGGTATGCCGCTTCCGTGGCGCCGTCGAAGCAGACCATGGTTACCTCGCGGACGGTTCGGGACGTTTGGAGAAAGGCGCGTATCTCCCGCACGGCGATGACCGCGGCCCGGCCGAGCGGAAAGCGGTAGACGCCGGTGCTGATGGAGGGAAACGCCACCGTGCGGCAGCCGTTGTCCTCGGCGAGCCGCAGGCAGCTTTGGTAGCAGGAGGCGAGCAGGCCGTCCTCGCCGAAAGCGCCGCCGCGCCATATCGGCCCGGGCGTATGAATCACATAGCTCGCCGGCAGGCGGTAGCCCGCCGTGATTTTTGCCCGCCCGGTTTCGCAGCCGTTCAGCGTGCGGCATTCCGCCAGCAGTTCCGGGCCCGCCGCGCGGTGGATGGCGCCGTCCACCCCTCCGCCGCCCAGCAGCGAGGTGTTCGCGGCGTTCACAATGGCGTCGGCCGCGAAAACGGTGATGTCGCCTCTTACGATCTGCAGGCCCACAGGCCCCGCCCCTTTCCGCAAAAAAAATTCTTTACCGATCTTTCATACCGTCCTCCGGTTCCTCCAGCAGGTAGCGGAGCATCCGCTCCGGGTTTTCGAGAAACCGGCGCGTGAGCTGGTAGTGTTCCGTTTCGCGGTAATCCACCGCGCGGATGCCGTCCTCCGTGAGCTCATAAACCGTCGCGCCCGGGTACGCCATCAGAATGGGCGAATGGGTGGCGATGAGAAACTGCGAATGCTTCTGCACGAGGCCGTGGATGTACGCCAGCAGCGTCATCAGGCGGCTGGGGGAGAGCGCCGCCTCGGGCTCGTCGAGCAGATAAAGCCCGTCGCCGCCGAAACGGTTTCCGATGAGCGCCAGAAAGCTCTCGCCGTGCGACTGCGCGTGCAGCGACACGCCGCCGTAGCTGTCGATGACCGGCGGACTAAAAGACAGCTCCCGATCCATTTCGTCGATATTGCTCGCAAGGTTGTAAAAACTCTCCGCCCGCAGAAAAAAGCCGTCCTTCGGATGCGCGCGCCGGGCGATGGTGAGATGCCGGTACAGCTCCGAATGGGTCGCGCGCGTGGAAAAGGTGAAATTCCGGGTGCCGCCCTCCGGGTTGAAGCCGGAGGCCACCGCAACGGCTTCGAGCAATGTGGATTTTCCCGTTCCGTTCTCGCCCACGAGAAACGTGACGGGCTTCTCGAACGCAAGCCCGCCCTGCCGGATGAGATTCCGCACCGCCGGGAGGCCGTTCAGGTAGGAATCCTCCGGCAGAGGCTTTGTGATCTTTACGCTGCTGATATAATTTTCATCCATAAAACACAATCACCTGCCCGCATGATGGCGCGCCGCGCCCGCCGTAAAGCGCAACCGTCCGCTTGTATTATAGCGCGGCGCGCGCCCCGGCGCAAAGGCGGATGTTCGCAATATTGCCGGTCCGCCGCTTCCGCGCGCAGCGGATTTTTTATATGGAAAATCCGCAAAAACGATCAAGACATTTTTGCCCCGCCGGGCTATAATGGAAGCATCAATACGGCGGCGGAGGTGCTGCGGATGAAAACGAAACGGCGGTTTGGGCAAACGCTCGGCTATATCGAAACCCATCTTGAAGAGGAGATCACTCTGGATGCGCTCGCGCGGCAGGCCGGCCTGTCGAAATACCATTTTCACCGGCTGTTCCGCCGGGAGATGGGCGAGCCGGTGCAGCAATATATCCGCCGGCGGCGGATGGAACAGGCCGCGGCGCAGCTGGCCGAAACCGGCCGGCCGATTCTGGAAATCGCGCTGGACTGCCGGTATGCCTCGCAGGAGGCGTTTTCCCGCGCGTTTCAGCGGATGTATACGCTCACGCCGGGAAAATACCGCCGGCTGTTCGCACCCGGCAAACAAAACGTCGTCCGCATGGCCGCGTCCGCGCATCAAATCCGTGATCTCGCAGCTTAATATCAGGAGGGCAATATGAGCAATCTCGTACCAGTCGTCATCGAACAGACCAACCGCGGCGAGCGGTCCTACGATATCTTTTCGCGCCTGTTAAACGACCGCATCGTGATGCTGAACGAACCCGTCACAAGCGAATCGGCCAGCCTCATCGTCGCGCAGATGCTGTTTCTGGAATCAAGCGACTGCGACAAGGACATCCAGTTTTACATCAACAGCCCCGGCGGTTCGGTAACCGACGCGTTCGCCATCCTCGACACGATGAATTACATCAAATGCGACGTTTCCACCATCTGCATCGGCATGGCGGCCAGCGCGGCGTCCCTGCTGCTCGTCGCCGGAAAAAAGGGCAAGCGGTACGCGCTGCAAAACGGCGAGGTGCTCATCCACCAGCCGTCCATTTCGGGCGGGCTGCAGGGTCAGGCGACGGATATCAAAATCCACAGCGACTGGATGGACAAAACCAAACGGAAGCTCAACCGCATTTTCAGCGACCTTACGGGGCAGCCGCTCGAAACCGTAGAGCGCGATATGGAGCGCGACCATTACCTCACGGCCGAAGAGGCGAAGGCCTACGGCATCGTGGACGAAGTGCTGCTCCACCGCTGAACCGTGCGGGCGTTGATTCGGGCCCCCAAAAAGGGGA
Source organism: Bacillota bacterium (assembly GCA_023391535.1). GTDB lineage: Bacteria > Bacillota > Clostridia > Oscillospirales > Ethanoligenentaceae > JAEWAU01. The sequence goes on along the minus strand of JAEWAU010000052.1, from coordinate 45,579 downwards.
ACGCGCTTTTTGGAGCGCGCTCCTCTTTTTGATGCCCGCAATAAGCGTTTGAACGGACGCTTGAAAGTTTGGCCGAAACCCGCTGCATCGGTTTTTCGGCATACGGCGAAACCGGGGCGCTGCTTTGGCAGCCCGCCCGCCGCACAGGCCTTTCGCCCATGCGGCACCGTGAAAGTGCGGATACCGGTACTTTAATTATTCCGATTCCTATTGTCAACTTCGGCGACGCCCCGGCGGGCGCTCAGAATTCGATTCCTCTGCGCGCCTGAACGCCCTGATGATACGGATGCTTGACGCACCGGATATCGGAGACATAGTCGGCCAACTCGACCAGCTCGCCGGGCGCGTCCCTGCCGGTAAGCACAAGCTCCGTCTGCTCCGGTTTGTTCTTTATAAAGCGCAGAAGCTCGCCTTCTTCGATCATTCCGGTGGAAACGGCGCCGATGATTTCATCCAGAACGATAAGCTCGTATTTTTCGGCCTTCTCGCAGACTTCTTCAAAGCACTGCCGCTGCTCTTTTTTGCACGTTTCCAGCTCTTCCGGGTTCATATAGGGGATAAACTTCGTAACGTCGCTGCGGATGACCGGAATCGCAAGCTGCCGGAGCGGCTCCAGCTCCCCGGTGTCCCTGCCCTTTAGAAATTGCGCGATCAGCACCTTTAGCCCTGCGCCTTTGGCTCGCATGGCCAGCCCCAGCGCCGCGGTCGTCTTGCCCTTTCCGTCCCCGGTGTAGAGATGGATCAGTCCTTTACCCATGCCGAATCCCTCCTGCCGCTATTTTGCGCATGCTTTCTGCCGATTGTGCCTAACACCTGCGCGCTCCCGGCCTGCTTTCAGTGTAACAGGTGGCGGCTGCGCTTGCAACAAAAACCGCAAAATGCCCACACGCGCCCGCCGCCAGGAAACACCATCAGGCCCCGCGGGATCTTCTCCCGCAGGGCCTGATGCGAACGCCGCGCAGCGACTTTTCTTTGTTCACAGCGTCCTTTTGCGAAACAGGAATACACAAAGGCACAGACAGGCGCAAATGCCCGCGGCCGTCACCCAGGCGGCGGAGCCGAGCTCCGGCACGGCACCCGCGAGCAGAGCGGTGTTCCGCGTGGCCAGCGTGGCCGGGTTCCAGCTTTGCAGCCGCGGGAACGCGTCCAGCGCCAGCAGGACGCCCGCCGTCAGCGCGGTGAGCAGCAATCCGCCGAAGCTGCCGGGCGCCGCCGCGCCGAAGAGCTCCAGCAGCGCCAGCAGAAAAGCCCCGAACAGCCACAGGCAAACCAGCGCGGGCGCAAGGCGCGGCGGCGCGAAGCGGCCGAACAGCACCTGCGTGTAGACGCAGCAGAGGAGCGCGGCGAGAGCGTAGGATATCGTCCAGCACAGCAACGCCGCGGCGTATTTGGCAAGCACCACCGCGCCGCGCGAAAGCCCTTTGGAAAGCGGGATGAGCAGCGTTCCGCGCGCGATCTCCTGCGGCAGGGAGGTGCCGAACAGCAGAAGCAGCACGATCAGCCCCATCTGGCCGATATTTTTGAAAAATTGCGCCCAGGCGTCGGACATTGCGACCGGGGGCAGCGTGACGGTGATGCCCGAGCCGGAGAGATTTTTCAGCAGTTCCGGCATGAGCTTGGCGAACAGCGGGCTCATCATGCCGAACAGCAGCAGAACGGCCAGCAGAATCAGCATCCGGAAGCTGCGCAGCAGCTCGAGCAGCTCCTTTTGGGCGAAAGCGGTAAATCCTTTCATTGCACGGCCTCCAGAAAAACGTCTTCGAGCGTCGGTTCCAGCACCTCGTACTGCAAAACGGGCGCTTGTTCGCGCGCGAGCAGTTCGAGAATTTTCGCTCCGTCGCGCCCCGCGTCGGCAAGGCGCAGGGTGACGATGTCCCCCTGTGCGGCCGCTTCCGAAACAAACGGCAGCCGCCGGCAGGCATCGGCCAGCGCGCCGCCTTCCCCCGCGAGCCGGATGCGCACGGCGTCGTGCCGGTAGCGGCTTTTCACCTCCGCAAGGTCCCCCTGCAGCGCGATTTTCCCGCCGTCCAGAATGGCGATGCGGCTGCAGACGCGCTCCACATCCGAGAGGATGTGCGTGGAAAAGAGCACGGCGGTCTGCCCGGCGGCGAGCGCGAGCAGCTCGAGAATCTCCCTGCGGCCCACCGGGTCGAGCGCCGAGGTGGGCTCGTCGCAGATGAGGAGCCTCGGTTCCCCGAGCAGCGCCTGCGCGATGCCCAGCCGCTGCTTCATTCCGCGCGAAAAGCCGCGGATCTTTCGGTTTACGCCCGGGAGCCCCACGAGCTCCAGCAGCTCGCGGGAGCGCTCCCGCACCCTTGCGCGCGGAATCCCCGCAACCTGCCCGCAGAAGCGCAGATATTCGAGCGGGCGCATGAAGCCGTAAAATTCCGGCACATCCGGCAGATACCCCACGAGCCGGTTGGTGCGGGCGCCGCCGTAGGCGACCTTTTCGCCGCAGACGCGGATTTCCCCTTCGTCCGCTTTGAGAAAGCCCAGAATCAGCTTCATCGCGGTGGTTTTTCCCGCGCCGTTTTTCCCGATGAGGCCGAAAGCCCCGCGCTCCGGCACGGAGAAATCGGCTCCGCGCAGCACCGGCAGGCTGCCGAAGCGTTTGGAAACCCGTGTGAATTCCAGAACGTCCATCACTCGTCCTCCCGCCCTACGGTAAAATAGAGGATGGGGCCGACAATTTCGAACAGCAGCACCACCACGACCCAGAACGCGCGGTTCCCGAAGCGGTAGGAGCGGTGCCGCAGCACGTGAACAAGCGCCGCGGCGGCAAGCCCCAATTCCAGGGCCGCGACGGGGATCAGAAACGGCAGATAGGGCAACAGATTTTTCATAGCGGGAACATCCTTTCACAGCAGGCCGGTTATCGATCTGTATTTCAGGCGGTTTCCCAGCGCTCCAGCCGGCGCACGACGCGGCGGTAGCGCTCTTCCTCCGCGAGCGGCGCGAACGCGGGGTTGCCCGTTACCGCCGCGAGCATATCCCGTTTCACAAGGGAGTCGCTGCGCGGAGCGTCCGTGCCGAGGTTCAGCGTGGCGAAGTACGGCTCCAGCCGGTCGAAAAACGCGCTGCCTTTCAGCCGGAGTGGGAACAGGCCGCCGCGCGCGAGCAGCTCCGCATAGGCTTCCAGCAGATCGAGCGCCTTTTCCCGGTTCCCCTGCCCGGCGTACAGCGCCGCGGCGGCGAGGTACAGCGTGCAATAGAACGTCGGCTGCATCTGCGGCAGGTCGAACGCCCCGCCCAGCGCCAGCGCTTTCGCAAGGCAGGCGTCCAGCTTTTCCGGCTCGCCGGAGTAAAGCCCCATCAGAGTGGGGAAGGCTCCGAACAGGTTCAGCAAGTTCGTATACATCATCTTCTGCATCACGTCCAGCGCCCTGCCGCGTTCCCCTTTCATCGCGTAGGCCTGCGCGAGCAGCTGGTCGGTGGAGATGGGCAGTTCTTCGATGCCGCCCAGCAGATCGATGGCCTCGGCGGGGCGCCCGAGCGCGATGGCGCAGCAGGCCCGCATCGAAAGCGCCTGCCGGGCAAGCACCGCGTCGCCGCTTTCGCTTTCCACCCGCCCGAACAGCGCCGAAGCTTCTTCATACAGGGCCGCGGTGCGCGCGGCGTCTCCGGAAAGCGGGGCGTGGTTGACGAGCAGCTCCGCCATGGCGAACAGCAGCCCGAAACAGGAATAATAGGTTTTCACCGCTTCCTCGCAGCGTGCGTAGACGGTGTCGAACGGCTCCGAGGCGAACGCGTCCGTCAGGCTGCGGTACAGCTTTTTGATGTCCTCCGGCCGCATCTGCGCCTCGTAGCCCAGCAGGGAATCCACACTCTTATTGAAGAAAGACGCGAGCGCCGGCAGCAGCAGGATATCCGGAAAGCTCTGGCCCGATTCCCATTTGGAAACCGCCGGCTTGGAGACGCCGAGGTACCCGGCCAGTTCCTCCTGCGTAACGCCTTTTTCCCTCCGCAGCTTCGCAATATTCCGCCCGATCTGGATTGTTTGCATCCTTTCCACCTCATTTCAAGGTTATTATAGTTTGGAGCGGCGCGGACTACAAGCGAGCGGTGCTCAACTTTTGCAGAAAAAGTTAACCGCGGGTTAATATGCAAAAACAGGAAAGCGCTTTTTATTTACGCGCGGGCGCAAAAACGGCGGGCATACCGTTTTTCGGTATGCCCGCCATATAAATCTGCGCGGATCTCCGCGCCTTTCTCTTTGTATAGCGGTTTTTCGCGCGCCTTTCCGCCGTTTGCGGCCGGGCGGCGCGCCGCTTATGCTATAATAGAACATGGCGAAAGCAATTTTGACGTTTGAAGCAAAGCGTTTGTGAAAACGCGAAAGGAGCTGCGGAAAGTGGGCACGGAGAAAATCGGCGGCATATCCAGCGGAATCCGGCGCGCGTATTACGGTTTTGCGTTCGGGGTTCTGGAGATCGGGTACACGGAGGAAGCGGTGGTTTCGCTCGAACGCGTTGCCGGGCGCGCCGAGGGGTCCGGCGAGCCTTCCGCGCTTTCCGACCGGGCGTTTGAACAGATCGGCGAATATCTCGCGGGGCGGCGCAGAACCTTCGATTTTCCCTATGCGCTGCACGGCACGGAGTTCCAGCGCAAAGTATGGGCCGCGCTGTGCCGGATTCCCTATGGCGAAACCCGCACCTACAAAGAGATTGCGCAGGCGGTGGGCAACCCGAAAGCCACCCGCGCGGTGGGCATGGCGAACAATAAAAACCCGATGATGATCGTGGTTCCGTGCCACCGGGTGATTGGCGCAAACGGAATGCTCGTGGGCTACGGGGGCGGGCTGGATATGAAAAAGGCCCTGCTCGAGCTGGAGCAGGGAAAGGCGCTTTATTGATGGACGGAATGAATGAAACCAAACTTCCTCAGTTGCGCGTTTCGGCGGCAATTTTATATAGGGACGGAAAAATCCTCATCTGCCGGCGCGCGGAGGGCGGCTCCTGCGCGCTTCTCTGGGAATTCCCCGGCGGTAAGCAGGAGCCGGGGGAAACGCCGGAGCAGTGCGTTATGCGGGAATGCCGCGAGGAGCTCGGGGTGGAAATCGCCCCGCGCGGCGTTTTCCGGGAGTTTTCCTACCGCTATCCGGAGCGAGAGATCGCGTTCACCTTTTTCACCGCCGAAATCGCGCGCGGCGAAATCCGCCGCATCGTCCACAAGGAGCTGCGCTGGGCCGCGCCCCGGGAGCTGACGCGGTTCGACTTCTGCCCGGCGGATAAAGGGATAGTTGAGGAGATTGCGGAAGGGGAAAAGAAGAATGCTGAGGAGCAAACCGAAAAACGATAAAAATGTTTGTATGGATACGTTTAAAAGCAAACAGATCTGATGAGCAAAAGGATAAAGTCAATGCAATGTATTTTCCCAAATTGTAATTCTTACGGCAGATATATGCGTGTTGTTACTTATACGTTCGACAGTTAACATTTCGATTATTTCATCTTTTGGAGCTCCCGGGAGGCCTCCGATGATCGGATAGAGACAATCTATAATCGGCTTTACCTTTCCTGAAGATATCGTCGCAATACTGACTGGCGTGTTTTCAAATCTTAGGCGGACAGAACATTTTTTAATCGGTTTAAACTGCCCAAAACTACTAATCCACAATGGTATAGCGCCATCCGTAGCTTTATTTGGCAGTAAGCCATTGTAAACTTTATCGAATAGCGGAATAGTATTCGGCGCCAATTGTGTGCCGGAATTGATGTTTTGTATTAAAAGTCCTTGATTCTTACCAATACATTTTCGGGCCGTCCAAAGCTCAATATTTGTACGTTTTCCGGAAAACCAACCAAGCGGATTAGTAAGAACAGCGAATACAGGCTCACATAAATTATCAATATCAAATTGATGTTTATTGTAATTTTCTTCTGTAAACGTAAATTTAAGATCGATGCTATTGTCAGAATACTGCTTGTCCGATAGTGCTTTAAATAGTTGAATTTTCCATATTTTTTCTCTGCTCGTTGCAAAAGTTGCAGGAAAGCCATTTATCCAATATGCACAATCCATAAATTAACCTTTATACCAATAAAATGTGGATACTATAGCAATTTGATATACGATTCGGAAAGGTATTAACAAAATTATACACCCCACGCCCTTAAACAACAACAGAAATCATCCATATTTCTCTTCTTTTTACAAATTCTCTCCCGCCGCATAAAAAGCCCGCGGAAGCTGTTCGCTTCCGCGGGTTGCCGTTTATTCGGGCCTATATTTGTATAACACATACCGGATGGCTCCGTAGCCGATGCTTTCCGGCAGCGCCGCCTTGATGGGCGCGAGCCTCCCGCGCCCGCACTGCCGGATGGCCTCCCGAATCTGCCGCTCCTCGTCGGGGGTGGCGAACAGATTGCCGGGTATATCCATGCCGCTTTGCAGGCAGGCCAGCAGATGGCTTTCCACCGTGCTTGGGGCCAGCCCGCGCGTTTTGGCGATTTCCGCGATGCTTTGGCCGCTTTGGCACAGCCGGTAGCTTTCCAGCATGGAATCGCCGGGCGCGCCCGGCGGCTTGCGGCGTTTCTCGGCGGAAACCGCATCCGGCGCGGACGCAAAACCGCCCTGCGCAAGCGGAATGCCGTGCTCGTTCGCGTAGGCGCGGATGGCTTCGAGGAAGCGCCCGCCGAACTTTTCGAGCTTTACGCTCCCCACGCCGGAAATTTGGAGCAGGCTTTCCGCGTCGCCGGGGTATTTCTGGCACATTTCGCGCAGGGTCGCGTCCGAAAAAACGACGAAGGGCGGAACGCCCTCCTCCTGCGCCAGCTCCGCGCGGACGCCGCGCAGCAGCGAGAACAACGCCTCGTCCGCCGGCGCGCCCGGTGCCCCGGTCTCCTGTTTTCGCAAAACGCGCCGGATGAAAACGGGCTTTTGGCCGCGCAGCACTTCGCGCGCGGCGGGCGCGGGCCTCAGCACCGGGTATTTTTCCCCGCACAGTTCAAGGTAGCGATCCGCCACCAGAAAGGAGATAATCTCCTTCACCGTTTCGACGGAATACTCTTTCATGATGCCGAAGGTGCTGAGCTGCTCGAAGCCCAGCTCTTTGATTTTGCGCGTTTGGCCGCCGCGCAGAACTTCCGTGACGGTTCCGCTCCCGAACCGCCCGCCCATGCGGACGACGCAGGAGAGGATCTTCTGCGCCTCCGTCGTGATATCCGTGCGCTCGGTTTGGCTGTTGCAGCTGCCGCAGTTTCCGCAGGCCTGAGGCGCATCCGTTTCGCCGAAATAGCGCAGGATGAAGGCGCGCAGGCACCCATCCGTGTTGCAGTAATCCACCATGTCGCGCAGCTTTTGCAGGGAGGCGGCGCGCCCGCCCTCGTCCGCGCCGTTTTCGATGAGCAATCGGTCCGTGACGATATCCGCCGCGGAATAAAAGAGGACGCACTCGGCCTTTTCGCCGTCGCGCCCCGCGCGGCCCGCCTCCTGATAGTAGCTTTCCAGGCTCTGGGGCATGTTGTAGTGGAGCACGAAGGAGATGTTGGATTTGTCGATCCCCATGCCGAACGCGTTCGTGGCCACCATCACGCCCGCGCGGTCGTAGAGAAAATCCTCCTGATTTTTCACGCGCTCGGCCTCGGGCAGCCCGGCGTGGTAGCGCACGGCCGAAATACCCGCGCCGCGCAGACGCGCGCACAGCGTGTCCACCGTTTTCCGCGTGGCGGCGTAGACGATGCCGGAGCGGTCCTTTTTGGTTTGGAGAGTGCGCAGCAGCGCATCGGTCTTGCTTTTGGGCTTTTCCACCGCGAAATAGAGGTTCGGCCGGTCGAAGCCCGTGGTGAGCAGGAAAGGCCGCCGCAGGCCCAGAAGCCGCACGATATCCTCTTTTACCCGCGGGGTCGCCGTGGCGGTGAAGGCCGCCACCACCGGGCGGGAGGGCAGGGCAGCCACCGCGTCCGCAATTTTCGTGTAGCTCGGCCGGAAATCGTGCCCCCACTGGGAAACGCAGTGGGCCTCGTCCACGGCCACCAGCGGAATATCGAGCCGCATAAGCCACGCGCGGAACCGCTCCGATTCCAGCCGTTCGGGCGCCGCGTAGATGATTTTGTACGCGCCGTTTTCCGCGCGCTCCATCGCTGCGTCCTGCTGCGCGGGCGAGAGCGAGCTGTTTAAGTACGCCGCCGGGATGCCGGCCTGCGTCAGCGCGTCCACCTGATCCTTCATCAGCGAGATGAGCGGGGATACCACAATCGTCACGCCGCGGGAAAGCATCGCCGGAATCTGGTAGCACACCGATTTTCCGGCGCCCGTGGGCATCACCGCCAGAACGTCCTCGCCGTTTCCGATCCGTTCGATGATCTCCCGCTGCCCGGGCCGGAACGCGTCGTAGCCAAAACAGCGCTTTAAAAGCGCCTGCGCCTGATCCATGAAACCGAAACACCACCAAAGCATAAAAAATAGCCGGGAATACGGGAAAGCCGGAGCGGCTACCCCGAGGGCAGCTGTTCCTTGAGCAGGCCGGAACGGTAGGCCGCCAGCAGATTTTTGAGGTCGCAGATCTGGTTTGCCAGTACGCCGCCGATATCCGTATCCCGCACCTTGATGCGCTGGTCGCTGCGCTCCAGCACCTGCGTGGAGGAATGGATATCCGTCTCGTTCTCGATGGCCGCCTCCGTGGAGATGAACGGCTCGTGCGAAACGAGCGTAAGGCCGAAGGAATCGGAGATCAGCGTGTAGCCCGCGATGCCCGTCACGTCGCGATACGCGCGGGAAAAGCCGCCGTCGATGGAGATAAGCTTGCCGTTCGCCTTGATGGGGTTTTCGCCGTGCACGCGTTCCACGGGAACGTGCCCGTTGACGATATGCCCGTTTTCGGGGTTCACGCCGAACTCGGAGAGGATGCGCCGGCACACGTCCTCGCGGTCGCGGTAATGGTAATAGGGGTCCTTTTTCTCCTCCGGTTTCGCGCCCTTACAGAAGTAATCCTCGAACGTGGCCATCGGGCTTTTCCCGAACAGGGGCGAATGCTTCCCGCACCAGAGGTACCACATCCAGTCGAGCGCCTCCTGATGCTCGGGCGTACCGCTTTCGGCCATCACGCCTTTGCGCACCGTCCGCTCAATCAGGTCGAGATACGCCTTCCCGGAGTACGTTGCGCCGTGGTAGTTCATCTCGAAAAAGCTGCCGTCCTCGTTCAGGGGAATGCAGCCGTGGTAGAGCAGGTTGGAATTGCACGTGAGGTACAGGCTCCCGCGCGAAAAGAGGAACCGCACGTGGCGCGCGAGCTTTTCGCTGCTGCGGAAAGAGGCGACGAGCCGGTCCATCACCTCCGCCTCGCGCGGCGTGAGGGCGTAAGGGTCCTTCGGGTTCACCGTGGGCAGCAAAGGGTCGGTGAGCTCCCGCGTGCGGCCGCCCGCCTCCACGGTTTTGTTTGTAAAGTCGATTTTATCAAGGAAGAGGCGGTCCTCCATACAAAACGAGGGCCGGCGGTCGATCACGCGCTTTTCGAGCTTGAGCTGGATCACCGTGACCGCCTTGTGCATTTTCGCAATGAGCTGCAGCTCCTGCGCGCTGCGCTTGCACTCGCCGGGCCGGGGCAGGAACACGGCGCAGGGGTCGCCGCCGTACTGCTCCAGCGCGAAGGTGGCCAAAGGCAGCAGGTTGATGCCGTAGGAGTTCTCGAGAAAATCCAGGTTCGCGTACCGCGTGCAGATGCGCACGGCGTTTGCGATGCACACGGCCGAGCCGCAGAACGCGCCCATCCAGAGAATATCGTGGTTGCCCCACTGAATATCCACGGAGTGGTAGTCGAGCAGCGTGTCCAAAATACGGTCGGCTCCCGGGCCGCGGTCGTAGATATCCCCGATGATGTGCAGGCGGTCGATGGCGAGGCACTGGATAAGCTTCGAAAGCGCCACGATGAACTCGCGCGCGCGGCCGATATCGATGATGGTGCGGATGATCTCGCGGTAATAGCCCGTTTTATCGGGTTTGTTGTAATCGGTGTTGAGCAGCTCTTCGAGAATGTATGTAAAGTTGCGCGGCATGGCCTTGCGTACCTTGGAGCGCGTGTATTTGCTCGAAAAGCTCCGGCAGATTTCGATGAGCCGGTAAAGCGTGATCTTGTACCAGTCGTCGATGCCGGCCAGGTTCGGCTCCTGCCGCAGCAGACGCTCGAGCTTCTGCTCGGGGTAATAGATGAGGGTGGCGAGCCGTTTTTTTTCGGTTTGCGCCAGCGTGTTGCCGAACAGGCTTTCGATTTCGCTTTTGATAACGCCCGAGGCGTTGCGCAGCACGTGGTCGAACGGCTCGTTCTCGCCGTGAATATCCGTGAGAAAATGCTCGGTGCCCTTGGGCAGGTTCAGAATAGCCTGCAGGTTGATGATCTCGGTGGAGGCGGCGTCCACGGTGGGGTACTGCGCGGCCAGCAGGGACAGATAGCGGAGATCGTCCCGTACCGGCCGCCGGTTCTCCGGCGTTTCCAAATCCATTTCGCCCTCCTTGCGGCGTTTGCGGCTCCATGCGGGGGCCTATAGGAGGCATTATAACGGTTTTACACCGAAGAATCAACGTATTACATATAATTTAACGATTAAATTTAGAAATAATGACAGGAATTCCCGAGCGGCGGGAGTCTCCGCGGGCGAGAAAATTTCCAAACGGGAAGGAAAGGGGCGGCGCAAACGCCCCTTTTGCGCGGCTCCCCGTTAGGGCAGGCGGTTGTAAAAAACGGTTTCCGCGAGCGGCTTGCGGCTGAAGTGCAGCTTTTTGTTGGGCGCCGCATCCGGCGCGGGGTACCCGAGCGGCAGCAGCGCCGTGGGAACGAGGTTTTCCGGCAAAGCGAACTCCCGCATCACGGAGGGAAAATCGAAATTTTCCACCCAGGTGGTGCCGAGGCCGAGGTCGGCCGCCGCGAGCATCAGATGCGTGACGACGATGCTGGCGTCTACGATACCGATATCGAACGGCGTGTGCTCATGCTTCGCGCTCACGTTTTTATCGAAGCAGATTACGAGCACCGCGGGCGCGCCGAAGCTGCAGGGCGTGCAGCGGCGGATTTTTTCGAGCGCCTCTGCGCTTTCCGCCACCAGGATGCGCTGCGGCTGGTAGTTGCAGGCGGTGGGCGCGAGCCGCCCGGCCTCCAGCACCTGCTCGAGCTTTTCCCGCTCCAACGGCTTTTCACTGAATTTCCGCACCGAATAGCGTGCGCGTGCAAGATCCAAAAATGCCATGATTCCAAACTCCTTTTGCTTTTGAGAGCGCCGGGGCGCAAAGCCGCGCCCCGCTTTCTTTCAGTATACCCGCGGCGGAGGGCAAACGCAAGGCGCCCCGCTTTTTCCGGGCGGGGCGCCTTGCGCGCTTATCGTTTTTGGGGCATGGTCAGCCGGTAACTGCGGTCGATCATATCCTTCAGCTCGTCCTCCGGCACATCGCCGTTCACGCGTACGGTGTTCCAGTGCTCCTTGTTCATATGGTACCCCGGCGTCACATCCGCATACGCGCGGCGCAGGAAATCGCCGCGCATGGGCTCGCATTTGAGGTTGACGCACAGCCCGCCGCGCTGATAGATAAACGCGAAGCTTTTGCGGCTTCGCCGGTGGCGCAGCACGGCCCACGCGTCCTCGGCGTTTGAAGCGTCGTCGAACGGGTAGTCCTCGTACGCGTCGGGGTAGGTGAGGCAATAGTCGATGAGTTCGCGCCGCGTCATCCGCATATCCGCCTTTCGCACGTTTCTTTCGGCTTTCGGCGGCCGCGGCTTTCAGGCCACCACGATCTCGTCGCGCTGCTTTTTCGCTTTGTAGAGCGCGTCGTCCGCCGTGCGCAGGAACGCTTCCTTGGAGAACTCGCCGGTGGGCGTTACGGTGTGCACCCCGATGCTGATGGTGACGATGCCTCCTACGGGGGAGCGGAGGTGAGGGATGGCGAGCCTGCGCACGCCGCTTTGCATCCGGCGCGCCAGATCCAGCGCGTCCTCCTGATTGACATAGGGCAGGATAACGGCAAATTCCTCGCCGCCGTAACGGGCCACCGTGTCCGACGCGCGCTGCGCGCACTCGGAAAGAACGTTCGCCACGCGCCGGATGCACAGGTCGCCCGCCGGGTGCCCGTAACAATCGTTGTAGGGCTTGAAAAAGTCGATGTCGATCATGAGCAGCGAGAGCGGGCGGAACTGCCGCCGGCAGCGCTCCCATTCCGCCTGAAGCGTCTGGTCGAACATAAAGCGGTTGAAAACGCCCGTCAGCCCGTCGGTCTGCGAGAGCTTCTGCAGCTTTTTATTGGCCTTCTGGAGCTCCGCGTTCACGCGCTCCAGCTCCCGGTTCTTTTCCTGAATCACCCGGCTGTCCGTAAACTGCTGCGCGAACCGCTTGTACCTCATGGAGGAAATGCCCCACGAAAGGACGGCGAAAACGGTGCATTGGAGCACGGCAGTATACGGCGGCGCGGCGAACACGGCAAGCAGGATGAGAAACATCGCCTGCGTAAGAAAATAGAGCAGGAGCGACACGGCGGGCGCATAATAGGGCAGCGCCGCAATCACCAGCATCGCGAACGCGTAAACCAGGGGCGCGCCGCCGTAGACCACGTCCATCAGGGAGAGCACGGCGCACCAGCCCAGCGTAAAGGCGCCGTACGCAAGGCCGAGCGCGAATACCGCCCGCGGGTGCGCGGCCGCGTTTTTCTCGAACGCGGATAGCAGCGGCAGGAACGCGGCCATCGCAAACAGCATAATCAGCGTCATCAGCGTGGTGTATAAGTACGGCATCCGCCAGGCCGACGGCCCTCTGCTCAGGAGTGTGTAGGCCAGAACGCACAGCTCGAACGCGATGACAAGGACCGCGCACATCCTGGCGCGCGTCAGGGTTATGACGGATGCGCTCTGCCGAAACGCCCGAAAATCCTGGTCCGGAATGCGGAAACCCCACATCTCTTTGGCGCGCCGGATGTATTTCAGAACGTGGAGCATATTTCACCTGCTTTTTAGCACAGCGCCGAAAGCGGCTTCCGCATGGGAAGGAAAGACGGTTTCCCGCTTTGCGCCGCGCGGGAAAAGGCAAACCTCCCGGCAAAATCGGCCGGATGGAGCGCCGCCGAAGTTCCGCTTGAAATGGGAAACGCAGGGGAAAAACCGGGCAAGCTCGTACCTTTCTATTATAACATAAATTTCAAATTAAAGAAGAATATTGAACTACATTCTCCCGCTTTCCAAAGAAATTTCTCCCGGTTCCAGAATCTTTTCAAAGAAACGGCGCGCGTTGCCGAAAAAGAGATCCTCCACCGTGGTTTCGGGCAGGCGGCGCAGCAATTCCTCCCGCAGCCGGGGCATATCCTCAACGCCGCGCATGCACGCGGGCAGCTCGGAGCCGTCGAGGTCGCCGCCCAGGGCGAGCGCGTGTTCTCCGCCCAGCGCGAGAAAATACTCGGCGTGGCGCAGCACGTCGGAGAAATCGGCGTCGCCGTTGTCGCGCAGAAAGCGGCGGTACAAATTGAGCCCCACAAGCCCGCCGCGCCGCACGATCTCGCGGAACTGTTCATCCGAAAGGTTGCGCGGGTGGCCGCACACGGCTTTGGCGTTGGAGTGGCTTGCCAGAAACGGGCGCGCGCTCAGCTCCGCTACATCCCAGAATCCCCGTTCGGAAAGATGCGACACATCCACCGCCATGCGCAGCTCTTCCATGCGGCGCACAACCTGCCGCCCGAATGCGGTGAGCCCCTGTGCTTCCGGCTCCATCACGCCGTCGCCCAGCTCGCAGCGCCCGTTCCAGGTGAGCGTGAGCAGGCGTACGCCCATTTCGTAGGCGCGGTCCAGGTTTTCGAGCCGGCCGCCCAGCGCCGCCCCGCCCTCGATGGAAAGCAATGCGGCGGCGCGGCCGCCGTTCAGCGCCGCCCGGAGCTCCGCGGCGGTTTTGCAAAACGCAATCGCCCCCGCGTTTTTCTCCATCTCGGTAAAAAACACGGCGGCCACACCGTCAAAGCGCTTCACGGCGGCCTCGCCGCGAAAATTGTCCGGCATCCACACGGCGAAAACCTGCGCCAGCGGGGCGAGGGGCTCGGCGCGGTGCAGCGACCAGTGCAAACTGTTTTCCGCAAGCCCCTCGCCGCGGATAAAACATTCGGTGACGGTGTCGCAATGCAGGTCAAAATAGCTCAAAAAAAGAACGCCCCTTTCCCCGGCGGCGCGAAGGCCGCCCATTTACAGCAATTCCATAAGCCGGGAGAAGCTGCGTTTCGTCTGTTCGCCTCCGGCGAAAAGGCAAAACACTTCGAATGTGCCGGTTTTTCTGGAAATGGCGCGGTGTGGCTGAAACCGTTCGCATCCCGGAAAACCGGCCGAACCGTAGATATATATGCGAAAAAATGCGCGTGTGTGTGACATTGTTACGGAAGTATCCCGCGCCGCGGGATATACTGAAGCTGCAAAAGGGAAAACAGCGAAACGGGAATTCGGAAAAAAGCCGGGCGGCGCGCAGCCGCCCGGGAAACTAAATTCCATCCCACTTATTCCGCGCTTGCCCCCGCGCTTTTTCCGCGCGCCGCAAATCCCCTTTCAGAAAGGAAGATTTATTATGTCCGCCATTGAACTCAACCGCAATAATTTTGAAGAGATCGTTCTCCGTTCCGATAAACCGGTGCTCATCGACTTCTGGGCAAGCTGGTGCGGCCCGTGCCGGATGCAGTCGCCGATCGTCGAGGAGGTAGCCCGCGAGCTCGAAGGCTCCGCCGTGGTGGCCAAGCTCAACGTCGACGAGGAGCCGGAACTTGCCTCGCAGTTTTCCGTCATGAGCATCCCCACCCTCGTGGTGATGCGGGGCGGCCGCGTGGCGGAACAGCGCGTGGGCGTCACACCCAAGCCCGTGCTGCTTTCCATGCTCAGCCCGGTTAAAGCTTAACGGCTCATCTCCCGCAGCCGTTTCTCATCCGTGAGCCGGATCTGCCCGCGCGAGAGCCGCACCAGCCCGTCGTTTTCCAGATATTTGAGGATGCGGCTGACGACCTCACGCGCGGTGCCCAGGTTTTTGGCGATGGCCTCGTGTGTCAGCGTCAGCGTATCCGAGCCCTCCAGCGCCGCCTGTTCCAGCAGAAACGCGGCGACGCGCTGGCCCATATTCTTGGAAACCATCTGCTCCATCACCCACATCACTTCCGAAAAGCGCTCGTTCACGAGTTCGAGGGAGAATTCCTTCGCCGCGCTGTTCTTTTCCGTCAGCTTCCCCCAAACGGAAGCGGGGATGAACAGCACGGCGCTTTTTTTCTCCGTTTCCAGCGTCACCTCGAAGGTGAGATTTTTGAGCACGCACGCGGCCGAGAGGATGCAGATGTCCCCCGCGAGCAGACGGTAGAGCGTGATTTCCTTGCCGTCCTCCGCCTCGAAAAAGGCCCGGAGCTGCCCGCTTTTCACGAGCACCAGCCCGTTGCACTCGCGGTCGCGGCTCAGAATGAGCTCGCCGGGGCCGTATGCGGCGCCGGAGCACGTCGCCGCCAGCATTTCCCGCTCCTCGGGGGCGAGGCGGTCGAACAGGGGCAGATGCTCCTGCAAAAACATAAAATCGCTGCGGTTTATCATCACACGCCTCCTCGGTTGCGGCAAAGCGTTCGGAACGCGCCTGAAACTCGTCCGTTAGCACCGGAAATGCTACGGTATCAGTATAGCATCGCCGGCCCGCCGCTGCAATGCCGCGCGGACGATACAGGGAGCCCTGCCCCGGCTCCGAAAAGGATTGACGGGCCGCAGCGGCCGTGCTACAATAAATTTATGGGTGCCAGGAAGGCATCCGCGGCGTTTTTTCATCAGAGGAATGTGACCCATGAAGGGCTTTCGCGGCGTTTCCGTTCCCGGTTCGGGGCGGGCGCGGCCGCAGGACGATGCCCGTCATGGGTATTTTTTTGAGGAGGAACCGGCTTCATGCATATTCCGGACGGATACCTCGCGCCGCAGACGACTATTCCTGCCCTGGCAGCGATGGTGCCTGTCTGGTCGGTCGCTCTGAGCAAGGTCAAAAAGAAGCTGAGCGAGAAAAGAATACCGACTCTGGCGCTCTGCGCGGCGTTTTCTTTTGTGATTATGATGTTCAACGTTCCGGTGGCCGGGGGGAGCTCGGCGCATGCGGTGGGCGCCGTTTTCATCGCGGTTTTATTGGGGCCGTGGGCGGCAACCGTTTCGGTTTCCACCGCGCTGCTCATACAGGCGCTCGTTTTCGGCGACGGCGGAATTATGGCTTACGGCTTCAACTGCTTCAATATGGCCGTGGTCATGCCTTTTGCCGGCTACTATGTCTATAAACTGATCTCGGGCAAAGCGAAGCTCGGAAGCGGCCGGAGCCTTGCCGGCGCTTTTATCGGCAGCTATATCGGCATCAACGCCGCGGCTTTTTGCGCGTCCGTCGAATTCGGCATCCAGCCGATTCTTTTCAGGGGCGCAAACGGCCTGCCGCTTTACTGCCCGTATGGCCTTTCGGTTTCGATTCCCGCCATGATGTTCGCGCACGGCGTGATTGCCGGGCCGGTCGACGCGATGATCACGGCCGCGGCCGTGGCGTATCTCGCAAAGGCGGCCCCGCAGCTCTTCGCCCAGGGCCAGCCGGTGCTTGCGGAAGAGCCGAAGGCCCCGTTCTTCCGCCGCTATAAAGCGATGCTCCTTCCGCTCCTTGTTCTGATCGTCCTGACGCCGCTTGGGCTGATCGCATCCGGCACCGCCTGGGGCGAATACAGCTCCGCGGAAATCAAAGCGATGATCGGCTATATCCCGAAAGGGTTCGGGGCCATGGCGGATAAGTGGAATGCCCTGCTGCCGGGTTATTCCCTTCCCGCGCTGGGCGGCAGCACAGCCGGTTCCGTAGCGGGTTATATTCTTTCGGCGGCTGTCGGAATGATTCTCATTGTCGGGCTGATTCTGCTGACGTCTTTTCTTGTAAAAAGGGCGCAGCGGGAAGGCAAAAAGAAAGGTAAATAGAGAACAGTGCCAAAACCGAATGATCCGGAGCTGCGGCCCGGCGTTCCGCCGTGGCTGCTGAAGAAAAATCCGGATACCGATCTCAAAATCCGGCCGGCCGGAACGAGTTTTATCACGAAAACGCTCCATCATTTTTCAGAAGTTTTTGAGAATGAATTCTTCTGCGAGCGGTACGCGGTGAAACCCATGCTGCTGCAAGGCATTGACCCCCGGGTCAAGGTCCTTGTGCTGTTCGGTTTTATGCTTTTTTCCGCTTTCGCCTCAAGCCTTGCCGTTTTGCTGGCGCTTGCCGTAATCGCGCTCGCTTACGCAAGGCTTTCGGGGCTAAATATGAAGGACTACCTCCGCCGGGTATGGGCCTATATTCCCCTGATTCTTTTTCTTTTCTCCCTGCCCGGCGCTTCCAGCCTGTTTGCAAAGGGAACCCCGCTTTTTACCGTGCTGCGTCCCGGAACGTTCGGGAGCCAAACCGGGCTGTACTTTACGGCGCCCGGCATTGCCATGGCGTTTCGTCTGGCGCTGCGCCCCGGCATTTCGCTCTCGTTCGCTTTTCTTCTGCTGCTTACGACAAGGTGGAACCGCATCACCGGCGCTCTTGCGCGCATGCGCGTGCCGCTTCTGGTCGTGTCGATTCTGAACATGACGTACCGGTATATTTTCGTTATGGCGGATATCGCCGGCAACATGATGGAGGCGCGCTTTCTCCGAACGGTGGGCCGGCTCGACGCTTCCGAAAACCGGCGGTTCATGAGCCGCAGCGCCGCCCACATGTTTTTAAAAAGCCACCTGCTCAGTGAGGAAATCTACGACGCCATGGTCTGCCGGGGCTTTGCGGGCAGGCCTGTGAGCATGGAGCGCTTTAAAATCGGCGGCGCCGATATCGTGTTTCTGGTGAATAACATCTTGATTTTAATTGTTTTGATTGCGGGTGAACATCTGTTTTGAAGAACACTGTTTTTGAACTTCAGAAAATCACATTCGCCTACCCGCAAAGCGCGCCGGTGCTCGAAGGCCTGAACCTTACCATCCGGGAAGGCGAGCGCGTGAGCGTTCTGGGCGCGAACGGCTGCGGCAAATCGACGCTGCTGAAGATCCTGGCGGGGCTGCTGTTTCCGCAGGAAGGGTCGTTCCGGGCGTTCGGCGAGCCGATGGAGCAAAAACGGCTGAACGGGGAGGCCGCGGGGCGCTATCACCGCAGGGTGGGGTTCGTGTTCCAGAACTCGGAGGCGCAGCTGTTCTGCAGCACGGTGTACGAGGAGCTGGCCTTCGGGCCGCTGCAGCTTGGGATGCCGCGCGCGGAGATCGAACGGCGTATCGGGGAGCTTGCGCGGATGCTGGGCGTGGAAAAGCTGCTCGATCTGCCGCCCTATCACCTGAGCGGCGGCGAAAAGAAGAAGATCGCCATCGGCAGCGCGCTCATCCTGAACCCGGACGTCCTTATTCTGGACGAGCCTACAAACAGCCTGGACCCGCGCTCGCAGGCGTGGCTGCTGCGCCTGCTGCAGGCGCTGGGCGGCGCGGGCAAGACGCTGATTTTCGCCACGCACAATCTGGAGCTTGTACCGCACGTTTCCGACCGTGCGGTGCTGTTCGATGAAAACCGCGCCATAGCGGCGGACAGGCCTGTGGCCGAGCTGCTCCGGGACGCGGAGCTTCTGCGGCGCGTGAACCTGGTGGACGAACACTACCACACGCACCCGTGGGATTTTGAGCAGTACCCTCCGCAGAGTAAGTTCCCTCCGCAGGATGCGTCCGAGCCGTAAACGCAGGTATGGAACGCAAAAAGCGCCGCCCCGGCCGGGGCAGCGCTTTTTGCGTTTGGGTTTACGCTGCCTGCGCGCGCAGAAAGGCGCACAGCGCGGCAAGGGTATCCCGGATGCGGAAAAGTTCGCTTTCGCGGTTGCGCGCGCGCCAGACATCCGTGTAATCGGCAAACCAGAGCTCCAGTTCCGCGGCGAGCCGGGAAGGCTCCATCGCCTGCTCCCGCCCGCCGAACGAGGCTTTTTTCAGGGCGAGGCACGCGGCGTCAAACAGCGCGGCGCCGTGCGCCGCCACGACGAATTCCCGCGCGTCGAGCGGATTGCGCGCTTCGAAGCCGGCCTCAACGAGCTGCTGTTCCAGCTCCAGCGCCCGCCGGAAGCCGCCGAGGGCCTTTTCTTCATCGAGCGCGCGCAGGGCGGCCGCGTCGCGCCGGGCGTCGGAGTTTTCAAGAAACTGCGCCTCGTGCCAGGCCACGAGGCTGCCCCATGTGCCGGCCTGCTGCCGCGAAAGCTCGGAGAGCAGCGGCACCAGACGGTGGTTCCCGTATTCGAGCAGGGATACGTCCCCGCAGAAGGCTTCGAAGCCGCGCGCATCGCCGGGGTTCCACGAAAATCCGGCGCCCACGATCATGCCGGGAATGGAGGAGCCGAGCAGGTTGATGTGGCCGAAGTCGCCCCAGTCGGTGGTGATCATGCCGCAGGCGCCGTATTTTTTGCCGTAGGCGGCAAGGCGCGCGGTGTTTTCGTAGGCGTCGGAAAAGAGGTTCATCAGCCGGTTCCAGCCGCAAACGCCGCAGCACACCTGGAACGGCAGGCCCGCCTGCGCCAGCGTGCGCACGCCGTCCTCCTTCACGTCAGGGGAGTAATCCCAGAAGAGGCACTCGCTGTTTTCCGGCAGCTCGCTCAGGTATTCGGGGTGCTTGAGGATGATATCGCCCCAGAACAAAACTTTTCGGCCCTTGCTCTGCACATACCCGGCCACCTTGCGCAGAAAATCGACGTAGAGGCGCCCGGCGCCCTTTTCCCGCAGCGCCTGCGCGTTTTTGCCCCGGCCGAGGTCGAAGGTTTCGTCGCAGCAGATGTTGAAGCGCTTCGAGGAAAACAGGGGCATGTATTCGTCGAGCATGGCGCGCACGAGTTCGAAGCTCGCGGGGTTCGAAACGTCCAGCGTGTGGTGCTGCATACGGTCGTACCAGCCGAAGGGCCCGCGGCCCGCGGAATCGAGCTCGCTGAGCGCGGAAAACGACCGCGTGGAGAGGATCTCGTAGAGGTGCCCGAAGGTGGCGAGCGCGGGGATAAGCTCCACATGGCGCCTGCGGCAGTAAGCGTCGAGCTCGAGGATATCCGAGGCCGTGAGCGGGTCCTTCCCGTACCACGCCTCGCTGAGCCCGCGGAACGCGAACGTGTGTTCCACGTAAAGCTGGAGCTGGTTGATCTTATAGAACGCGAGGCGGTCCACAAGCTCGAACAGCGTTTCGAGCCGCGGCACCTTTCCGCGCGTAACGTCGTGGAAAAAGCCCCTCTGCGGGAAAAAGGGGCGGTCGTCGATGCGCAGGCCGGGCAGGGAGGCCCCCGTCTGCCGGAGAATCTGGCGCAATGTCTGCGCGCCCCAGAACAGGCCGTCGCCGCCGCCGGCCAGGGTCACACCGCTTTCGCCGATCTCGAGCGTGTAGGAGCCTTCCCCCGCGCTGGGATCGTCCCCCCCGCCGGGGTCCTTCGATACGCCGGCGAGCTCCAGGCGGATGCCCCCGCCGCCGTTTGCGGTTTCGCGCGTGAGGGGGGCGCGCACGGGCAACAGATGTTCGAGCTCGCCCTGCAGCAGGCGGGCGGTTTCCAGTTCGCTTTCCCCGCACGCGGGGCTCAGCGAGATGGGGCAGCGCGGGCCGATGCGGAAGCCGCCGCCGGTCTCTTTCAAATGCGCGGGCGCCGGAATCAGAACCATCAAAAAATCCTTCCCTTTATACTATACTTGATATACTTTTCACGCTTGCTATGCTGCTTACGCCCGATACGGCTCTCCGACGCGAAAGGAAGCCCAAATCCGCGTCAAACGCCTGCCTGTACGGGCTTTATGCGGGTTCTTATCGGCTTTTTGGTTCGGATCGTATTCCATGCCAGCCGGTTTTGCAAAATTCGCAAGGCGGGGCGCCGCGTCATGCAGGTTTTGCATACGCCGCGCCCCGCCTTGCTTCAAACGCGTCCGCCGCGGCTTTACCGCACGCGCCCTTTGGCCATCACGAGCCGCAGGTTTCGGTTTTCGTCCAGCGCCAGCAGGTCGGCGTCCTTGCCGGGTGCGATGCTGCCGATGCGGGCTTCCAGCCCGATCGCCGTGGCCGGGTTGATGGTGACGGAACGCAGGGCTTGCCGGAACGGCACGCCGAAGCGCACGAGGTTTTTGAATTCGTCGAACAGGTTCGTGGTGGAACCGGCAATCGTGCCGTCCTTCAGGCGGGCCTGCCCGTTTTGGATATACACCGTCTGCCCGCCGAGCTCGGAAACGCCGTCCGGCATGCCCGCCGCGCGCATGGAATCGCTCACCACAACGGTGCGCTCCTCGCCGAGCAGGCGGAACGCCGTGCGCAGCACGGCCGGGTGGATGTGAAAGCCGTCGCAGATCAGCTCGGCGCGGACTTTGTCGTCGTCGAACACGGCGCCCACGGCGCCCGGTTTGCGGTGATGCAGGCCGTTCATGGCGTTGAACAGGTGCGTCACGTGCGAAACGCCCCAGGAGAACGCCGCTTTGGCCTGCTCGTAATCCGACGCGGTGTGGGCGAGCGAAACGTGGCACCATTGGCTTGCCTGCTCGATAAACTCCCGCGCGCCCTCGCGCTCGGGCGCGATCTCCACAAGGCGCACGATGCCGCCGCACTCATCGAAGAATTTCCGGAATTCCCGCGCGTCGGGCCTGCGCACACAGTCGATTCGCTGCGCGCCCGCCCGGTCGGGCGAGATGTAGGGGCCTTCCATGTTCACGCCCGCAACGGACGCGCCCTCGGGAGGGTTGTCCATGCAGTCCTTCACGGCGGCGAGCGCCGCGGAAATCTGCTCGGGCGGCACCGTCATGGTGGTGGGGCAAAAGGACGTTACGCCCTGCCGGATGAGGTGCGCCGCCATTGCGGAGATCGCCTCGCGCGTGGCGTCGCAGGTATCCGCGCCCGCGCAGCCATGGATGTGGACATCCACAAAGCCCGGCACCAACGTGCAGCCCGAAAGGTCGATGCTCTCATCCCCCGAAAGATTCGGAGCGATGCATTCGATTTTCCCGCCGGAAACGGCGATATCCGCGCGCGCCGGCTCGAAGTCCCCGCAAAACACCGAAGCGTTTTTCAAAATCATGGATTTACGCGCCATCCTTTCCTTTTCCCGCTTCTGCAAAAACGGAAAACCCGCCCGCCGCTCCGGCGGGACGGGTTTTCCGCCATAAAGAGCTTCCCACAAGAATTATTTTCCCTGCATTGCGCGCACCGCGGAAAGCGCGGCGGCGTCCGCCACCACGGTGACGTTCGGGTGCAGCTGCAAAATCGAGGCGGGGATGGCGGGCGTCACGGGGCCGAACAGCGCCTTTTGCAGAATCTCCGACTTGCCCGCGCCGCTCGCCACCAGCACGATGGCGCGCGCCTGCATGATGGCCTTGATGCCCATGGTGATGGCGAAACGCGGCACCTCGTCCGGGTTCTCAAAAAAGCGGGAGTTGTCCGCAATGGTCTTTTCCTTGAGCGCCACTTGGTGAGTCATCTTATCGAAGGCCTCGTTGGGCTCGTTGAAGCCGATGTGCCCCGTGTTCCCGATGCCCAGCAGTTGGAGGTCGATGCCGCCGAGGTCGCCGATCAGCCGGTCGTATTCCGCGCAGGCGCGTTCCGCGTCCTTTGCCCGGCCGTTCGGGACATGTGTGTTCTCCGGGCGGACGTTGATGTGGCGGAAGAAATTTTCCCGCATGTAGTAGTGGTAGCTCTGCGGGTTTTCCGGCGAAAGGCCGCAGTATTCGTCCAGGTTCACGGTGCGGGTTTCGCTGAAATCGATGTCGCCCTTGTCGTACCATTCCACGAGCTGCCGGTAGATTCCGAGCGGCGTCGAGCCGGTGGCGAGCCCCAGCACGCTGCGCGGGAACAGAATGACCTGTGCCGAGAGGATGTTCGCGGCTTTGCGGCTCATCGACGTATAATCGGCTGCTTCCATGATTTTCATCAATCATTTCCCCCTTGCTAGTAGGGCCGCGGATGGGACGCGGCCCGGACATACGAATTTCCTCCCCGCCCGGCAGCGGAGAGGAAATCCGCACAGGCCGCTTCGAACCGGGAGCAGGGATGCCGTCAGTTAAATTCGGGCAGGTAAGCGCTGTTTTCGGCGAGAATGTCGCGCAGCACCTTTTGGGCGCGCGCGGCGGAATTCACCAGCGGATGAATGGTGAGCGCCTGAAGCGCGGCGTCGCGGTCGCCGTAAACGGCGGCCTTCACGGTGAGCTGCTCGTAGGCCTTCACTACCTGCAGCAGGCCGCGGATCTGCGTCGGCACATGGCCGATGTGGAGCGGATGCGCGCCCCGGCCGTCGATGACGCAGTTGCGTTCGATCACGGCGTCGTCGGGCAGATCGAGGTTCGCGCCGTTGTTGAGCACGTTCACGGTCTGGATATCGCCGCGGCTGTTGAAAATGGAATCGATGAGCGAGCAGGCCGCATCGGAATAGTGCGCGCCGCCGCGCTCGGCGAGCTGCTTGGGCTTGACGGCGAGGTTCGGGTCGCGGTAAAGATCGAAAAGCTCCTTTTCGATTTTACGCACCACTTCGCCGCGCGTGCCCACCGTGGCGGCGTCCTTTTTGCACTCTTCGAGCATCTCGTCCTTGAGATAGTAGTACTTGAGATAGCTGATGGGGAACAGGCCGCCCAGCGTGCGCAGGAAATCCGGGTCGAAATCGATCTCGGGGATGTTCTTGAGCCGCTCCTTCGAGCCGCGCGCCAGCAGCTTTTCCAAGAGCTCGGCGCTCACGTCCCGGCCGTCCACCAGCACGTTGCGGCCCCAGAGCAGGTGGTTGATGCCGAGAAAATCCACCGAGACGCGGCTTGCGGGCACGCCGTAAAGCTCCGCAAAGTCGGAAACCATGCCGATGGGCACGTTGCAAAGGCCGATGGCCTTGATATCCGTGTGGTTGAGGATGGCTTCCGTCACGGCGCCCGAGGGATTCGTGAAGTTGATGAGGAAAGCGTCCGGGCACAGTTCCTTCATATCCCGGCAGATGTCGAGAAGGACGGGAATGGTGCGCAGGGCGTTCGCGAAGCCGCCGGCCCCCGTGGTCTCCTGCCCGATGAGGTCGTACCTCAGCGGAATTTTTTCATCGCGGATGCGGGCCTCCATGAGCCCCACGCGGAACTGCGTGGTGACGAAATCCGCGCCCCGCAGCGCCTCGCGCCGGTCGAGTGTGGGATGGATGGTGATATCCGCGCCCGCTTTTTCTACCATGCGCTGGGCGAGCGCGGAGACGATCTCGAGCTTTTCGCGGCCTTCCTCGATGTCTACCAGATAGATGTCCTTCACGGGCAGGGTGGCGCGGCGCTTGATGAACCCTTCGATCAGCTCCGGCGTGTAGCTGGAACCGCCGCCGATGGTTGCAATTTTCAAAGCCTGTTTCGACATAGCAAGTCCTCCTTTATCATACAGCAAAACGGGATTTTCGGGTGAGAAAAAACAAAAATTGCGCACAATTTGAATAAAAAAGACAGAAACCGCAAGACAAAAGCGCGGAATACCGGCACTATGCGGCAATTCCATTTCCGCTTGGGAGAAGCTGCGTTTCGGATAACCGCCTTCTGCGGAAATGCGAAACGGTTTGGAACAGATCGGTTCGAGCTGGAAATGCCGTGGGCGCGCCGGGCGCGCGGATGCAGCTGCGGCGCGAAATCGTCGGTTGAACGGCAGCGGGTAAAAATCAGCGGCAGGTATCCCCTAGCACGAGCTGCGGCTCGAACGTGCGCACCGTGGGCTCCGCGTCGGGGTCCAGAATGGAGTGGACGAGCAGCTGCACGCTTTCGCAGCCCATTTCGTAAAGCGGCTGCCGGCAGGTGGTGAGTTTCGGATAGACGATATTGCAATCGTGCGGCGTGTCGCCGTCGAACCCGATGATCGCGATATCCTCGGGCACCCGTATGCGGCTTTCCTGCAGCGCCCGGAGCGCCCCGAAAGCCGCGCGGTCCGCGCCGAAGAAGATGGCCTCGGGAAGGTCGCCTTCGTCGATCAGGCGGCGCATCTGGGCATAGCCGGAATCCTCATAGAAATCGGCGTTGACGATGTTGGAGGAGCTGATGGGAACGGAATGGTCGTGCATGGCGGTGATGAAGCCGTTGAAGCGTTCGAGCGAAACGTCGTAGTTCATGTCGCCCGTGAAATGGCTGATTCTGCGGTAGCCAAGGCCGATGAGATGCTCCGTGGCGCCGTAGGCGCCCTTGTAGTTATCCACCAGGACGTTGTTGATGGGGAGTCCGGGCAGCGTGCCCTCCACCAGCACGAAGCAGGGGGTCGTCGAGGCGATCTGCTTGATGAAATTCTGGTGCTTCTTGTAGCTGCCGTAGGCGATGACGCCGTCCGTTATGCCCTGAGAGAAGAAATTGAGATATTTCAGCTTCACATCCGCATCGCAGCGCCCGTTGGAAAAAACGATATTGTACCCCAGCTTCTCGGCCGCGTCCTGCATGCCCGAAATGAGGTCGAAGAAATAGGGGTCGCACAGCGTATCCATTACGACGCCGATGATCTGCGTCCTCTGCTGCACCAGGGATTTCGCGAGGGCGTTGGGGCGGTAGTGGAGTTCGCGCGCGACGGCCCAGATGCGCTTGCGCGTTTCGGGGCTGACGCCGGGCTGGTTGTTCAGCGTGCGGGAAACCAGCGTACGGGAAACGTGGCTTTTGGCCGCGATGTCGGAAATGGTCACCATTGGTCAGGTTCCTCCAAATCGGTTTGTGAATCCGCCCGCGGCATAAAGCAATTCCATAAAAGGCGGAGAGGAGCTGCGTTGCGCCTGCCCGCCTCCGGCGAAAAGGCGGAACGCTTCGGAGCCGGCCAATCTTTTCTGGAAATGCTGCAGGCGGAAAAATCGTTATGTATCGATAAACAACTTTATTATAGCATGGCGGGACGCTTTGTCAATCCTCGCACCGGAAAAGGATGCGGCGGCGAAATGAAACGGCTTTACAATCCCGATCTATTCAAATATTCACAAAAAAAGATGGAGAATCGCGCTTGACACCATGCATTATTTGTGGTATAAGTGAATACGAATCAAGTGTGTATCGATAAACACAGCGAGAGCAAACGTCTTGGGAGGCGATGAAAGCCTTGAAAAAAAGGGCCAGCGCGCGCTATTTCTACCTGTTTATCACCCCGTGGATCCTCGGATTCCTCGCATTCCAGCTTTACCCCATCCTGTCGTCGCTCTATTTCAGCTTTACCGATTACTCCATACCCGGCAGCCCGGTGTTCACGGGCCTGAAGAATTACATTGCGGCGTTCCATGATCCGGTCTTCTTCAAATCCGTGGGGGTCACGCTCTATTACAGCGCGCTGAGCGTGCCCATCGGCCTGCTGCTTTCCCTGATCTTTGCGCTTCTGCTCAACCAGAATGTGCTGGGCAAAGGGATCTTCCGCACGCTGATGTACCTGCCCAGCATGGTTTCAGGCGTTTCCATGTCGCTTTTGTGGGTGTGGATTTTCAACCCGCAGTACGGCATGGCCAACTACCTGCTCTCCCTGATCCATGTTACGGGCCCCGCGTGGCTGGCCGACGAGCACTGGGCCGTTCCGTCCATCATCATCATGAGCTTCTGGACGACGGGCGAGGGCATGGTTCTGTTCCTCGCCGCCCTGCAGGGGGTTCCGACCTCGCTGCTCGAAGCGTCCGTGCTCGACGGCGCGAACCGGTTCCAGCGTTTTTTACATATCACACTGCCGATGATTTCGCCCATCCTTCTCTTCCAGCTCATCATCAACATCATCAATTCGTTCCAGGTATTCACCCAGGCCTTCGTAATGACGCAGGGCGGGCCGCATTATGCCACCACCTTCTACGTCTACTACATCTACCAGAACGCATTCGTGAATTTCAAGATGGGCTACGCCTCCGCGCTTTCGTGGATGCTCCTGGCCGTCGTCATGATCGTCACCGCGCTCATCATGAAGTTCTCGAACCGGTATGTTTATTATGAAGGCGGTGAAAACAGTTGAACGATTTCGAAAACGCCATGCCGCGGCGGCGCGCCCGTTCCACGATGTGGAACCGCCGTTCCATCGCCGGCACCGTCATCCTCGTGGCCGTCACCGTCGTCATGCTGCTGCCCATCTTCATCATGCTCAGCACGAGCCTCAAGTCGATCAAGGAAATCTACACCTTCCCGCCGTCCTTCATTCCGCACCGGTTTTACTGGTCGAACTACGCCGATGCGCTCCGGAAGCTGGATTTCTTCCCCTATTTCCGCAACAGTATGATCATATCGTGCAGTATCGTCGTGGGCACGCTGGTTTCGTCGTCGCTCGTGGCGTTCGGCTTTTCGCGCTATAACGCGCCGGGCAAGAAGTTTCTGTTCATGCTGCTGCTTTCCACGCTGATGATTCCGTACCCGACGGTGATGATCCCGCAGTTTATCCTGTTCAACAATCTGCACTGGATCGATTCCTTCAAGCCCCTGATCATCCCGGCGTTTTTCGGTTCGGCCTATATGATCTTCCTGCTGCGGCAGTTTTTCGGCTCTTTGAGCAACTCGCTGTTCGAGGCGGCGCGCATCGACGGCTGTTCCGAGTTCCGGTCCTACTGGAACATCGCGCTCCCGCTGTGCCGGCCGGCCCTCGCCACCGTGGCCATCTTCTCCTTCATCTGGAGCTGGGACGACCTGCTTTCGCCGGTTATCTACCTCAACAGTACGGAGAAATACACGCTGCCCCTGCTGCTTTCGAGCCTCACCTCCAAGTTTACCATCCCGCCGTGGAATACCATGATGGTGGCCGCGCTGCTCACGGCGCTGCCCAGTATGCTGCTGTTCTTGTTCTGCCAGCGGTATTTCGTGGAGGGCATCGTCACCACCGGCATGAAGGACTGATGCGGATTCCGTTTGAAAGCGGATCGGATCCGCGGCAAAAGCGTTCCCCTGCGGATTTCGGCGTGGCTTCTTTGCCCGCGGCGGCATCTGCAGCGCGATTTTAACGGGAATTCGTAAGGCCGGTTTTCTGTTTGCGCAAAAATTCTTTCCATATAGAACAGGAGGAGATATCATGAAAAATTCTCTTTTGCGGAAAGGCGCCGCGATTCTGGCCGCCGTGCTGGTGGCCGGCATGGCTGCCGGCTGTTCCGGCGGCAAGCAGTCGTCCGCTTCGGGCAGCGGCGTCTCCGGCAGCGGCGCTTCGGGCGCCTCGTCTTCCAGCAAGCCTGTCACCATCACGGTGATGCAGCAAAACGACCCCTCGCACAACTATTTCTCCGCGCTCGGCAAGGATTTCACCGAGCTGCACCCGAACGTAAAGGTCGCCTATATCGGCGTTCCCTACGACAACTTCGATTCCAAGCTCCAGACGATGATCGCCTCGCACACGCAGCCGGACGTCACCACGCACGTTCAGCTGATGGGCTTTATGGATTACTACTCCAAGGGTTTGATCACCGATCTCACGCCGTATATGCAGCAGTACGGGTTCGACGCCAAGAAGGACGGCATCCCGGACAGCATCATGTCCATGGCGAACGTGGAAGGCAAGCAGTGGGGCATTCCGCTCAACACCTTCACCACCGTCATGCTCATCAACAAGGACCTCTTCGATAAGGCGGGCGTCGCCTATCCGCCCACGAGCTACTCCGATACGTCCTGGACCTTCGATAAGATGGTGGACACCGCCAAAAGGCTCACAAGCGGCACCGGCAACAACAAGATCTACGGCCTCTACTGGGCGTGGAACGGCGGCGGCGATATGCAGGACCCGGATTATTTCGGTTCTACGCTGTTTCCGGCGGACGCATCCAAAACGGGCAAGGCCACCACGAACAACATGGCGGATGCAAAGGTCGTTTCCGTGTACCAGCGCCTGGCGGACCTCACCTTCCAGGATAAGGTTTCCCCGACCCCGGCGTATGTAACGGCCCTTGCGGGCAGCAACGCCAGCGACCCGTTCCTCTCGGGCAAGATCGCGATGGAAGTGGAAGGCTCCTGGGGCCTCGCGGGCGTGAGCAGCGCGAGCTTCAAAGTGGGCGTCGCGGCCGTTCCCGTGGGGCCGAACGCGAAAGCGCGCGCCGTCACCTACACCGACCCGTATTTCGTGCTGAAGGGCTCGAAGAACCCGGGTGTGGCGTTCCAGTATATCGCGTTCCTGGCTCAGCCGGACAACCAGATCAAGATGGTGCAGCAGAGCGGCAACCCGCCCTCCAGCACGCAGGCGCTGGATACCTATTATCAGAACTTCAAGAGCATTCCGGAAGCCGACCTCAAGAACGCGGTGGAAGGCTCCTACGATTACAGCGAAGAGGATCTGGAGCATATGATCGTCGGCTCCGGCCAGATCCACACGCTGCTCTCAAACGAGCTCCAGCCGGTGAAGGACGGCAGTAAAACGGCGCAGCAGGTCTGCCCGGACCTGGCCAAGAAGCTCCAGACCATGCAGCAATCCATCAACAAGTAATCGCTCCGGAATCGATTGATCGGAAAAAAGCTGCGAACAACGGGGTTTCACGCTTTTCTTTAATGAAAGAAAAGTTTCTCCTGATACGAGCACCGGTTCAAATGCGGGTGGAATCCGGCCTTTGATTGGAAATTCGTATCAAAGCGGCGGCATCGGGCTTTCTGTAATCGTTGCCGCCGCCTTTCTTTTTACCGGCCCCCCATCATCCGAAGGTATCCGCGCGGGCGCGGCGCGCCGTCCTGCCGCCGCCGCGCGGGTGGCTCTGCATCCTGGGTGTCTTTCTTAGGGAGGTATTTATTTGGAATACGTTTTGGGAATCGATCAGGGCGGCACGAAAACCGCCGCGGTGGTTATGAACCGCGAAGGGCATATCCTCGGAACGGGGCGCGGCCCCGGCGCCTACCACATCAGCGACGGAATCGGCGCGGCTATGGAGGCCGTTTCCGCGGCCGCAAAGGCCGCCTGCGCGCAGGCGGGGCTGGAGCTTCGGGAGATCCGTGCCGTGGGCGCGGGAATCACCGGCATGGATTGGCCGGAGGACTATACGCTGCTGTACCCCGCCCTGTCGCGCGTTCTGGGAGTTTCCGACATCCGCCTGTTCAACGACGCGCTCGGCGCTCTCTACAGCGGCGTCCCCTGCGATTCCGGAGCGGTGCTCTGTGCGGGAACGGGGCTCAATGCGGCGGTGCGAAGCCCGGCGGGCGAGGAATTCGTTCTGGGCTTTTACATCGAGGATGCGGATCAGGGCGGCAGCGCTCTGGCGCGGCGCGCGATTCAATGCGTGTTCCAGTCCGCCATCGGCCTCGAAAAGCCCACCCGTCTGACGGATCTGTTTTTGAAGGCGGCGGGCGAAAAAACGGCGGACGATTTGCTGCACCGCTATATCGTGGACGAAGCCTTTTCCCGGTCCGTCAAGGACCTGGTGCCCGCCATCGTGGACTGCGGCGCCGAGGACCCGGTGACGGCCGGGCTGCTCGAACGGTTCGCGGCCGATATCAGCCGCTACGTGCGCGCGGGGCTGGAACGGTTCCACATGCTGCAGACGGAAACGGACGTCGTTCTTTCCGGCAGCGTTTTCAAGGGCGGGCAAAACCTGCTTACGGACGACGTCACGCGGGATATTCTCGGTTTTGCACCCAGGGCGCGCGTGGTAAACGCGCGGTTCGAGCCGGTGGTGGGCACGGCACTCGCGGCCCTTTCCGCACGGCCCGGCCTGGCCGATTTTAAAACCGTGTGGAACAACCTTGCGGCGGACGCCGCCCTCTTCGGCCTGGAGCGGCAGTAAACCGGGCATCGTGCAAAACCGCGCCGAACGGCAAAAGCCGCCTGCGGCTTTCGTCTGCCAGATTTCACCTGCGGGCGGAGCCGCCGTTTCCGAAGGCCTTGCAACCAAGCCGCGCGCAGGGTATACTGTGAATAAAGGCAGGCGGAAAAATTCGGAAACGGCCTGCGGGAAACCGGCGCGCTGCGCCGGCACAGAAAGGATGGCGGATGCAATGATCGAAGGAATCCGTTTTTCGGATATCGTGGTGGATTGCCCGAATGCGGGGAAGCTGCGCGATTTTTACGCGGGGCTGCTCGGCTGGGAGAAGCTGGAGCTGTACGGCTGCCCGGCGCTGAAGGGGCAGGGAATGCTCTTTTTGTTTGTGCAGGAGGAGGATTTCATCCCCTGCGTGTGGCCCGAGGAAGCGGGAAAGCAGCAAAAGCAGATGCATTTCGATTTCCAGGTACCCGACGTGACCGCGGCCGTGAAAAAGGCCGAGGCGCTGGGCGCGGTGAAAGCGAAAGCCCAGTTCGGCGGGCCGCATTTCACCACGATGCTCGACCCGGCGGGGCATCCGTTCTGCCTGTGCGCGGCGGACTGACCCCGCGCGCGGACAATTCGTCCGGGTTCCCAACAAAAAGGGCGCCGCAAAACGAACCCGGTTCGTTTTTCGGCGCCCTTTCGCCGTGCTTTACGCCCCGCCGCACGGCTGGCGTCCGCTCGTAAAACAGGCGAACAGCTTCGGCGTGATGGCGGGGTAGGTGAGGTTTTCGGGCAGCGAATCGAACAGCGCCGTCTGCGCCATCTCGCTTTCGGGCAGGCTCCCGAGCGTTTCGATCTCGGCGAAGAACACCGCGCCCGCAGAAATGGTCCCGCCGCTCCTTACGCGGTAATCGCACACCGGCCGGATGGAATAGGCGAGCGCGCCGGATTCCTCGAACAGCTCGCGCCGCGCGGCGGCAAGCGGCGTTTCGCCCGCCTCGATCTTGCCGCCCTGCGTCTCCCACGTTTCACGTTTCCGGTGGCGGCTGAGCAGCCATTTCCCGCGGAAGCGCGAAAGCACCACCACATAGCGGTACGTTTTCAGCTCCCCCGGCCCGAACACATCGCATTCCATCAACTTTCCTCCCCAAGCGGGGCGCTGCGGCTCATGCGGAACCCCCCGAGACGCTTCTGGTCCTCCAAAATGCCCATCAGGGCCGGGTTTCCCGCGGCGCGGCAGGCCTCCTCCAGCCGGGGCTGCTCGCACCTTACCCGCGCGAGCGCCTGCGCGAAGGCTTCGGAGCTCACCGGCGCATGCTCGAGATAGCGCTCGAAAAACAGCCAGGAATCCTCCTCGCTCAGCAGCGTATCGGCGGGGCCCACGGCCGTGGCCACAGGGCAGAAGCGGCCCGAACCGGGGTGCCGGCCGCCGAACATCCGGAGCGAAATGTCGTTTTGCTCCCCGCGCGGGTAGCAGATGCACTGGAGGTGCGAAAGGTCGCCGCCCTTCCGCACGGTGAGGGCCGCGGCGCGCACGATGAAAAAACACGTGAGCTCCCGCAGCGCGGCGTTTTCCACGGCGCTTTGCAGCCGGCACCAGATGTGGTAGCCGTGGCCGGAGCGCGTTATGAGCGGGTGCAGGCCGTAGCGCGTGAGGCCTTCGGTGTAGTAGAGCGTGAAGATTTTGGCGTCCCGCGGCTCCATGAACTCGGAATCGACGTTCGCGGCAAACAGGTCGTTCGCGCGCCGGTCGAAATAGCAGCAGACGCTGCCGCGCCCCGCCAGGTGCTCCCCCGCGAGGGCCTCGAACGTGCCGCTCCGCAGGCCGGAAAGGCGGAACGAAAACGTGCCGTTCTTGAACTCGGCGTAGTCGACCGTGCCGATCCGGCGCAGGCGTTCCAGAAGTTCCGCGCTGAAATCGGCGGTTTCGAGCTTGGCCTGGGTTTTATCCGCCGTGCGGTAAAAGCGGAGCAGAAGCTCTAATTTGTCAGACATGCGGCGGCTTCCTCGTAGCTTGCGAAGCGGGCGGCGCGGCAGCCCTCTTCGGAAAAATCGAACAGCGTCGGCACGAGCTTCCCCGCGCCCGCGTCCCGCAGCGACGCGTAGGGCACGGCTACCCTGCGGCAGAAATCGGCGGGGTCGTCCCCGTGCAGGTAGAGATCGTAGGGGATTGCGAACTCCCGCAGAAAGCCCGTGATCATGTCGTAGACGATGCGCGGGTCGCAATCCGTGAACAGGATGAGCGTGTACCCGTTTTCGCGCAGCGTGCCGAGAAAGGCCGTGAGCCGCGCAAGCTCCGGCGTGCGGCGCGCATGCCGCATGGTGACGAACAGCTGCTTTAAGTTCCGTTCATCCGGCCCGCGCTCGTCCCCCACGGCGAACAGCGGTTCCCTGAGGCGGGTGAGCAGGTCGTCGAGAAAAAACACGAGCAGGCGCATCGGCTCCGCCTCCCTTCGCGGCGGCAAAAAAACAGGGCGCCGCGGGGCGCAATACGCCCCGGCACCCCCGCTTTTCTGCGGAACCCGCAGTATTTGTTTATTCGTCCAGATAAGACGTTATGAGCACGTGCAACAGCTCGTCACGGTCAATGCGGCGGATCATGCTCCGTGCATTGTTGTGCGTGGTGATATAGGTCGGGTCCTCCGAAAGAATATATCCCACGATCTGGTTGACGGGGTTGTAGCCTTTTTCCTTCAGTGCATCATAAACGGCAAGGAGAATTTGTTTGATTTCCTTTTCTTTGTCGTCTTTAATGGAGAAGATCATGGTAGGCTCCTGCATGGCCATCCCCCCTTAGAAATTAAGGATACACCAAACCCTTAAGGATTGCAAGATGTTTTTGGTCAATCTGGCGCGCCGCGGAGCGGTTGACAGCGCCGCGCGGTGATGCTATACTGTGGAAAAGCAGGAAACGCGGCGCTTTCCGCGCGGCGCCTGCCGTAAAGCATCGATGGGGAACGAGGGCGAACCGCCAGCGGGCAGGGCATCGCGCCTGCCGCAGAGAAGGACGCCGGAGGCGGGAAACCGCCCGGGCTGCGAGCGTCCGGCTGGATGCCGCCGGAGACCGCCCCTGAGCGTGCGCCGAAAAAACGGCGTAGCCGTTCAAGGCGCAACGGGCCGCCCCCGTTACAGGGCGTGATGAGCGGCGCTTTTCGTTTGGAAGAAAGCGCAACTAGGGTGGAACCGTGGGGATTTTTTGCCTCACCCCTGATACGTCGGGGGCGGGGCTTTTTTGCGCCTGAAAAGCCGCTCCCGGGGCGGCCCAAGGGGCCGCCGCAGACAGAGGGGCGCGCGCGGCGGCTTTTTTCCCGGGCAGCGCGAAACGGCGCGCCCGGGCGGGCCGCGGGCCGGGAACACCGGCGGAAAGGAACGAAGCACCATGAACATCCTTCTCAAGGGCGGCGAAGCGAAAGAATTCGCCGCGGGCATATCGGCGGGCGAGGCGGCCCGCGAAATCGGCGCGGGGCTTTACAAGGCCGCGTGCGCGGCCAAAATCAACGGCAAGGTGAACGACCTGCGCACTCCGCTCGCGGAGGGCGACACGCTTGAGATCCTCACGTTCGAAGCCGAGGAAGGGCAGCGCGCGTTCAACCACACCGCGTCCCACGTTCTGGCGCAGGCCGTGAAGCGCCTCTATCCGGAGGTCAAGCTCACCATCGGCCCCGCCATCGAGAACGGCTTTTATTACGATTTCGACACACCGCGCCCCTTCACGCCCGACGACCTCGCCAAGCTCGAGGCCGAGATGGCCAAGATCGTGAAGGAAGCGCTTCCCATCGAGCGCTTCGAGCTGCCGCCGGCGGAGGCCGCCGAGCTCATGAAGAGCAAGGACGAGCCGTATAAAGTGGAGCTGATTGCGGAGCACGCCGGCAAGGGCGAGAACATCTCGTTCTACCGCCAGGGCGAATTCACGGAGCTCTGCGCCGGCCCCCATCTGCCCGACACCGGGCGCGTGAAGGCGTTCAAGCTCACGCAGTGCACGGGCGCCTACTGGCGCGGCGATTCCAAGGGCAAGATGCTCCAGCGCGTATACGGCACCGCGTTCCCCAAGGAGGCACAGCTCAAGGATTACCTCAATATGCTGGAGGAAGCCAAGAAGCGCGACCACCGCCGCATCGGCCGCGAGCTCGACCTGTTCGATATCTATCCCGAAGGGCCCGGCTTCCCGTTCTTCCTTCCCAATGGCATGATCGTCCGCAACGAGCTCGAGAACTTCTGGCGCGAGGAGCACCGCCGCGCGGGATATCAGGAGATCCGCACGCCGATGATCCTCAACGAGGAGCTGTGGCACCGCTCCGGGCACTGGGACCATTACAAGGAGAACATGTACTTCACGAAGATCGACGACGCCGACTTCGCCATCAAGCCGATGAACTGCCCGGGCGGAATGCTGGTTTACAAGCGCCGCCTCTATTCCTACAAGGATCTGCCGGTGCGCATGGCGGAGCTGGGGCTGGTGCACCGCCACGAGCTTTCCGGCACGCTCCACGGCCTGATGCGCGTGCGCTGCTTCACACAGGACGACGCCCACATCTTCATGACGCCGGACCAGATCGAGGACGAGATCATCAAGGTCATCGACCTCATCGACTCGTTCTACAAGGTGTTCGGCTTTGAGTATTTCGTGGAACTTTCCACGCGCCCCGAGAACTCCATGGGCAGCGACGCGGATTGGGAGCTTGCCACGAGCGCCCTGCGCAAGGCGCTCGAGCGCAAGGGCATGGCCTACAAGGTCAACGAAGGCGACGGGGCGTTCTATGGCCCGAAGATCGACTTCCACCTCAAGGACTGCATCGGCCGCACCTGGCAGTGCGGCACCATCCAGCTCGATTTCCAGATGCCGGAGCGCTTTGAACTGACCTATGTGGCGCCGGACGGCGAGAAGCGCCGCCCCGTGATGATCCACCGCGTGGTGTTCGGCAGCATCGAGCGGTTCATCGGCATCCTCACCGAGCAGTACGCGGGCGCGTTCCCGGCGTGGCTCTCGCCCGTGCAGGTGGAGGTGCTGCCCATCGCCGAGCGGCACGCGGAATACGCCGCCAAGGTGGAGGAGGCTCTGAACAGGGAGGGCTTCCGTGTGGAAACGGACGGCCGCAACGAGAAGATCGGCTACCGCATCCGCGAGGCGCAGATGAAGAAGGTGCCCTATATGCTGGTGCTGGGCGATAAGGAGCAGGAATCCGGCAAGATCGCCGTGCGTTCCCGCAGCGGCGGCGACCAGGGCGCGATGGATTTGGAGGCGTTCGCCGCCAAGCTGCACGAGGAGATCGACACCAAGGCGAGGTAAGCCCGCCGCAAAAAACCAGACAGCCGTTTTTGGCCGCCGGAAGTGGAGTACGAACCTTCATCCGAGGTCGCGAACCAAAAAATCCTTACAAAACCGCGTATTCAGGTTTTGCCCGATTTTTTTGGACGACCTCTGTTGGAGACGAGTATAAAATATTCCAGGCGGCCTTCGCTTTTGTAAAATCCTTGCCCGTTCTTCGTAAAGGCTGTTTAACGCACAGGATAACCGGCGGCGGATGTAAGGGTTTACCCAGCCGATTTTGTCGAAACTTCCGGTTTTATGTAAACAAAACGTCCCCGCGAAACTTGACACGCGGCGGTGGGAAAAACCTGTTGAAAAATCCGAGGCCGCACGGTTTGCCGGGAAAAGCGGGAAACACCTGTTGAAAAGTCGGTTGAAAATGTTGAATACCGAGGGTATAGTCGCTTGCGCGACGGAATTATGTAAAATCGGACCCCGGTTTTTGGGGCTTCGCCGCTTGTTACCCGTCTGTTACCGCCGCACGCAGACTGTCATTTTCCTGTAACGTAAAAATTTGCCGGAAGCATTTATCATTTGCGCGGAAACATGTATAATAAAAGTGTTTTGCGGCGATGAAAGCAGCGGCGCGCGGGTGGCGCGTCCGGGGAGGTATTTATTGTGAGAGGTTATAAAGTCGGCCGCCACCGCAGGCTGCGCGGCAATGTTTCGGTGGCGCTCACGGCCGTCGTGCTCACGGTGGCTGTTTTGGGCGCGGCGTTTGCGCTCTACCGCAGGGGAACAGGCGCGGGGAGCTCTTCTTCGGCGCCGCCGTCCTCGTCGAGCGCGCCGTCCTCTTCTTCTGCGCCTCCCTCTTCGTCCTCATCGCAGGCGACGTCTTCGTCTGCGGCGCCGTCCTCTTCGGAGGCGTCCTCGTCCTCGTCGGATACGTCGTCGGTTTCGCCCACGGTGTTTCAGGACGACATTTTCGTGGGCGATTCGCTCACGGACGGCCTCGCCCTTTACGGCGAGATGGACGACGCCACGGTGATGGGAGAAACGGGCATGTCGGCCTATACGGCGCTCAAGCACACCTTCACGATCAACGGCAAAAAGCAGTATGTGGCGGACGCCGTGGCGGCGGCTTCCCCCAAGGCGGTTTACGTGCTGCTCGGCTCCAACGATATCGCCGAGGGGTACAGCGTCGCCAAATACACGGGCTTTTACGGGCAGCTTCTCGATGAGATCCACGCCAAATGTCCGTCGTCCAAGCTGTACGTGCAGTCCATTTTCCCGGTGACGGCGGCCTACGAGCACAAGAAGTTCTCGTCGGGCGCGTATGTGACCAACGCGAAGATCGACGATTTCAACACGGCGCTGCAGACACTGGCCTCCGCGCACGGCGCGGCCTACCTCGACGTCGCCTCGGTGCTCAAGGGGCCGGACGGCAAGCTGCCCGCGAGCGCGAGCGACGACGGAATGCACCTGCACAAATCGTATTACGACAAATGGTTTCAATATCTCGCCGCGCACAGGTAAACCGGCGCGGCGCGAAAAAATGCAATCGCTCCGCGCGCAGGCGCGGAGCCGGAAAAGGCAGGAGAAAGCATGGAAAACAGGAAAATTCGGAAAAACAAAACGAATGCGCTGCGCAGAGCGGCCCGCGCGGTCGTGTGCGCATTGCTGGCCGGCGCGCTCGCCGTGGGGCTGAGCGCCTGCAAATCCGGTTCGGGCACAAACGGCAAAACGCCCGCGCCCGCCGATATCACGGCCAAGGTACAGCAGCAGGTGAAGTTCGATGAAATGGAGGAGATCACCGCGCAGCGTCTTTCGCGCTTCTACACGGTGGATTCCTCGGCCGTAAGCCAGATGTCGCTCTATGTGAGCACGTCGCTTGCTTCCTCCGACGAGCTGGCCGTGTTCGTGGGCAAGAGTGCCTCGGACGCCGCCAAGATCAAGGCGGCGGTGCAGGCGCGCCTTCAGAAGCGCAACGCCGATTTTAACGGCTATAACGCCGTCCAGTACGCCAAACTGCAGAAGTCCGTTCTGGAAGTGCGCGGCAACTACGTGTTTTTTGCGGTGTGCTCCGACCCGGCCAAGGCCAAATCGGCGTTCGATAGCTTCTTCGCGTAAGAGGGAGCGGGAAAACAATTTTACAGGAGTTTGCCGCGAATTTTGCTCCGCGGCTTTACCGGAATTCGGCTGGCGCGCCGCCGGGCTTTCGGCCGCGCGGGAAAAGAGGACCGCCTTTATGTTTCGTCTGCCGGTGTATACCGTTCCGGATTTCGGCGCCGCGCGTTTTGCGGACGCCCCGGAAGCCGCGGCGCAGCCCGCCCCCGCGGACGGGCAGCTCCCGGATCATTTTTACGCCACCACCATCTACCCCGAATATTTTAAGGTGGGCGGCGAGTGGAAGCTCATTTCCGACCCGCGCATGGACTGCGCCGTGGTGCTGACCGACGGGCGCCCCGCTGCCGTGGAGCCGCGCCGCGTAAAGGCCGGCGAGGCCGTGGTGGTGGGCCGCGCCGACGACGCCTCCCGCGGCGTGTTCGTGGATTACAACGCGTTTTCAGCGCCGGAGGAGGCTTCCCAGCCCTTCGCCTTCCGCACCGGGCGTTCGCGCGAATCCTCCTATTCCTCCGATTACGACCAGCTCTACGACGTGCTGCGGCACGACCGCGAGGACGGCTATATCGTCTGGGTGCTCGGCCCCGCGGTGGATTTCGATTACGACGCGCGCGCGGCGCTGGCAAAGCTCATCCGCGGCGGGTTCGCCCACGCGGTGTTCGGCGGCAACGCGCTGGGCACGCACGATCTGGAGGCCGCTTTGTATCACACCGGCCTCGGGCAGGATATCTACACCAAGCAGATCGTGCCGGGCGGGCATTACAACCATCTGCAGACCATCAACCTCGTGCGCCGCGCGGGTTCCATCCCGGAATTCATCCAGCACAACGGCATCGAGGACGGCATCCTGGCTGCCTGCGTGCGCAAGAACGTGCCGTTCGTGCTGGCCGGCTCCATCCGCGACGACGGCCCGCTCCCCGGCGTCATCGCGGATGTGTACGCCTCTCAGGACGCCATGCGCGCGCACGCCCGCAAGGCCACCACCGTCATCAGCCTGGCCACACAGCTCCATTCCATCGCCACCGGCAACATGACGCCCAGCTGGCAGCTGCGCGGCGGGCGCATCCGCCCGGTGTACTTCTATAACGTGGATATTTCGGAGTTCGCCGTGAACAAGCTGCGCGACCGCGGCAGCCTCAGCGTCCACAGCATCGTCACGAATATTCAGGATTTCCTTGTGCACACGGCGCGCAACCTGCTCCCGGCGGGCTGAGATACGGCGCGTTCGGGTATTAAAGCATCCCCCGCGGATAAAAATCCGCGGGGGATGTTTTGTGTTTTGTTTGGCAGGGCCTTAAGTTTCAATCTTTACGCCGCTCCCGGCGCAGCGCGGCGAAGAATTCCCGCAGAAGCGCGGAGCACTCGTCCTCCAGCACGCCGGGAACCAGCGCGGGGCGCCAGTTGAGCGGAAACGCGAACAGGTTGAACACCGAGCCGCAGGCCCCGGCCTTTGCGTCGCGCGCGCCGAACACCACGGCATCGAGCCGCGCGTTTAAAATGGCGCCCGCGCACATGGGGCAGGGCTCCAGCGTCACGAACAGCTCGCAGCCCGAAAGGCGCCAGCCCCCGAGCGCCGCGCACGCGGCGGAGATGGCCTCGATTTCGGCGTGCGCGAGCGCATTGCGCCCCGTTTCGCGCCGGTTGCGCCCGGCGGCGATCACTTCTCCGCCGCGGCAGAGCACGGCCCCCACGGGCGTTTCGCCATCCGCCGCGGCAAGCCGCGCCTGCTCCAGCGCAAGCCGCATCATGGCTTCGTAATAAGCGCCGCGCGCAAGCTCGGCCACAGGAAAACCTTCTTCCGCAAAAAGCATTGGGTTATAAACGCGTGCCGCGCACGTCCGATTCGCTACAGCGGCCGGAGCGAAAGGAGCATCGACCCCGCGTAAATCAGGATGAACAGGATGCAGCCCGGCGTTTTGACGAAAGCCTTCACCGCCAGCGGGGCGGGGAGCGGCGCCGCGCCGTACCGCCGCGCGGCCATGCGGAGGTAGCCGCTTCCGCGCAGGCGCGGCAACGTGAGCAGTATAAACAGCGCCAGCAGCGCCAGATACGCGGTGTAAACGGCGCTCGAAACATGGTCGCCGTAGTACGCCGCAAGCCCGCCGAGCACGATGGAAAAAGCGTTGTTGAAGCAGTGAAGCGCCACGCCCACCCAGACGGAGCCGGTTTCGATCATGACCAGCGCGAGCCCTACGCCGGCCAGAAAGGCGAAGGGCGTCTGCGCCAGATTGCCGTGGAGCAGGCCGAACAGCGCGGAGGATACGAGCACGGCGAAAAGATCGCCGTACCGGCGCAGGTTCTGCAGAATGATGCCGCGGAACAGAAATTCCTCGCACAGGGGAGCCGCAACGGCCACCTGCAGCACGTAGACGAGCAGGGCCGGGCCGTTGTAGGCGGGAAAATCGAGCTGCGGCAGGCTCACCTGCAGGTGAACGTGCGCGAGCAGCGCCGCGAAATAATTGGAGTAAAGGTCGCCCAGGGCGAACAGCAGAAGGGCGGCGGCTGCGGCGGGCGCCGCCAGACGCGGGCGGCGCACCCGGCCGGGAATGACACGCAGAGGGTCCTGCCGCAGAACGGCCGCGATGCAAAGAAGCGGCGCGAGCATGTAGGCCAGGTATACCAGCGTGTCGAACACGTTGTAGAGCGCATCGGAGCTGCCCGTGTGCGTGAGATAGCTCAGAAAAATATCCGGTTCCAACCGGCCGGTACGCAGCCAGCTGATCAGGAACGCCGCGCTGAGAAGAGCGATTACGTCGGCCGCCTGCACGAGGACGAGCGGCACCGTGATCGTGTTGGAGAGCCGCCGGATCTGCCGGACGGCGGCCGGCATTGGCCGGCACGCAGAATTTTGGGACACGACAGCACCTCCGGGCCCGGAACGTGCGCCGGGCAATAATACTCTCTATTATACCCGCCGGGGAAAGCGGGTGTCAAGGCAAACGGCGCGGGGCAGGCCCTTGCGGGAGCCGGTCAGGCCTTCGTTGGGAGCACGCGGTCCACCCCCTGCATGGGCCAGAGCGGCAAACCCAGCAGGTCCGCTGCCAGCGGGCAGATATCGAGGATGGAAGCGCCCGCAACGTTTTCACCGCGCAGAAGCCCGCCTTTGGGCACGCCCGGCCCCACGGCCAGGTAGAAGGGGTGATAGTCGGGGCGCTGCAGGCTGTAGCCGTGCTCCCCGTGCTCCATTTTTGCGCCGATGGTGTACCCGTCCTGCGCTTCGAACCCCAGCAGGAATTCCTCCGCCATACCGCTGCGGGCCATTTCCTCCTCCGTGAGCCGGCGGCGCACAAACGGTTCGCGCAGCAGGTCGGGAACGGCGCCGAGCAGTTCGTCCCGGCGCGCGGGGGCGAGCAGCTTGAGGAAGAAGCTGCCGCCCGCGTTGTGGGAAAAGACGTCGAAATCGCGCGCCGCGCGGGCCGGGCGCCGGATAAAGCCGCGGGCGAGCAGAAACTCGTTCGGGTCGGCGCGCCGGCTGGCGGGGAGGCTGCCGTGGTCGCTGAACACCAAAAGCGCGGCGCTTTCGCCGAAGGTTTCCTGCATCGCGCCCCACAGCGCGCCCAGCCGCTCGTCGTGCCGCAGCAGGGACTGCCTCGCCTGCCCGCTGCGCGGGCCGTATTTATGCTTGTGGGCGTCGGTGTCGATCAGGTGCAGCAGCGTCAGGTCCGGCCTGTGGCGGCGGATGCTGCGAACGCAGAAGCGGGAGGTGAACGCGTCGAGCCACGGCTCGGGGAACGCGCCGTGCACACCGGGGCTGTGCAGCGCCGCGTCGAGCGTGAAGCCCGCGCCGCCCTCGCGGAGCATGGTGAAGGCGCGCCGGGGCAGGCTCATCCCGTCGGGCACCTCCACGAGGTTCCACCGGATGGGGGCATGCCCCGTAACGGGGTACATGACGGAGCACACCGAAAGCCCCGCCTGCGCCGCCTTCCGCCACAGCGTGGGCACGCGGATCTCGCGCGCGTCGCGCCGCCAGCCCGGGCTGGGGCTGCCCGGCTCGGTGCGGAGGTTTTCGACGATGCCGTGCCGCTGCGGCAGAGTGCCCGTGATGATGGAGGTGTGGGCCACATAGGTGTTGGAAACGAATACGGAATCGATGTTTTGCGCCAGCGTTCCCTGCGCGCGCAGGGCCGAGAAATGCGGGAGCGTGAGCAGCGTTTCCACATCGCGGCTGTCCACCGCGTCCAGGGAAACCATCAGCAGGCGGGTGCGGGCGGAATCGTGCTGAGCCATGGAAATGTCCTTTCTGAAACGAATATTCGGTATAACAGGCGGTGAAATCCGCGCCGAAAGCCGTTTGGCCGGAGCCTCATACTGCCGCCGGAATTGACTGCGAATGGAATACCCCTATTATACCCGAAACGGGCCGAAAGGGAAACCGCAGGAGGCGCCGGACGCGCCGGACGCGAACAAGCCGCCTCGGACGGGCATAGGATGTGGTACGGAGGCTCGACCTCCCGGCCTCCTGTTTTCGAAATTTCCCGTAGCCGCCCCTTAAGGGCGGTTTCAAACTCTTTTTTGCTTACGGAGATGATTATTATGCTGTGCGCCGAAGAGCGCGACCCAACGCTGATCTGCTGCCGCTGCGTGAATCCGTTTACCGAAAACCCGCGCCTGTGCTGCGACTGCGGCGGCTGCGCGCGTTTTCCCGCGGCGGACCGCGACTGTTTCTGGCCTGAATTTTCCCATCCGCGCTGGCTGTGCTGCCGTATCCTCTACGGCTGCGGCCGCCCGCGTCCGGACCCCTGCGCCTGACGCCCGCTTTCCGGGGAACCTGCGAAACGGGAAAACCGGGGCTGCAAGCGCCGGTTCGGGCCGCGCTTCGCGCACCCGAACCGGGCGGGGTACAAAACAAGAGGCCGCCGCGAAACAACTGTTCCGCAGCGGCCTCTTGTTTTGGTGCAAAATATATTTTTTCTCCCGCCTTCACGGCTTTTGGCACAGCCGCGCGCCGGCGGGCAGCACGATGCGCAGGGCGGAGGGCACCACTCGGAATGTAACACGGTCGCGCACCACGACCTCGCCGTCCAGGCTCACGGGGAACGGCTGCGGGGCGCTCAGCTCCAGTTCCCGGCCGCTGCGGTGGTGCACCATGGGCAGGAGCGCGTGCGCCCCTTTGCGGTAGCCGTCCACCATGCGCAGGAACGTGAGGCGCGAGACGGTATCGGACGTCACAAAATCCAGCAGACCGTCGTCGGGCACCGCGTCGGCCGCCGCCATATAGCCGCCGCCGTAAAATTTGCCGTTGCCCACCACTACGAGCAGGAGATCCCCAGTAACAGGCTCGCCGCCGTCGATGCGTAGGGTGAAGCGGTTGCGCATCCCGTGCAGCAGCCCGTAAAGTACGGCCATCTGGTAGGCGAGCGCGCCGGTTACGAGCGGCAGGGTTTTGAAACGCGCCACGCGGATGGCTACGGCGCTGTCGAACCCGGCGGAGCACAGGTTCACGGAAAGCCTGCCGCCTGTGTCGATGAGGTCGATGGCGTGCTCCTCGCCCTGCGCCAGCGCCGCAAGGTCCAGAAAGCGCGCTTCTCCGCCATAGGTTTTAACGAAATCGTTGCCGGAGCCTACCGGAACCGGAGCCACCGAAACGTTTGCAAACCCCGCGGCGCCGTTTGCCACCTCGCCCAGCGTCCCGTCGCCCCCGCAGGCGTACAGGCGGATTTTCTCGCCGCTGCGCGCCAGCTCCCGGGCGATGTCCGCCGCGTCCATGGGGGCCTTGGTTACGCGGAGCTCGTAGGGAATGCGAAGGGGCGCGAGCGCCTTTTCGGCCGCGGAGCGCACAAACGCCTCCGTTCCGCCCTTGCCCGCCGCGGGATTTACCACGAAAACATGCCGGAGCGTAGCTGCTCCGCCGCCCTGCTTTTTTTCTTCCACTGCCTTAACCGTCCTTTTTTCGCTGTTTCACAAGCGGTGCGAAATTCCGCACCGCTTGCGAGCATTGTAGACAGTTTATACAGATTATCGTTTTTTTTCAATAGAAAAACAAGAATTTCGCTATCAAAACGGTTTAAATTAGGAGCAGGGGTGCTTGAAGGCCGTTTCCGGCGGATGCCGGGCGGCGCCTCACACTCCTTCGAGGTCGAAGGGCGGCGTATATTCTTCCCGGGCGCTGCCGCGCTCCTGCATGTACCCGCGGGTCAGCCCAAGCCGGACGGCTTCTTTTACCACCGAGCCGTATTCGAACGAGGTGACGCGCCGGTTCAGCCGCGCGTCCTCCTGCGGGCGGTAAGGCGTGTACTGGCTCATCAGGCTCAGCAGAAAGCCGTTTGGAGGCAGGTTTTCGGCAAGCCAGCGCAGCACGCGCATGGAATCGTGCCGCGCGCCCGGCAGCACCAGGTGCCGCACCATCAGGCCGCATTGCAGCAGGCCCTGCGCGTCGAACCGCGGCGGCCCCGCGAGGCGCGCCATTTCCTTCACGGCGGCGCCGGCGACTTCGAAATAATCCGCCGCGCCCGAATAGCGCCGCGCCAGCTCCGCGCTCCCGTATTTGAAATCGGGCAGGAACACATCCACAACGCCGCCCAGGGCGCGCACCACTTCCACGCGCTCATATCCGCCGCAGTTATACACCACCGGAATGTGCAAGCGCGGCCGGGCGCGTTCCAGCGCGCGCACAACCTGCGGCAGGTACTGCGTGGCCGTGACGAGGTTGAGGTTGTGCGCGCCCTGCTCCTGCAGCTCCAGAAAGATTTCCGCGAGCCGCTCCTCCGTGACCTCTTTGCCGA
The DNA here is from genome assembly GCA_023391535.1 of Bacillota bacterium. Lineage (GTDB taxonomy): Bacteria > Bacillota > Clostridia > Oscillospirales > Ethanoligenentaceae > JAEWAU01. The sequence continues at coordinate 942 of JAEWAU010000052.1, read as the reverse complement.
ACCCCTCCGCGCTGATGCGCGCGTTCTGGCAGTAGCAGCAGCGCAGCGTGCAGCCGCTGAAAAAAACGGCTCCGCTGCCCCGCGTGCCGCTCAGGCACGGCTCCTCCCAGAAATGCAGCGCGGCGCGCGCCACTTTGGCCTCGGCGCCGCACCGGCAAAACCCCATTTTTCCATCCGAACGCGCCGCGCCGCACATGCGGGGGCAGAGGAAGCAGGGGGAAAGCGAAAGCGTTTGGTCCATCGCGCTCCTCCTTTACACGGCCCGCCCGGCGCCCGGGCGCCGGCGCTTTTCGTTGTGGAGCACGTCCCGCCGGATCAGCGCGAAGGCGGCGTCCTCCCCGTCTTCCTTGAGCGTGCGCAGCAGCTTCTCGAGCAGCGCGCGCGTGTTCGGGTGGATGATATAGTGCGTGCGGGAGCGCCAGTAGTAGTCGAACGGGTCCGCGTCGGTGTAGGCCGCGCCGCGGTAGACGCGGCTTGCCGCGATGCGGTCGCAGAACATCTCCACCACGTAGCGCGCCGGCATTTCCATGCCCGTCATGCTGTGCGGCTCCTCGGCCGCGTAGTCGATCCAGTATTCCAGATGGTGCTTGTTGCGCCCCTTATGGTGCAGCCACGCGCTGCTGTACCCCCGCGCGCGCCGTTCCGCGTCGTTGGGGCTGCGGTTCCCCTGAAAATACCGCGCCCCCACCCGAAATTCCACCGGGCTGTATTTGGAAAGGTCGTGCAGCAGCCCCTGCCGGTAAAGCCCGGCCCGGAAGCAGTATTGCAGCACCAGCCGCTTGTGCCGGTTGATTGTTCGCAAATGCGCCAGCCATTTGATCACGTTGTTCCGCTCTCCGTCCCGCGGGTCGCACCCGCTGCGGGCCGCGCCCGCGCTGCTTTTGTGTTTCATGCGCTGTTCTTATTATATCTTATTATACCACGCCAAAGCCGGCTCCGGCG
>JAEWAU010000013.1 GCA_023391535.1 Bacillota bacterium | reverse complement strand
GGCCGGCGGGGGGGGGCCCCGGGCCGGCCTCCGCCGCGCACAGCGGGCCGTGCGGGTCTGCAAATCCGGCTGCGGTTTTTTTCGCTCCAAAATGTGCAATTTCGCCTTTCGCGCTTGATTTTCCAGTTTCTTTCCCCTATAATAAAAGTGTTTTTTGCGCGGGCTTTTATCGGATTCTGCATAATGCCGATTTCCATCCGCCACATGGGAGAGGGGCGCATCGTCGCGTTCCTCTCTTTTCCGGTTGGATTTTTGCATGCGTTTTTTGCGGTTTCCGGGAAGACTTGCAGGAAATGGGTGGGAAGAGGGACTGGCATCGGTTCCGGCAAAAATGCAAAAAGGGGCTGCGGTTTCGCCGCGCCGTTTCGGGCTTCATCCGGGGAATATTGGGGTGTTTCCCGGCCGGAGGCGGAAACGTCGGCGCGCCGCGCCCGGCCGGGGCCGATGCGAAAGAAAACGGAGGAAGAGCGAATGGAAAAACTGTTCAAACTCAAGCAGTACGGCACCAACACGCGCACCGAGATTATCGCCGGCATCACCACGTTCTTTACCATGGCGTACATCATCTTTGTAAACCCCAATATTCTGCAGCAGGCCGGCACCAAAAACAACCCCTTTGACCCCACGGCCATCTTTGTGGCCACCATCATTGCCTCGGTGGTAGGCACGCTGGTTATGGCGTTCTTTGCGAACGTGCCGTATGCGCTGGCTCCGGGCATGGGCCTCAACGCATTCTTCACCTACACCGTCTGCGGCGTCATGGGCTTCACCTGGGAGCAGGGCCTCGCGATGGTGCTCATCTGTGGCCTCGTGAACATCGTCATTACCGTCTCCGGCTTCCGCAAGGTCATCATCCGCGCCATGCCGAAGATCCTGCAAAACGCCATCGGCGGCGGCATCGGGCTGTTCATCGCGTATATCGGCATTAAGGATGCGGGGCTTCTGAAGTTCACGTCCGACCCCGGCACCTACGTGATGTACGGCGACAAGCCCGCTACGGCCACCATCGTCGCCAACGCCTCCGCGGTTCCGGCGCTGGTGAATTTCCGCGACCCGTCCGTGCAGCTCGCGCTCATCGGCATCGCCATCATCCTGATTCTGATGGTGCTGCGCGTCAAGGGCTCCATCCTGATCGGGATTCTGGCCACCACGGCCATCTGCATGCTCGAAATCGTGGGCGGCGTGAACCCGCACGCGTTCTTCCCCTCGCTGCCCGCAAACGTGAACAATGCGGCGGCGTTCTTCGGCTCCATCTCCGTCACGCCGGGTTCCATCGCCACCTCCGTTTCCTCCATCGGCAAAACCTGGTGCAAGTTTGACTTCGGCGGGCTGGTGTTCGACTCGAAGGGCAGCGTCCGCATCGCCCTCACCCTCACCGCTCTCATCGGCTTCGTACTCACCGATATCTTCGACGCGCTCGGCACCTTCATCGGCACCGGCCGCCGCACCGGTATCTTCAGCGACGACGATGAGAAGCTCCTCACCGCGGGCCGCGGCGTGAAATCCCGCCTCGACCGCGCTCTCTTCGCCGACCTTTCCGCCACCATCACCGGCGCCTTCGTGGGCACCTCGAACACCACCACCTATGTGGAAAGCTCCGCCGGCATCGCCGAGGGCGGCCGCACAGGTCTCACGGCGCTCACCACCGCCATTCTGTTCCTGCTGTGCCTCATTCTGGCGCCCGTTGTGGGCATCGTGCCCAGCGCCGCCACCGCTCCGGCCCTCATCGTTGTGGGCATCCTGATGATCGCTTCCATCACGAACATCGATTGGCACAACTTCGAGGACGCGGCCGTCGCGTTCCTCACCGTGGCGTTCATGCCGTTCACCTACAGCATCACCACGGGCATCTCGTTCGGCTTCATCACCTTTGTGCTCGTCAAGCTGCTGCGCGGCAAAGCCAAGGAGATCCATCCGGTGGTCTACGGCGTCGCGGGGCTGTTCATCCTCAATTTCGTCCTGCTCGCCGTTTACAACCTGTAAACGCCGGGCCGGGCATATACAAAGCTGGGGCTGCCGCTTTCGCGGCAGCCCCTGCTTTGTTTTTCCCGCGGCGCGCTCAAACCCGGTTTAAAAACGCCTCGAACTTTTCGCGCACCTCCGCGAGGCGCTCGCACACGGGCTTCGCCACCTTGCCCCGCTCCATAAGCGCATCGAGCTGCGGCAGCGTCACCCAGCGCGCATCCACCGTTTCGCCCGGCAGCAGGCACAGCGCGGCGCGCGGAATATCCCGCCGCACGGCGTAGGTATCGGCAAAGGCGCTTTTTTCGCGCCGCGTGCCCAGAAGCAGCAGCTCCCGCGGCTTTACCGCGATGCCCGTTTCCTCGAACAGCTCGCGCGCGGCGGCCGGGGCGCTCTCCTCGCCCGCGAAGGCCGAACCGGCAGTGTTTTCCCACATGCCGGGGGGGTATACGTCCTTGCGCGGGTCGCGCAAGGTGAGCAGGATCTCCCCGCGGGAATTCACCGTCCACACGCACACCACCGTGTGATAGGTTCCCGGCTCCATAGGGGCGCCCCGCCGGTGCGTGCGCCCGAGCGGGCGCCGGAGCGCGTCGCTCAGATCCCATAGCTCCAAATCGTTCCCTCCGTTTCCGTGAAAAAGGGGCGCGGGGCTGTTGCAAAATGAATCGGAATTCATTTTGCAACAGCCCTCTTGCGCTGCAAGCGCCAAAAGAACGCGGTTTCGCGCAGCAAAACGGGCGGTACGCCCAAGCGTCGTTTTGGCCGGGTGCTGTTAAACGCTTTCGATGTGCCAGATCTCTTTCGCGTAATGGCCCAGCGCCTGGTCGGCCGCAAAGGCCCCGGCGCCCGCGATATTGAGAAGCGCCATGCGGTTCCAGGTTTTGGGGTCCGCATAGCGGCGCAGCGCCTCTTTATGCGCGTTCGCGTAGGAGGCGTAATCGGCCAGCACGAGGTACGGGTCGGCCCGGCTGCCGCTCAGGAGCGAATCGGCGATGCGCCGGAATTTCACGCCGCCCACGCCGGCGTTGAGGCGGGCCACCACGTCCTGCAGCTCGGGGCTGTTCTGGTAAACGGCGGTGGGGCTGTAGCCGCCGCGCTTGACGTCTTCCACCTCCTGGGCCGTAAGGCCGAAAATGAGGATGTTGTCGTCGCCCACGGCGTCCCGTATTTCGATGTTGGCGCCGTCGAGCGTGCCGAGCGTGACGGCGCCGTTGATCATGAGCTTCATGTTGCCGGTTCCGGAGGCCTCGGTGCCGGCAAGCGAGATCTGTTCGCTGATTTCGCCCGCGGGCATCAGCATCTCCGCGAGGGTGACGCGGTAATCCTCCAGGAACACCACCTTGAGCTTCTGGGAGATCACCGGGTCCGCGTCGATCTCCTTGGCGATGCAGCAGATGAGGCGGATGATCTCCTTGGCCATATCGTAGCCCGGCGCGGCTTTGGCCGCGAAAAGGAAGGTCTGGGGTGCGATATCGAGGTTCGGATTGGCCCTGAGCTTGGAATAGAGCGCCAGAATGTGCAGCGCGTTGAGGGTCTGGCGCTTATATTCGTGCAGGCGCTTGGCCTGCACGTCGAAGATGGAAGCCGGGTCGATCGTAATGCCCTGCTTCTCTTTGACGTACTGCGCGAGCAGGCGCTTGTTGGCGGCCTTCACCTCGGCGAGGCGCGCGAGCACGCTTTCGTCGTTCTGGAAATCGCGCAGCTTTTCGAGCTGCCTCGCATCGGTGACAAAGCCCGGGCCGATGAGCGAGGAAACCAGGCGGCACAGCTCGGGATTCGCCTGGCAGAGCCAGCGGCGGTGCGCGATGCCGTTTGTCACGTTGCGGAATTTATCGGGAAAAGCGCGGCCGTAATCGGCGAACAGCTCGTTTTTGACGATCTCCGAGTGGATTTTGGAAACGCCGTTCACGCTGGGGCAGGCGGCCACGCAGAGGTTGGCCATGCGCACCTGCCCGTAGGCGAGCACCGCCATGTAGGAGATCTTCTTGAAATCGCCCGGGTAGTATTCCCAGAGGGCGCGGCACAGCCGCTCGTTGATCTCCTTCACGATCTGGTAAATGCGCGGCAGGCGCTGTTTGAACACCGGCTCGGGCCAGATCTCCAGCGCCTCGCTCATCACGGTGTGGTTGGTGTAGGCCACCGTGCGCGTCACGAGGCTCCACGCGTCGTCCCAGCCGTAGCCGCAGTCGTCCATGAGGATGCGCATCAGCTCCGGGATGACGAGCGCGGGGTGCGTTTCGTTGATGTGGATGGCCACCTTTTCCGGCAGGTTATCGAGCGTGCTGTAGCGCGAGAGGTGCTGGCGGATGATATCCTGCGCCGAGGCCGAAACCAGAAAATACTGCTGCCGCAGCCGCAGGCTCTTGCCCTCGGGGTGGTTATCGGAGGGGTAGAGCACCTTGCTGATGACTTCGGCCATGGTGCTCTGCTCCATGGCGCGCATATAATCGCCCTGGTTGAACAGCGAAAGGTCCACCGTATCGTTTTGCGCGTCCCACAGGCGCAGCAGCGCGACGCTTCTGCCCTTGTAGCCTGAGATCATCATATCGTAGGGCACGGCCAGCACGCTCGTGCAGTTCTGCTGTTCGATGTGGTGGTAGCCGTCGTGCCAGTCCTCGTGCACGTCGCCGTCGAACAGCACGCGCACGGATTCGTCAAACCTTGGGGCGAGCCACACCTCGCCGCCCGGCAGCCAGAAATCCGGAAGCTCCGTCTGCCAGCCTTCCACGATCTTCTGGCGGAAGATGCCGTATTCGTACCGGATGGAGTAGCCCATCACGGGGTAGCCCTGCGAGGCCGCCGCGTCCAGAAAGCAGGCAGCCAGCCGGCCTAAGCCGCCGTTGCCCAAACCCGCGTCCGGCTCGCACTCGTAGAGCGCGCCGAGATCCGCCCCCAGGCTTTCCACGGCCGCGCCGAACGCTTCGGTGAGCCCGAGATTATACAGGTTGTTCTTGAGCGAGCGCCCCAGCAGGAACTCCATGCAGAGGTAGTAGGCCTGTTTCGCGCCCTTGCGGGAAACCGCCTCCCGGAACTCCATATGCCCGTTCGTGAGGATATCCTCCACGATCATGGCGGCGGCCTTGTAGAGCTGCTCGTTGGTGGCGTTTTCGGGCGTGACGCCGAAGTGATATTCCAGCTTGGTCTGGATGCCCCGTTTGATGGTTTCCGCGGTGTACATGGTTTTCATGGTAAAAAATGTCCTCCGTCCGGTTTGAAACGAATTTCCAGTGGCAGGGAAATTACGAAAGTTCCCCGCGCGCTTGCCGCGGGGTGCGGGAACCCGAAAGGGGCGCGGCAGCGTGCGAAGCATTCCGCATGCTGCAGCACCCCGGCGTGCCAGGTTTTTCCGGTGCCGAAACGCCGCCCGGCGGCCTGAGGCCGCGGGTCAGCGGCCCAGCAGCCGGCGGTAGAGCGCGAGGTATTCCGCGGCGGAGCGGTTCCAGCTCACGTCCGCGTGCGCGGCGCGCGCCATTACGCCGTTCCACACCGGCTTGTTCGCGAACGCGCCCTCGGCGCGCGCGATGGCGCCCAGCATATCGTGGGCGTTGAACGACTGGAAGGTATAGCCGAAGCCGTTTTGCGTGCCCGCGTCCACCACGCTGTCGCACAGGCCGCCCGTTTCGCGCACGATGGGCACGGTGCCGTAGCGCATGGCCACCATCTGGGAAAGGCCGCACGGTTCGGTTTTGGACGGCATGAGCAACGCGTCGGCGCCCGCGTACACCTTGCGCGCGAGATCCTGAATAAAGCCGATGCGCACGGCCAGCTTGCCCGGGAAGTGGCCCTCCATCTCGCAGAAATAGTTCTCGTAGGCCCAATCGCCCTTCCCGAGCAGCACGAGCTGCACGTGGTGGCTCATCAGCTCCTCCAGCACGTACTTCACGAGCTCCACGCCCTTGTTTTCCACCAGGCGCGTCACCATTCCGATGACCATGGCGTTCGGGTCCTCCGGCAGCCCGAGCAGGCGCTGGAGCCCCCTCTTGTTTTCGGCCTTGCCGGAAAGATCATCCGCCGTGTAGTTTTTAAAGATGCTCCGGTCCGCGGCGGGGTCGTAATCCTCGGTATCGATGCCGTTGAGAATGCCCGAGAACTTATAGCTGCAGTCCTGCAAAATGCGGTCGAGTCCGTAGGCGTAATAGGGGAAGCGCAGCTCCTGCGCGTAGGTGGGGCTCACGGTGGTGACGGCGCTGGCAGTGACGATGGCGCCCTTCATGAAGTTGACGCAGCCGTCGTATTCCACCTGCGGATAGGCCCACTGGGGCAGCCCGAGGATATCCGAAAGGGTTTCCCGCCCGTATTTGCCCTGATACTGGACGTTATGGATGGTGAACACCGTTTTGGCGCCGCCGATTTCGGTGTAGCCGTAAAACGCGCGGTGGAACACCGGAACGAGCGCGGTGTGCCAGTCGTTGCTGTGGATGATATCGGGCTTGAAATCGATATGGAAGCACAGTTCCAGCGCGGCGCGCGAGAAAAACGCGAAGCGCTCGGCGTCGTCGTACTGCCCGTAAATGCCCTGCCGCTTGAAATAATACTCGTTATCGAGCAGGTAGTAGGTGACCCCGCCGTATTCCGCCTGGAAAACCCCGCAGTACTGGCTGCGCCACGACACGGGGACGTAGAAGTTGGTCACGTAGGTCATGCCCTCGCGCAAGGCGGCCGGAATCTCGCCGTAGAGCGGGAGCACCACGCGCACGTCCGCGCCCGCCTTCTCCGCGCGGGGCAGCGAGCCGGCCACGTCGGCCAGCCCGCCCGTGGCGATGAACGGCAGCGCTTCGGCTGCGACGAACAGCACCTTCATCGCCGGCTGCGCCGGGGCTATGACCTCCGCCGGCTGCGCCGGAGGCAGAACCTCCGGTTCCGGCTGCGCCGGGGCTTCGGCTTCTGCTGCCGGAGCGGCCTTCTCTTCCGCAGACGCGGCTGCCTTCGGCTTCTCCTCAACCGGCGCGGCTGCCTTCGGCTTCTCCTCAACCGGCGCGGCTGCCTTCGGCTTCTCCTCAACCGGCACGGCTGCCTTCGGCTTCTCCTCAACCGGCGCGGCTGCCTTCGGCTTCTCCTCAACCGGCGCGATTGCCTTCGGCTTCTCCTCAACCGGCGCGATTGCCTTCGGCTTCTCCTCAACCGGCGCGATTGCCTTCGGCTTTTCGGCCGCAGTATTTGCCGGCGCCCGCTTTTTGCGCGGCGCCGCCGCCTTTTCCGTTTTCGCCTTTGGGGTTTCCGGCTTCGCGGCCGGTTTTATCGATGCGGCCGGTGTGACCGGTGTGACCGGGACAACCGGCGTTCCCGGAACCGCTTTGCGCGGCCGCTTCGCCTTTTCCTGCCCGCTGTTTTTCGTACTCATACGTTTCCCTTCTTTCCCGATCGAACCACTTGCGCGGCTTTCGGCGGTTTTTGCCGCTTGCGGCTTCGGCCGCCTGCGGCTTCGGCCGCCTTTCAATGGGCGTGCCCGCCCGGCCGTTTTGCCGGGCGCCTTTACACGACGCTGCCCTTTGCGATATAAAGGGGATAGCTGTCAAATCCCATAAGGATGCGGTTATCCTTCACCATGACGTCCTTGTCGATGATCGTATAGTTGAGCTTGACGTTCGAATCGATGCGGGCGCTCTGCATGACGATGGAATTGCTTACCTTGGCACCGCGCCCCACGCTCACGCCGCGGAACAGCACCGAGTTTTCCACCTCGCCCTCGATGACGCAGCCGTCGGCCACGAGAGAGTTTGCCACCTTCGCTCCCGCCCCGTAGCGCGCGGGCGCCTCGTCGCGCACCTTGGTGTAGATATGGCCGTGGCGGAAGAAGAGCTCGTCGCGCACCGCGGCGCCAAGCAGGTCCATATTGATGCGGAAATAGCGCTGCAGGCTGTTGATGCGCCCTACGTAGCCCTCGTGCTCCCATGCGAAAACGCGGGCCTTCGCGCAGCCCTTCTGGAGAATATCCCGCTCCCAGCTCTCCAGGCTGTGCGCGCGCGCCTCCTCGAGCACGCTTTCGAGGAAGCCCCGGCGCACGATCCACATGTTCAGGCCGTAGCTGTATTCCTGCTGCGCGTCGCGCGGGGCGATGAGGATATCCGACACGCGGCCGTCCTCCCCGCGGTTGTAGGCCACGAGGCTGCCGCCGCCCAGCTCCTCGCCCGTGGCGCGCTTGCAGATCACCGTAACATCCGCGTGATTTTTCAGGTGGTATTCGAGCGGGATGTTGTAGTTGAGGTTGCAGATGTTGTCGCAGTCCGTGAGGACGATGGAATCGCCCGCGGAATGCTCGATGAAATCGCCGATGCCGATGAGCGCTTCGAGGCGGCTTTTATAGAACCCCGCGTGCGCGCTGCCGAACGGCGGAAGGATGAACAGGCCCTCGCGCTTGCGCGAAAGATCCCATTCCTTGCCGGAGCCGAGATGATCCATCAGGCTCTGGTAGTTGCTCTTGGTGATGACCCCGACCTTCGTGATATCGGAGTTATACATGTTGGAAAGGGCGAAATCGATGAGGCGGTAACGGCCGCCGAAGGGGATGGACGCCATGGTGCGCTTGAGCGTGAGCTCCTGCACCGTTTCGTCGTGCATATTGGAAAAAATGATGCCGAACGCGCGGTTGTTCATATCGCCTTCACCTCCGGAACGTCGGAATCGAGCACCGACGCCTCCATGACGCTGGATTTCGGCCCGACGCGCACGCCGTCGCCCACCACGGTAATGCCGAATTTCTGGCGGTGCAGCTCATCCGAACGGAAGCCCACGATGGCGCTTTCGCCGATATCCGCATCCTCGGCCACCACGGCTTTCTGCACGCGCGCGCCCTTGCCTATGTGCACGCCCGGCATAATGATGGAATCGCGCACCACGGCGCCGCGCTCCACGCTCACGCCCGCAAACAGCACCGAACCCGCGATGTCGCCCTCGATGGAGCAGCCCTCCGCCACGATGGAATTTTCGATGCGCGCCTCGGCGCCGACATAGTGCGGCGGCACCACGGGGCTGCGCGAATAGATTTTCCAGGCCGGGTCGTTCAGATTGATGGGGCAGTTCGGGTCGAGCAGGTCCATGTTGGCCTCCCAGAGGCTGTCGATAGTGCCCACGTCCTTCCAATAGCCCGCGAAGGGGTAGGCGTAGAGCGCCGCGCCCTCTTTGAGCATGGCGGGAATGATATCCTTGCCGAAATCGTTCTGCGAGGCGGAGTTCTGCTCGTCTTCCTCCAGGAAGCGGCGCAGCTTCTTCCAGGAGAAGATATACACGCCCATGGAAGCCTTGGTGCTCTTGGGCTTCTTCGGCTTCTCCTCAAACTCGTAAACCCGGCCGTCCTCGTGCGTGTTCATGATGCCGAAGCGGGTGGCCTCCTCCATCGTCACGTCCAGCACCGAGATGGTGCAGTCCGCCCCGCTGGCCTTGTGGAACGCCAGCATCTTGGAGTAATCCATCTTATAGATGTGGTCGCCCGAAAGCACCACCACGTAATCGGGGTCGTAGCGATCGATAAACGAGATGTTCTGGTAGATGGCGTTGGCCGTGCCCTTGTACCAATCCGCCCCGCGGCGGCGCTGGTAGGGCGGAAGCACGTGGATGCCGCCCTCGAGGCGGTCGAGATCCCACGGCTGGCCGTTCCCGATGTACTCGTTGAGCTCGAGCGGCTGGTACTGCGTGAGAACGCCCACGGTGTAAAGCCCCGAATTCACGCAGTTGGAAAGGGTGAAATCGATGATGCGATATTTCCCTCCGAAGGGGACCGCCGGCTTGGCGCGGTTTTTTGTCAAAACTCCCAGACGGCTCCCCTCGCCTCCGGCAAGCAGCATCGCGACGCATTCCATTTTTCGATACATAAGCTCAGTCTTCCTCCCTTTCCGGATTGATCTCGCGATATGTAAAATAGACGGCCGCCATCGGCGGCACGGTGAGCACGATGGATTGCGGGTAGCCGTGCATCGGCACGTCCTCGGTGGGCACCACGCTCAGGTTGCCTTTGCCGGTTCCGCCGAATTCCCGCGCGTCGGAGTTGAACACCTCTGCGTAGCCGCCCTTTTGCGGGGCGCCGATACGGTAGTTTTCGCGCGTTACGGGCGCAAAGTTGCACAGTGCGATCAGCTCGTCGCCGTTTTTGGCGATGCGGCGGAACGCAATGATGTTCTGGGTATTATCGTCGTTCGAAATCCACTTGAAGCCGTCCCAGGAGGAATCCACCTCCCAGAGAGCCGGGGTTTCGAGGTAAAAGCGGTTGAGGGCCGCCGAATACGCCTTGAGCTGCGCGTGGCGTTCGTAGGTAAGCAGATTCCAATCCAGCGCCGTGTGGTAATCCCATTCCTTGAACTGGCCGAACTCGCCGCCCATGAACAGCAGCTTTTTGCCCGGATGGGCCATCATGTAGCCGAACAGCACGCGCATCCCTGCAAACTGGATGTTGTAGCTGCCGGGCATCTTGCTGATGAGCGACCGTTTGCCGTGCACCACCTCGTCGTGCGAGAGCGGCAGAATGAAGTTCTCGGAAAACGCGTAGTGGAACGAGAAGGTGATGTTGCCGTGGTGGTACTGGCGCAGGATGGGGTCGAGCGATACATAGGAAAGCATGTCGTTCATCCAGCCCATGTTCCATTTGAAGTTAAACCCGAGGCCCCCCGAGTAGCCCGGCTTTGTTACGAGCGGCCAGGCGGTGGATTCCTCGGCGATCATGAGCGCGTCCGGATGCGCCTCCAGCACCGAGCGGTTGAGCTGGCGCAGGAAATCCACGGCCTCGAGATTTTCCTTTCCGCCGTTTCTATTCGGGCGCCACTGGCCCGGGGCGCGGTTGTAATCGAGGTAGAGCATGGAAGCCACGGCGTCCACGCGCAGGCCGTCCACGTGGTACTGCTCGATCCAGAACATCGCGTTCGAAATGAGGAAGCTGCGCACCTCGGGCCGGCCGTAATCGAACACGCGCGTGCCCCATTCGGCGTGCTCGCGCTTGAGCGGGTCGGAATACTCGTAGCAGCAGCCGCCGTCGAACTCATAAAGGCCGTGCGCATCCTTGGGGAAGTGTGCGGGAACCCAATCCATGAGCACGCCCACGCCCGCCCGGTGGCAGCGGTCCACGAACTCCATGAACTGCTTCGGCTTTCCATAGCGCGAGGTAGGCGCGTAATAGCCCGTTACCTGATAGCCCCAGGAATCGTCCAGCGGATACTCCGTCATGGGCATCAGCTCGATGTGCGTGTAGCCCATCTCCTTGACGTAGCCGATGAGTTCGTCCGCCAGTTTCTCGTAATCGAAGGGATTGCCGTCCGGATAGGTCTTCCACGAACCGGCGTGCACCTCGTAGACGTTCATCGGCGAGGCCAGTGCGTCGCGGCCCTGTTTGTACCGGTACCACGCGGCGTCGCCCCATTCGTACTCCCCGAGGGGGTAGTAGCGGGAGGCGGTATCCGGCCGCGTTTCCATGTGCGTGGCATAGGGGTCGGCCTTGAGCCGCAGCTCGCCCTCCGCCGTTTCCACGCTGTATTTATAGATGTCGAATTCCCGAACGTTCTCCGCCGAGGCTTCCCACACGCCTCCGGAAACGCGGCGCATCGGGTCCGCGGCGCGGTCCCATTCGTTGAAATCGCCCACCACCGAAACCGACTTCGCGTGCGGCGCCCAAACGCGGAAAATTACACGGCCGCCCGGCCCCGCGTGCGCGCCCATCAGCTCCCATGCGCGGGTTTCGGTGCCCTCCGCGAATTTTTGGAGCGTCGGGTCCGCCCGAGGTCCGGACAGATCCGGCACGGCCTTCTCGCGGGCGGCCGAAACGGTTTTACCCGGCGCAGGCGTACCCGGATGGGGCGCGGCCTTCGCCTTTGTCCCGCCGGCCCTCGCGCGCCGTTTTCCCGCCGCGGCCGCAGCCGCCGCGGTCGCAGCCGCTTTTGCCGGCCTTTTCCGCGCAGGTCCGTCTTTCCCATCCCCGGATTTTTTGCTCTGATCTTTCATGATATACCTCCATCCGCCCGCGGAGCGCGGCGCGTGCCGCGCTCCGCGGGCAAACATGCAGAATACGCAGAAAATGGATGCCAGAGCCTGCGCCGGGCTTCCCAAAAGGGCTTACCCGCGCAAAGGCACAAAATAATGCCTAAAAAAGTATATATCAAATTCGTCGTGTTTATGTAAAATGTCTAATTTTCTTTTTCTGTATTGTAGCATACAAACTCTTCCGTGTAAAGTCTTTTCCGGTAATTTCATGGTAAAGAGCAAAACGCACCCGCGCGGCGTTTTGCGGAAAAGAGCGGGAAGCGCTGCATTCCGCCCCGCCGCTTCCCGCGGCCGGAGGGGAATACCGAATCCGGTTTTCTTTGGGAATTTGCCCTATAGTATAATCATACCTCAATCATCCGAATATTACCACACGGACAACGCCCAATCTTCCTAAAATATTGCCGCCGGAATTAGTACTAATTTTAGCATTTTTATTACAGTTTGGAATTTGGCAGAAAAAGGGCCGCTTTCGCGGCCCTTCTGCAAAAAAAATTCGATTTTCATGCCCGCGTGAAAATGCGCCCGTTTCAGCTCAGGCTTGCCTCCAGCTTGTCGAGCTGCGCGGCAAGCTCCCGCGGGAGCGCGTTGCCGAACTTCGCGTAAAACGCGCGGATTCCGCGCGCTTCCTCGCGCCAGAGATCTTTATCCACCTGCAGCAGGCCCCGCAGCGTTTCGCGCGAAAGCTCCAGGCCCTCGAGGTCGATATCCTCCGGAAAGGGCTCGTAGCCTACGGGCGTTTCCATGGCGCGGGCGCGGTTCTCGCAGCGTGCGAGCATCCAGAGCAGCACGCGCATATTGTCGCCGAAGCCGGGCCAGATGAAGTTGCCGTCATCGTCCGTGCGGAACCAGTTGACGTTGAAAATTTTCGGCGGATGGGGGATCTTCGCGCCCATTTCGAGCCAGTGCGCGAAATAATCGCCCATGTTGTAGCCGCAGAACGGCAGCATGGCCATCGGGTCGCGCCGCACTACGCCCACGGCGCCCGCGGCGGCCGCAGTGGTTTCGGAGGCCATGATCGAACCGACGAACACGCCGTGTTCCCAGTTCCGGCTTTCGTACACGAGCGGGGCCGTTTTGGCGCGGCGGCCGCCGAACACGATGGCGGAGATGGGCACGCCCTGCGGATTTTCAAACTCGGAGCTCAGGCACGGGCAGTTCACGGCGGGCGCAGTGAAGCGGGAGTTCGGGTGCGCGGCCTTCTGGCCGGAGGATTTCTCCCACTTGTTGCCCTTCCAGTCGATCAGATGCTCCGGCGGCTCTTTGGTGAGGCCCTCCCACCACACGGTGCCGTCGTCCTCGTTGTAGGCGACGTTCGTGAAGATGGTGTTTTTGCGCGTGGCGGCCAGCGCGTTGGGGTTGGATTTATCGTTGGTGCCGGGCGCGACGCCGAAGAACCCGTTTTCGGGGTTCACGGCCCAGAGGCGGCCGTCCGGCCCCACGCGCAGCCACGCGATGTCGTCGCCCACCGTCCACACCTTGTAGCCCCGCGCGCGGTAGTGCTCGGGCGGGATGAGCATGGCGAGGTTGGTTTTGCCGCAGGCGGAGGGGAACGCGGCGCAGATGTATTTGACCTCGCCGTGCGGGTTCTGGATGCCGAGGATGAGCATATGCTCGGCCATCCAGCCCTCCTGCCGGCCCTGGTAGGAGGCGATGCGCAGCGCGAAGCACTTTTTGCCGAGCAGCACGTTGCCGCCGTAGCCGGAGTTGACGCTCCAGATGGCGTTATCCTCGGGGAAATGGCAGATATAGCGGTTTTCCGCGTCGAGCTGCGCCTTGGAGTGCAGGCCGCGCACGAAATCGCCGCTCGCGCCGAGCTTTTTGAGCACAGGCGCGCCGATGCGCGTCATGATGTTCATGGAGAGCACGACATAGATGGAATCGGTGAGCTCCACGCCGATTTTGGAAAACTTCGAGCCTACCGCGCCCATGGAGTAGGGGATGACGTACATCGTGCGGCCGGCCATCGAGCCGCGGAACAGCGCGCCGAGCTTCGCGTAGGCTTCTTTCGGGTCCATCCAGTTGTTGGTGGGCCCGGCGTCGGATTCTTTGCGGCTGCAGATGAACGTCCGGTCTTCCACGCGCGCCACGTCGTTTTGCGCGGAACGGTGCAGCACGCACCCGGGCAGCTGCTCTTCATTGAGCTTCATGATTTCGCCTGTGGAGAGCGCTTCGCTGCGCAGGCCTTCGAGCTGAGCCTCGCTGCCGTCGATCACGACGACCTCGGCCGGCTTCGTAAGAGCGGCCGTTTCGGAAACCCACGCGTCCAGAATCGCATTTTCAAACATCGGAAGAACCCCTTTCCGGTAAGCCGCGGCTTGCGGCGCCCCCGGTGATGCCGAAAGGGCGGCTTTCTATTCGCTTTCCATTATATCGTATCCGCAAAAACATTACAACCCGTTTTGCAAGCTGCCTCCCTCCACTATTCAAATTTTATGCGTTTACCGGCTGTGCGGCGGATTTCTTCCGCTTTGCCTGCATCAGTCGGGTTTTCGTGTTTCTTTTCCCCGCGTTTTCCGCGGAAAGCGCGGGGGCGGCGCGCGGTAACCCATTTTTCATCTTTTTTCCGTTTTGTTCCTCTTTTTGTGCATCCTTCCAAAATGCGTGGGAAAGGAACTCGGAAGTTTGAACAAATCGCCCCTCGCGGACATAAAATGCAGTGAGGTGAGCGTTATGTCGGGTTGGGTAGCGGGAGTTCTGATCAGCTTTTTCGCCGTGGTGGGCCTAACGGAGGTGTGCCGGGGTATCCGGGACTGCCTGCTGCTGCCGCGGCACGGGCGCTGCGCCTTCGTGCTCTGCTGCAAAGGGCACGACGAGAGCCTGGAATACCAGGTGCGCGCCATGGCCTCGCGCGCGCGCGACATGCGCCTGCCGAGCCCGCCCATCGTGGTGGTGGACGCCGGAATGGACGCGGAGACGCGGGCCGTGTGCGAAACGCTCGCGCGCGACATTGCCGGCATGCAGATCTGTTCGGCGGGCGAGCTGCCGGGTTTTCTCGAAGGAGAATTGCAAAACTGACGCGTTGAGATTATACTAAAAAGATAGAATCCGGCCGGGAAGCTCACCGCGCGGCAGGCCGCTGCGAGGCGGGCTTTCCGGCCGGCAAAGAGGAGGAGCCGCGCCGTTTCATGGAACAGGAGCTTACCGCCATCGGCGGCACGGTGGAGAATATCGTTTTCCACAACGCGAACAACGGCTGGACGGTGTTCGAGCTGGATTGCGGCGGCGAGCTGGTGACGGCGGTGGGCGTGGTGCTCCAGATCGCGCCGGGCGACGGCATCCGCCTGCGAGGCGAATGGGTGAACCACCCCTCCTACGGCCGCCAGTTCAAGATCCAGTCCTTTGAAAAGAGCCTGCCCGCCACCGAAGGGGCCATGCTCAAGTACCTCTCCTCCGGCGCCGTGAAGGGGATCGGGCCTTCCACGGCGGCGCGCATCGTGGAGGCCTTCGGGGAGGACACGCTGCGCGTCATCGAGCAGGAGCCGCAGAAGCTCACGCAGGTGCGGGGCATCTCGCTCAAAAAGGCGCTCGCCGTCTGCGAGGACTACAAGCGGCAGTTCGGCGTGCGCAGCGCCATGCTCTTTTTGCAGCAGTACGGCGTAACGCCCGCGGAATCCGTTCGCATCTGGCAGCGCATGGGCCCCACGGCCGTGGACGCCATCCGCCAAAACCCCTACGTGCTGTGCGAATCCGGCGTATACATCTCCTTCGAGCGGGCCGACGCCATCGCCGCCGAGATGGGCTTCGAGGCGGACAGCGCCTTCCGCATCCGCGCGGGGCTTATCCACATCCTGCGCCACAATCTGGGCAGCTCCGGCCACACGTTCATCCCGTGCGAAAAGCTCACGGCGGCCGCCGCGGCGCTTCTCCATGTGGAGCCGCGCGCGGCGCAGGAGCAGCTCGAGGGCCTGTGCGCGGACGAAACGCTTGCGCGCGCGCCGGTTTCGGGGCGCGACGCGGTGTTTCTGCCGGAGGCCTTCCGCGCCGAAAGCTACGCGGCGGGCCGGCTGCGCCTGATGCTCGAGTTGCCGCGCCCGGCGCTCGGGGATGTGAAGCTGCGCGTGGCGCAGGCCGAGGAGCGCTTCGGCATCCGCTATGCCGAAAAGCAGAAGGAGGCCATCGCCGCCGCCGTGCAAAGCGGCGCGATGATCCTCACGGGCGGCCCCGGCACCGGTAAAACCACGGCCATCAACGCCATCATCGCGGTGTTCGAGGGCATGGGGCTGCACGTGGCGCTGGCCGCGCCCACGGGCCGCGCCGCCAAGCGCATGGCGGAGGTGACCGGGCGCGAGGCCAAAACCATCCACCGCCTGCTCGAGGTGGAATACACCGAAAACGACACGCCGCATTTCGGGCGCAATGAGAAAAACCAACTCGAATGCGACGCGCTCATTGTGGACGAGCTCTCGATGGTGGATGTGTTCCTGTTCGAGTCGCTGCTGCGCGCGCTGCGGCTCCAGTGCCGCCTGGTGCTCGTGGGCGACGCCGACCAGCTCCCGCCCGTGGGCCCCGGCAACGCCCTGCGCGATATGCTCGAAAGCGGTGTGCTGCCCTCCGTGCGCCTCGAGCAGGTGTTCCGGCAGGCCGCACAGAGCCTCATCGTGCGAAACGCCCACGCCATTGTGCGCGGCGAACAGCCCGATCTTTCCCAGCGCGGCGGCAACTTCTTCTTCCTGCCGCGCTACACGCCCGCGCAGGTGCGCTCCACGGTGACGGACCTCGCGCTGCGCCGCCTGCCGGACGCCTACGGCTTTTCGCCGCTGTGGGATCTTCAGGTGCTGGTGCCCGGGCGGCGCGGGGAACTGGGCGCGAACGAGCTCAACACCGCGCTGCAGGCGGCGCTCAACCCGCCTTCGCCCGAAAGGCCCGAACGCGCCGTGGGCGGGCGCGTGTTCCGCCAGGGCGACAAGGTGATGCAGACACGCAACAACTACGACGTGGCGTGGACAAAGGACGACGGCGAGCAGGGGGCGGGCGTGTTCAACGGCGACGTGGGCCTGCTCGAGGCGCTCGACCGCCGCACCGGCGCCATGCGCATCCGCTTCGACGACCGCGTGGCCGAACTTGGGCCCGAATGCGTGGACGAGCTGGATCTCGCCTACGCCGTGACGGTGCACAAAAGCCAAGGCTGCGAGTTCAAAGCCGTGGTGCTGCCGCTGTTCTCGGGCGCGCCGCAGCTTTTTTACCGCAACCTGCTCTACACGGCCGTTACGCGCGCGCGGGAGCTTGTGGTGGTGGTGGGCCGGGAGGAAACGGTGCAGCGGATGGTGGAAAACGGCCGCAAAACACTGCGCTATACAGCCCTGTGCTCCTTTCTGCGCGGCGGCGGCTAGCGGCGGCTGGCGGCGGCTGGCGCCGCGGCAGTTCGCGAATCAAGTTATGCGAAGCGGTTTTTCCCGCTTTCGCAAAATAAAAAACCGTGCGCGAAAGCGGGATTTTGATTTCGCTCAAACGTATTCGCGTCCTGGGTGCGGGTGCCGCCCGCCGGCTGGCGCCGCGGCAATTCGCGAATGAGCTGATGCGAAACGATTTTGCTGCTTTCGCGGAAAGAACCCATGCGCGAAAGAGCGGTTGTTTTTTTCGCTCAAACGTATTCGCGTCCTGGGTGCGGGCGCCGCCCGCCGGCTGGCGCCGCGGCAATTCGCGAACGAGCTATGCGAAGCGGTTTTCCCGCTTTCGCCAAATTAAAACCGTGCGCGAAAGCGGGATTGTGATTTCGCTCAAACGTATTCGCGTTCCGGGTGAGGGCACCGCCCGCCGGCCGCGTTCAGGAGGGGTGCGAATGGGGATTTTCAGCGCGCGGCTGACAGGCTGGGCGCTCGGGCTGCTGTTCCCGCCCCGGTGCCCCTTTTGCGGCACGGCGCTGCCCCGCGGGGAATGGGGGCTGCCGCTGCCCTGCCCGCTGTGCCGGAATCTGCCGTTTGCGCGTGAAGAGGACCTGCCCGGTGGGCGGGAACGGGGCTTCGCGTTCGAGCGCTGCGCCGCGCCGTTTCGCTACGAGGGCGCGGCTCGCGAGGCGGTTGTGCGCTTCAAGTTCCGGGGCCGGGCCTTCGCGCCGGCGCTCGCGGCCTGGATGACGCCGGCCGTGCGCAGGCAGTGCGCGGGCGTTTCGTTCGATTTTGTAACGGCGGTGCCGCTCACGCGGCGCGAGGTGCGCCGCAGGGGGTTCAACCAGTCCGAACTGCTCGCGCGGGAGCTTGCCCGCGCGCTCGGCGTGCCCTACCGCCGGGCTCTGTGCAAGCCGCGGGATATTCCGCCTCAGCACACGCTGCGCAAGCCCGCGCGCCGGCAAAACGTGCGCGGCGCTTTCAAGGCCCGCGCGCCGCTTCACGGGGAAACGGCGCTGCTCGTGGACGACGTGGCCACCACGGGAGCCACGCTCGGGGAATGCGCGCTCGCGCTGTGCGGGGCGGGGGCTGCGCGCGTGCTGTGCGCCGTGGCCGCGGCGGTGC
>JAEWAU010000033.1 GCA_023391535.1 Bacillota bacterium | reverse complement strand
GGCCGGGAGCGGCCCGGCGGAATCCAATGTCTCTTCGCTGATTTCCGTACGCCGCCACGGATGGCGGATACGAAACTCCGGTAAAACAACGGATCAAAATCCGGCTAAAACCCGCATGAAAACACAAAGTAAAACTTTTGCGGCGGATTTTTTCTTCTGATTCGGCGGACATTCGTATGAAATTGTGAAAGAGCCGGCGGGGGAGTTCTCCGTCGGCTTCATTAGAATTGGGTGGGTGATTGCATGAGTTCGGTGAAGAATCTGTTACAAAAGCTGAAAACACACAAGGTCTTCGCCAATTTTTACGGCCTGATGCTCCTGCTGCTGCTTGTAATTCTGTGCTGGGGCATCTTCAAAATTATCGTTCCGACGAAGTTCGGCGCGCCGGGCCAGCTCGTTTCGTACCTTCAGTCGAGCCTGATCTACGCGGTAGGGGGCTGCGGACTGTATTTCATCGTCGTGATGGGCCTGTTCGATTTCAGCATCGGCGCGAACGTCGTGCTGTCGTCCATTCTCGCGTGCGAATTCGCCGCGCGGTTCGGATACGCGGGGCTGATTCTGGTGCCGATTATCGTCGGCACGGTCATCGGCGTCGTCAACGGCATCGTCTACATCAAGCTGCGCATTCCCTCCATGATCGTCACCGTCGGCCTTGCGCTGATTTATGAAAGCCTCAGCGTTTTCGCCACGCGCGGCCAGGAGCAGATTCTCGGAACGCAGTACACCGCGTTCGGCACCTACCCCGCCAACCTGATTCTGGCACTCATCGCGTTTTTCATCACCGGCTTTATTCTGCGGTTTACCCGCATCGGCACCTACACCTACGCCATCGGCAGCAATGAATTTGTGGCAAAAAACATGGGCGTCAAGGTCGACCGCTATAAGGTGGCGGCATTTACGCTGTGCGGCTTTTTTGTGGGCATCATGAGCATCCTGACGATCAGCTACGGCTCTTCCATGACGGCCGCTTCGAACATGTCCTCCATGGTACGCAACTTCACGCCCCTGATGGGCACGTTTTTCGGCCTGGCGTTCCGGAAATACGGCCATCCGATCGTCGCCATCGTCATCGGTGAGTTTATTATTTCGCTGATTTTTAACGGATTTGTCGCAATCGGCGCTCCGAGCACCATTCAGAACGTGGTAACCGGCGCCGCGCTGCTCTTCATCGTTATGGCGACGACGAAGCCCGTTAAAGGCGCGGTAGTAAAGTGAGGTGGAATCCATGAGCGAAATCATGTTGAAGACGGAAAACGTGGATAAATTCTTCGGTCCGACTCATGCCGTAAAAGACGTCAATATGTCGTTTGCTAAGGGTGAGATCCATGGGCTGATCGGCGAAAACGGATCCGGAAAATCCACGCTGTGCTCCATGCTGGTGGGGATTTACTCCATCGATGCGGGCCGGTTCGTGCTGGAAGGCAAAGAACTCGACGTGCATAACCAGGTGCAGGCGAACCAGAGCGGTGTAGCCATCATCGTGCAGGAAACGGGCACGCTGGTGGGCCTTACGGTTGCGGAAAATATTTTTCTCGGGAACGAGAGCCAGTTTATCACATTCGGCATCAAAAATACCGGAGCGATGAACCGCAAGGCGCAGGCGTTGCTCGACCAATACGGGTTCACGCACATCACGGCAACCGCCATGCTCGACCACTACAATTTCGAGGACCGCAAGCTGGTGGAGATCGTGAAATCCACCTACTTTAACCCGCGGGTTCTGGTGGTGGACGAAACGACCACGGCTTTGAGCCACGACGGGCGCGCCGAGCTGTTCAAGCAGATGCACCGCCTGCGCGACGCGGGCAGCACGGTGATCTTTATTTCGCACGACCTCGAGGAGGTCATCGAGCATTCGGATACCATCTCGGTTCTGCGCGACGGCACGCTTATCGACACCGTGAAAAGCAGCGACGTGACGCCGGACGACCTCAAGCGCCTCATGGTGGGGCGCGTGCTGGACAATCACTATTACCGCACGGATTTCGGAGAGCCGGTTTCGGATGAAGTCGTGCTTTCGGTGAAGGACGTTTCGGTGCCGGAACAGCTCAAAGGGCTTTCGTTCGAGCTGCACAAGGGCGAGATTCTGGGCTTCGGAGGCCTGAGCGAATGCGGCATGCACGAGGTGGGCAAGGCGGTGTTCGGCGCTTCCTACGACCGCACCGGCTCGGTTACGCTGGCGGACGGAACCCGCGTCAATTCCATTCCCACCGCCATCAAACACAGCATCGCGTACGCCTCCAAAGACCGCGACAACGAGTCGCTGGTCGTCAACGATTCCATTTCCGACAACATCTGCCTGCCCTCCATGGATTCTTTGAAAGTGGGCGGCGTGCTGCTGAGCAAAAAGCTCAACGCCTTTGCCGAAAAATACGCGCGGATGATCAGCGTAAAAATGGAGAACGTGGGCCAGTTCGTCTCGAATCTGTCGGGCGGCAACAAGCAGAAGGTGGTTCTTGCCCGCTGGGTGGGCCGGAATTCGGATATCATCGTGCTCGACAGCCCCACCCGCGGCATCGACGTGCGCGTCAAGGCGGATATCTACGCGCTGATGGACGAAATGCGCAAGCAGGGCAAAGCCATTATTCTGATTTCCGAAGAGATTATGGAGCTGCTCGGCATGAGCGACCGCATCCTCGTGATGAAGGACGGCGCCATCAGCGGCGAATACAGGCGCGATCCGGAACTGACCGATCAGCACCTGATCGAAAAGATGGTTTAAGGGGTGAACGTGTTGGAAATGAACAATCAAGAAATTCGGAAAGACGGCGCGCGCCTCTCGGTTCGCGAATTCCTGGGCAAGCCATTTTTTCGCACCATTCTGCCGCTGTTTGGCCTGCTCGCCGTGATCGTGCTGTTTTCGATTTTAACACACGGCCGCCTGCTCAAACCGTTCAACATTCAGCTGCTGCTCGACCAGACCTATGTGCTGATGATCGCGGCAACCGGTGTGTTCCTCATCATGACGATGGGCTGCCTGGATTTTTCGCAGGGCTCCATGCTTGCCATCGCCTCCATCGTCGTCTGCTATGTTTCCCGAACGAACCTGCTGCTGGCCATTCTCGCCGGCATCGTCACGGGGGCCGTCATCGGCGCGATCAACGGCTTTTTCCTCGTAAAGTCGAAAATCGCTTCATTTATCGTCACGATCTGCACCATGTTCCTTTTCCGCGGCCTCACCGCTTACCTCACGACCAATTCGCCGGTATACGGCGCCATGAACATCATGACCTACAACAAGACGTCCGTGGAGCTGCCGCTGACGGTCGCCGTGCTGCTGATCGTGTTTTTGCTGTTCCGGTTCACAAAACTGGGAAGCAGCCTGAAGGCCATCGGCGCAGGTGAAACGGGCGCGCGCTTCGCCGGCATCAAGGTGAACAAAATCAAGTTTCTCATCTATGTGGCGGCGGGCGCCATCACCGGTTTCGCGGCGTTTATCAACGTCGTGAAGGTCGGTTCCGTAACCTCCACCGGCGGAAACATGATGGAAACGCAGATTCTGATCGCGCTCGTTCTCGGCGGGCTGCCCATTTCCGGCGGCGCCAAAGTCAATTTCCTCAATATCATCGTCGGCGTTCTCACGTACTTCATCCTCTCCACCGGGCTTGTGATGATCGGCCTGACCACCGAGATGCAGCAACTGATCGAAGGCGTGATCTTCCTGATCGTCGTGGCGTTCTTCAGCGACAGAAAGTCCATTCAGGTGATTAAATAACCGCCGTTTCGGCCAGCAATTCCGTAAAAGCCTGAAAGAAGCCGCGCTTCGCCGCACCCGATTCCGGGAAGACGGAGCGCAGCTTTCTCAGGTGGAAACGGAATTGCTGCTTTGCGGTTTTTTCGTTCCCTTCTATTGACAAACGCGCGGCCTTTCGGGTAGATTCAGTATAGGTTTAAACTCCATGCGGATTCTTTTTGCGGATTTTCTTTTTTCGTGAGAGCTTACGAGGGCTTCGTGTCGGTTTCCCGTAAGGTTTGGGCAAACTTTACCGGGAGGCCGGATTGTTTTGTATTGCGCGTTAGGAGGGAGCATCGGCATGAACTCATTGCTGAAACGGTCGCTTGCGGCGCTGCTCGGCGCGGCGCTTTTGCTGCAGGTGCCCGGCTGCACGGCCAGAAGCAAGGCGGCGACCGTGCATACCGTGGGAATCCTGATGCCGACCAAGCTTTCCCAGCGCTGGCTCGACGACGGCAGCTATATCGTGCAGCAGTTCCATGCGAACGGCTATAACACGCAGCTCGACTACGCGGAAAACGACGTCAAGACGCAGATCGCCCAGATTCAGAGCATGATCGAGGCACACGTTTCCTGCCTCGTCATCTCGGCGGTTGATTCGGGCTCCCTCACCGAGGTGCTGGAGGAGGCGAACGCCGCCAAAATTCCGGTCGTCTCTTACGACCGGCTTATCATGAACACCCCGTATATCGACTGCTACGCGACGTTCGACAATTATCAGGTGGGCGTTTTGCAGGGGCGGTACATCGTGGACGAGCTGGGGCTCGATAAAAATAAAAAGAACTATCGGATCGAGCTGTTCAGCGGCTCGCCGGACGATAACAACGCCTATTTTTTCTATAACGGTTCGATGTCCGTGCTTTCGCCCTATATCGATTCCGGGCGGCTCAAGGTGCTCAGCGGGCAGACCAAAATGAGCCAGATTTCCACCCTGCGCTGGGACGGCGCCACCGCCCACGTCCGCATGGTATCCCTTTTGAGCAAATACTATGCCGCCTCGCGGGTGGACGCGGTTCTTTCGCCGTACGACGGCATCAGCATGGGCATCATTTCCGCCCTGCGGGACGACGGCTATGGCACGAAAACCAAACCCTGGCCGATCGTCACCGGGCAGGACGCGGAAATCGCCTCCGTAAAATCGATCGTCGCGGGCGGGCAGTCCATGACGGTTTTCAAAGACACGCGAAAGCTCGCGAAGCTCGCCGTGGATATGGCGGTCGCCCTGCTCAGCGGCAAAAAACCGCCGATCAACAACACAACCTCGTATAACAACGGCAAAAAAACCGTGCCCGCGTATCTGCTGACGCCGGTGGTCGTTACCAAATACAATTACCTGCAGGAACTTGTGGAATCGGGCTATTACAGCGAAAGCCAGCTGCAATAGAAAAGCGGGGAAACGGGGCGGAAAAAACCGGTGCGCTTTGCGTCACCGGTTTTTTTCGCTTCTGGCGAAGAAGTAGGTTCCGATCACGAGGCAGACGGCCGTCAGCACGAGAATCACGATTAAATCGACGGCGGGGTTGTTGAGCACCACGCTTTTGTACTGCGGCGTTCCGGCATAAACGACCGAGCGCACAAGGTCGAGGCAATAGGTCATGGGCATCAGGCGGCTGATGACGTACAGGATGCCGTGCGAATTGCCGATCGGGATGATGGCGCCGGATAAAAACATCTGCGGCATCGTGATGAGCGAAACGGCGATGTTGGCCGTTTTGTTGCTTTTGATCACGCCGATGAGGATGGTGGCGAGCGCGCCTCCCGAGAGGCACATCAGCGGAGAAAGCAGCAGGATGAGCAGCAGCTGGCCGACGCTGAGGGAAATGCCCATGCACAGCCCGACGATGACGGTGCCGAACATGCCGATAATCGCGCCGAAAGAGGAGCCGAGTATTTTTCCGATGATGATGCTGTACCGCGAAACGGGCGAGATCATCATTTCCTGCGTAAAATCGGTGGTGTGGTCCTCCACGAGGGAGGACATCCCCATCGTCGTCGTCATGAACAGCATGTTGACGAGCATCCCCACCAGCATGAATTGATTGTAGTTAAACCCCAGCCCGCGCGCCATGTTCTGCGATAAGCTCCCGCCCAGCATACCCATCATGACGATCGGCATCGAAAGGCTCATGATGATCGTCATGGGCGACTTGAAGAAAAGCGTGATGTCCCTCGCCATGATGGCGATTACCCCGCTTATTTCGCGCGCCGGCCCGGATTTTTTTCTCACGGTGAAAGCAAGTTCGCTCATGCCGCCATGCCCTCCAGTTTCAAATATTCGATATACGCGTCCTCCAGCGAAGGCTCCTCGATTTTGAGCACGCTGAGGCGTGTGTTCAGCCGCGCGATGATCTCCTGAGCGGACATCTCCTGATATGGCACGATGATGTGGTTCTCGGTTTTATGGAAAAGCCCCATTTCGGAAAGCTCCGCGAGCAGCCCCTCCCGGTCGTCCGCATCCAGAACGAGCCGCTGCCGGAGCAGATTTTTCTTCATCTCTTCGGGCGAACCGCAGGTGGCGATTCGGCCGTGGTTGATGATGCAGACCTTATCCACGTTTTCCGCTTCGTCGATGTAGTGCGTGGTTAAAAACACCGTGGTGCCGTTCTCTTTTCGCACCGTGTCGATGTATTCCCACAGGCCGCGGCGGCTCACCGCGTCCAGCCCCTGCGTCGGTTCGTCCAGAAACAGCACGGAGGGCGTGTGAATCAGGCTGCGGATGATCTCCAGCTTGCGCTGCATTCCCCCCGAAAGCTTTTTGATGGGCCTGAACAGCGCATCCTGTATGCCCACGATTTCCGCGAGATCCATCACGCGCCTGCGGTACTGCGCGGGCATCAGCTTAAAGCTCGGGCGGTAGCCGTACATTCCGTACAGGCAGGCGTGAAACCGGATATTTTCTTCCGCGGAGAGCTGCGGGTCGAGGCTGGGCTGCTGAAAAATAATCCCCACTTTTTCGCGCACGCGCCTGGCCTGCGCTTCCACGTCGAGCCCGGCAATCGTAACCTCGCCGCTGGTTTTGGAAAGCGTCGTGGTCAGAATCGAAATGGTCGTGGTTTTTCCCGCTCCGTTCGGGCCGAGAAAGGCGAAAAACTCACCCTCGCCCACAGAAAAATCGATGCCCTTGACGGACGGTTCCTTTGCCCGGTCGTATTGCTTCACGAGCGAGCGGACTTCAATCATGTTCATAACAAAACCTCCGAAAACAGATTAAACAGCGGGGCTCTTCCGCTTTTCCTGACGATTTCTCTTAAAGATTAATCAAAAAGAACCTCCGTTTGTTTACAGCCTTATTTTACGGCTGCAAAGTAAACGGAGGTTAAATGGAAGTTAAACGCGGTGTAAACGCATTCAGCACGGAAGCGTCACCGTAAATTCGGTTCCTCTGCCCGGCTCGCTTTCCACGGAAATCCGGCCGCCGTGAAGCTCCGCGATCTTTTTGCAGAGGGACAGCCCCAGCCCGTTGCCGCCCAGCGAGCGGTCGCGGGCTTTATCCACCTTGAAAAACCGCTCGAAGATATGAATCTGGTCCTCCTTGGAGATGCCCACGCCGTTGTCGGCCACGGAACACACGATTTGGCTTTCCTGCCGGCGAATCTTTATCTGAATCTGCCCGTTTTCCGGCGTGAACTTCACTGCGTTGTGAATCAGATTGATCCAGACCTGGCTGAGCAGGTCCTCGTCCGCGCGGACGGTGACTTTTTCGAGCCGCGCGTCGATGCCGATGTTTTTTTTCATCCACTGCGGTTCGAGAAGCAAAACGGCGTGCTCCACCTGCTTATCCAAACGGAAATCCTTTTTCGCCAGCGGGGCGTTTTCGGATTCCAGCGTGGAAAGCTTCAAAAGATTATCCGAAAGCTTGGAAAGCCGTTTGCTTTCCGTTTCGATCACGTCGATATAATGCGCGCGCTGCTGCGCGGTTAACGAATCGGATTTGAGAAGCGCCGCGAACCCGCTGATGGACGTGAGCGGCGACTGAATTTCGTGCGACACGTTGGAGATGAAA
This sequence comes from Bacillota bacterium, assembly GCA_023391535.1. GTDB lineage: Bacteria > Bacillota > Clostridia > Oscillospirales > Ethanoligenentaceae > JAEWAU01. The sequence continues at coordinate 23,385 of JAEWAU010000033.1, read as the reverse complement.
TCCTGCCGCTGCGCTTCCATGCCGGATAATTCGCGCGCCATTTTGTTGACGCTTTCCGCCACTTCGGCGAACGGGCCGTGCTCCTGAATATCGATGGAGATGTTAAAATCGCCCCGCGCAATGCGGTTGAGCGCCTCTACGGTGCTTTCAAGAAAATAATGCCGCTGCCGGGTGTGCTCCCGGCCCGCTTTCGAGTGCAGGAATATTACGGAAAAAAGCTTTGCAAGGCCGGCGAAAAGCAGAAGTCCGGCTGTAACGGAAATTACGAGAACAAAAACCTCCGGCGGTTTTCCCGTGTAGGGATACGCCAGCGAGGAGAGCGCGTAGCCCAGCAGGATGCAGCCCAGAATCAGGAGCGACCCTACGCAGACGTTGAAAGCCAGATGCCATTTTTCCGCTGCTCTCATGGCAGAACCTCCAGCCGGTAGCCCAAACCTCTTACGGTGGTGATTTTAAAGCCGCATTCCTCTGCGGGAAAGCGCTCGCGCAGCCGGTTGACATGGACGTCCAGCGTGCGCTCGTTTCCGCCGAAATCGTAGCCCCAGATGTCCTCGATCAGATCGTCGCGCATCAGGGTTTTGCCCGCGCTGTTTCCCAGCTTATACAAAAGCTCGAATTCTTTCCGGGGAATATCGGATTGCCGGCCGTTTACGGCAACCGTATAGCTGCTTTTATCCAGATTGACTTTGCCAACCGCAATTTTCTCCGCAAGGTCGATATGGTACCGCCTGAGCAGCGCCCGAACCCGCGCCACCAGCTCCGCCCCTTCGAACGGCTTGGTGAGGTAGTCGTCGCAGCCCAAATCGAAGCCTTTTATTTTCTGGCTGATTTCGCCCTTGGCCGTCAGCATCAGTATGGGGAGATTTTCGTAGTACTTTCGGGCGGCCCTGCAAAATTCAAAGCCGTCCATATGCGGCATCATCACGTCGAGCACGCACAAATCCACCGGTTGTTCGCCCAGCTTCCGGAGCGCGTCGCGCCCGTCGCAGGCTTCCACGACCGGATAGCCTTCGTTCCGAAGCAGCGTGCACACAAGCTCGCGGATGTATTCGTCGTCGTCGACGACTATGATGCGGTTCACCCCATCACCCCATTTTCATTCTCATCCTACCATACCATTATAAACGGAGTTTAAACGGATTTCCCGCATTTCGGCGAGGAAAAAACCGCGCGGCATCGCCCGCACTTTTGTATCCAACGATGATAGCCTGGACTGGAAAGGAATCGGCGCTTCTCAAATTCAGAAGAACGTGCTTTCCAAGGTGCACGACGGCTCCATCATCCTGTTCCACAACGCGGCGCTCCACACGCCCGAGGCGCTGCCGGGCATCCTCGAAAGCCTGCAGAAGCAGGGCTACAAAATCGTGCCGATCTCGCAGCTGATCTACACGCAGAATTACACCATCGACGTGGCGGGCCGGCAGCACCCCGCGCAGAGCGGCGCGGAAAGCAGCGGCGCGGCGGCATAAAGCCGGCGCGCCGATACGGCCCCGGAAATTTCTTTCCGCCTTTGGCGGCCGAAAAAATCAGCGGCTTTCCTGGTATTCGGTGGGGGTGACGCCGTAAAACTCCTTGAACACGAAGTTAAAGTGCTTGAGGTTATAGTACCCCGCTTTCTCCGCAATGGCGGAGATGTGGAGCTTCGGGGAAGCCGTGAGCAGTTTGGCCGCCTGCTCCATGCGGATGCGCGTGATGAATTTGATATACGATTCCCCCACCAGCTCATGGAAAATCTTGCTGAGGTAGTTCGGGGAAAGGTTCAGGTAATCGGCGATCTGGGAAAGGGTGATCGGCTCCGCGAAGTGCCGGTAGATGAATTCCTTCGCGCAGTCCACCTGCTGCTGCATCCCGCTTTTTTCCGGGGCGCTTTCCGCGTTCCCGCCGGCCGTTTGCAAAACCTCCCGATACAGGCGCGGAATATCGGGCGCCGCGCCGCCCGAAACGGCCTTGCGGATGCCGCCGAGGCAGGCGGCGAACCGCTCGCCGCCCGGATCGGAGCCGGACGCAAGCACCTTTTGCAGCAAAAACAGCAGGTAGCGCAGTGTATCCGGGAAAGCCGAAGCGTCCGGAGCGGAGAGGTATTCGTCCACGGCGGCGTAGAACCCGGCCTGATCTTTTTGCGCGAGACTGGCCGCAATACCCGCGGCCGCTTTTTCGGCTTTGGCAAAAGCGGGGCCGGGCCGGGAAGGCTCGCTGCGGTAGAGCGTGTTTCCGCCATGCAACAGCCAGAACGCGGTGAGCTGCGCCGCGTCCTCGTAGGAAGCGGCCATTTCGAGCACATCGCTTTTGGCCGAGCCGATGCAGCCGGTGACGGTGAGGCCCGTGTGCGCCGCCATGAGCGCGGAGATTTTCGCGTAAATTTCCGTGCAGCCGCGTTCCAGCGCTTCGCGGCTTTCCGCCGTGAGGTACGCCACCGTGTTTTCGGCGGAATCCAGAACGACCCAGCCGGACCCGCTTTCCTCCACGACCTCGGAGGCGATTTGGTAGAGCACGTAATAGAAAACGGCCAGATCTTCGGGCGGCAGCTTTTGGAGAAGGAGCGACTCGACATCCAGCCTAAGCAGCAAAACGATGCCTTCGCCCTGCATCAGCTCGAGCTTCAGGCGGTAGACCATCGGATGCAGGGCCTTGATCTCCGTGTTGGAGTTCTGGATGACGGCGCGCAGGTAGCTGCGGCAGATGTGGCTTTTGTAATCCGTGTTCAAAGTCCGCATGGCCTGAAGGGCGATCTCTTCCTTCGAGTTTCGCTCCAGAGCGGCGACGACCTCCGCGAGCACCTCCTGCAGGGCCGGTATTTTGATGGGCTTGAGCAGATACCCGTGAACCTGATACTTCATGGCCTCCTGCGCGAGGGCGAACTCGTCGTAGCCGGAAAGAATGACGATCTCCTGGCGCGGATTCTTCGCCTTGAGCCGCCGGCAGAGCTCGATGCCGTCCATCACGGGCATCTTGATATCGGTGAGCACGAGGTCCGCCGTATGATTTTCCAGAAAACGCAGCGCCTCGGCGCCGTCCGACGCCTCACCGGCGAAGCGCCAGGCGGGGTCTATGGAAGAGATGTTCGTTTTGATAAATTCCCGCATCAGGGGCTCGTCATCCACGATCATAAGGTTATACATCGCCGGTTTCCTCCGAATACCCGTATTTGGGCAGCACCAGGCGAATTCGCGTGCCGGTTTCGTCCGCGCTTTCGATCAGGAGCCCATATTCGTCGCCGAACTTCATTTTGAGGCGCTGGTTGACGTTGAGCAGGCCGATGCCCCGGCCGCCCCTGGGCGGGCCGGCGCTTCCGGCGTCGAAGCGCCGGCTCTCGTACTGCGCGCGGCTGAGTTCGCCGCGCAGGGTGGCGAGGGTTTCGGAGCTCATGCCGCCGGCGTTATCCTCGAGCAAAAATTCCACCGTGCGCCCGCCGATGTGCGAGGAGATGCGGATGAAAATGCTCTTATTCTGTTTTTCGCACCCGTGCACGATGGTGTTTTCCACAATGGGCTGGAAGGTGAGGGCCGGAATGACGTACCCGTAGAGGCTTTGGTCGATGTCGATCTCGTAGGCGAGGCGGCTGCCGTACCGGGTGCTCTGGATGCCGAGGTAGGCTTCGAGCAGGCCGAGTTCCTCGCGCACCGTGATATCGCGGCTCGCGTGCGTCATGCCGCGCAGCAGGTCGCTGAGCTTCTCGATGCTCCCGAGCGCCTCGTCGCTTTTGTTGCAGCGGATGAGAAGGCTGATCATATTGAGCGTGTTGAACAGGAAGTGCGGCTTGATCTGGCTGTAGAGCGCGTTGAGCTGGGCCTCGTTCTGCAAAAGCCGGGTTTCGTAAACCTCCCGCACCAGTCGGGTGTTTTCCTGAATCATGCCGCTGATTTCGGCCACCATTTTGTTGAACGAGGAGCCGAGGTAACCGATTTCGTCCTTGCGCTTTTCGGGGAAGGATACGTCGAGGTTGCCGCCCTGAACGTCCTTCATGAGCGCCACGATGCGCAGAAGCGGCCGCAGGAAATCGCGGATATAGAGAAACAGCAGAAGCACCGCGGGAACGGCGCAGAGCAGCGCGATGAGAAACGTGATGTTGCGGGTTTGCGCGGCCGATTTGTTGAGTTCCTTCACGGAGCTTACGGAGATGATCGTCCAGTTCGCGTCCGGCACGGCGATGGAGCTCAGAATATATGGACGGCCCTGCAGCGTGGCCGTAAAATACTTTCGGTTGTTTTTCTTCACCAGATCGTACAGCGCGCGGTCGTCCTTGTTCTGAACGCTCGAATAGATGACGGATCGGTTCTGGTCCTCGATCAGCAGGCCGCCGTCCACTCCCGGCTGAATCTGGTCGCAGATGGAACGGATGGTGGAGTAATCCACGTTGATCTCGAGCACGCCCAGAAGCTTCCCGGTTTTGACGATATTGTTGATGCGGCGCACGACGGAAAAAACCTGATGCGGATCCGAAACGAACTCGTCGGTATGCGTGGGCACGTAGATGGCCGTGTCGCTTTTCAGCGCGCTTTGGTACCAGCTCAGGGAGCGGTAATCGATTCCCGGGTTAACGGCCAGATTGTACGCCCCGGCGCGGTAAACCCGGCCGTCCGCGAAGATGTACGCGCTCAGAATATCGTCGCGTGGGCTGATAAACGTTTCGCCCAGCTGTTCCTCCAGCGTCCATTCCTTCTGAAGCTGCGCGTAGCCGGTTCCGGCGGAGGCGGAAAGGCTGTTCATCAGGTCGTTGTTGTAATAAACCGTGCCGGAAACCTGAAAGAGCTGGTCGAGGTAGGAACCGAGGCTGTAGGAGAGCTGCACGATGGTCTGGTAGTTCGCGTCGGCCGATTTTTGCTCCAGGTTCGCCGTATACTGGGAGTAGGAAACGGTGGACGCGATGAGGATGGGGCAGACCACCAGAAAACTCGTGCCCACCAGCAGCTTGAACGCGATACTGTTGTGCTTTCGCCGGATAAAATCCAGCCACCTGCCCGCCAATGCACTCACCTCGAAATAAAAATCCGGCCGCCTGGGGGCTCCAAAAGGACGCGGTTTTGCGCAGCGTAGCGCAGCAAAATGGGGCGGAACGCCCCAAGCGTCGTTTTGGCCGGATGTTGCAAAACGCATCGGATGCGTTTTGCAACATCCCGTTTGCTTCCACTAATACCATACGCTTTTTACGGAAAACGGACAAGCATTGCATAGAAAATCGTACCCGAACCATAAATAATAGGAATTTCAAAATGAATTCTGTGCAGTTATAATAAAAACGCAAACAGAAGACCACTCAAAATCCGGAGGAGGTACAGGTATGTTCAAAAAAACAGTTGCCCTTTTCACGGCGGCGCTGATGCTCGCTTCGGTTACGGCGGGCTGCAGCTCTTCCGCGAAAAAAGCGTCGAGCGCCGCCACATCGGGCAGCAGCTCGTCGAGCCAAACAAGCACGGTGAAGCCGATAAAGCTGGTGTTCTTCAGCGGAACGGTGGAACTCGTGGATTTCTGGAACGCCTTTTTCAAAACGTATAACGCCGCCAACAAGGACGGTATCACGGTGGAGCAGCAGTACCAGAAGGAAGCGACGAACACCCTGCAGGTCAAGATGGCCTCGGGCGACGTGCCGGATCTCATCAGCTGCTCGGTGACGCAGGATATGATCGACAACAACAAGTTCGTGGATCTCACGAACATGCCGTGGTGGTCGAACCTGAGCCCGGAGATGAAAACCGATTCCACCGACGTAAAATCCGGGAAGATCTACTGCGTGCCGTTTTTGAAAACGGAGGTCGGCCTCATCTACAACAAGAAGATTTTCAGCCAGCTCGGCCTCAAACAGGCGGCGACATGGCCGGAATTTGTGGCGAACCTCAAGACGATCAAGGCGAAGATGCCCGGCGTTACGCCGTTTTACATCGGCGCGAAAGACGGCTGGATGCTCAACCAGATGGTGCAGTTCACGATGATGGCCCCGGCCATGGAAAAGCTGAGCTATGTGGACCAGCAGAAGGCGATGCTGAGCGGCAATTTCAGTTCGCTTGGCTGGGATAACTCCGCTTCGGGCGCCGTCGCCACGTTCGCGTCCGATCTTCTGGAGCTTCAGAAGGACGGGCTGATCAATTCCGACGTCGTCACGGCCACCTACGACAACCAGACCGCGGCGTTCGCGCAGGGCAAGGCCGCGTTCATCTGCCAGGGCCTCTGGGCCATGTCCAACGTGGCGAAGGTGAATTCGGATACCTCCTTCGCGGGGATCACCTACTATCCGGCTCTTCTGGACGGCAGCAAGCCCGCCATCGGCAGCGCGCCGGACGGCAACATCTATCTTTCCAGCACCTCGAAGAACGTGGACGCGGCCCAAAAGGTTCTGTCGTACATCCTGCAGGACGAGAACCTCAAAGCGGTGAGCGAGGCGAAGCAGGAGCCCAGCACGAATCCGAACGTCGAATCCAACTGGGGCGTGCTCAAGGATGACGTTTCGGCCGTCACCAAGGACAGCAGCGTAGCCAAGCTCGACTGGGCCGCGGCGCCCTCCGGGTTCAGCGGCGACGACCAGGGCAAGATGATCCAGGAGCTTTTCGCGGGCGGCTTCAAAACCTCCTCGGCGTTTGCCGACGCGTGGCTGGCGGCCTGGAAAAAGGGCCTGAGCTGACGACAGGAATCTCCGATAAGAGTTCGGAGACAGGTATGCAACCGTTTCGTGCGGGTGGGGCCGTGGCTGCCGCGGTGAATTCCGGTTCATGCGCGGCGGCCCCGGCTCCCCTTCCGTTTGCGGCGGACATTCGGCGCTCATTCCGGCGCTTGACACGCATATTAAAATGAGGTTTTGCTATGAGAAAAAAAGCCGGCGATCTGTTTTACCATCTGATGGCGGTTCCGGCCATTTTGCTGTTCCTCGTCTTTTTTATCTACCCGCTGTTTCGGGGCATCGGGTACAGCCTGACGAACTACAACGGGATCACGCCCGGAAAATTCATCGGGCTGAAGAATTTCGTCGATTTCTTTCACGACAGCCGCGCCATCCGCGATATCTGGAACACGCTGCAGTTCGGGCTTGTGAGCGCGGTGCTGCTCAACGTCTTCGGCCTGCTTTACGCGCTGATCTTCGACCACAACACCCGGTACGACCGCGTCGGCCGCACGGTGGTGTACATCCCGGCCGTCATCAGCGGCCTCATCATGGGGTATATCTGGCTGATGATCCTTTCCCCGCAGACGGGGTCGTACTACCAGCTCCTCTCCTCGCTCCATGCGCCCGGGCTGTTTCACGACCTGCTCGGCAGCATGAAGAACGCCATGTGGGCCATCATCGCGGTGAACGTCTGGCAGTTTGTGGGCGGCCCGATGATCATCTATCTGGCCGGGCTGCAGTCCATCGATCCGGATTTGTACGAGGCGGGCATGATCGACGGCGCGGGCTATTTCCAGCGGTTGTGGCGCATCACGCTCCCGCTGCTCATTCCGTCCATTAAAATCAACGTCATCACCAACATCATCGGTTCGCTGGCCGTGTTCGATGTGATCGTGGCGCTCACGAACGGCGGGCCGGGCTTCGCCACGGAATCGCTGAGCATGTTCATTTACCGCAACGCGTACGGCGGTTCCACCGGCTACGCCACGGCGGTGGCCATCATCATGTTCTTCATCATTCTCGTTCCGGTTTCCGTTTCCCTTGTGATCATCAACCGAAAGGAGGTCGAGCTGTAACCGATGAAAAAGACTGCGCATCCGGCAAAAAACATTCCGCATATCGCCGTGACGATTCTGCTCATGCTCCTCGCGCTCATCCCGTTCTACTCGCTGCTCGTAATGGCGTTCAGTTCGCAGAAGTGGACCAGCGTCCTGGCGCCGCAGTGGTATTTCGGGAACTTCGCGGCGGCGTGGAACAGCTCGCACCTCGGCCGCGCGATGGTGAACTCGCTGATTCTCACCGTATTCGCCATGCTCCTGCTCGTGGCGTGCGCCTCCATGGCGGGCTACGCGTTCGCGCGCAACAAAGATTTGTTCCACAAAATCTCCTTCAACGTGTTCCTGTTCAGCATGCTGTTCCCCACGATCATCATCACGGTGCCGCTCTATACGCTCATGAAGCAGATTCACGGAATCAACACCTATTGGGCGATGATTCTGCTGCTCACCACGGGGGTGCTTCCGTTTTCCATCTTTCTTTACACCTCGTTCATCAAGGGCATGTCCGTCGAGATCGAGGAGGCCGCCTACATCGACGGGTGCAGCCGCACCATGACGTTCTGGCGCATCGTTTTCCCGCTGCTCAAGCCCGTCACGTCCTCCGTGGTCATCCTAAACGCGGTGGGCGTCTGGAACAACTACGGAACCGCCATCTTCTTCCTGCAGCGGCAGGAGATGCAAACGGTGCCGCTCGCCATCGCGAGCTTCCAGCAGACCTACGGCGCGAACTGGAACCTCATGGCCGCCGCCGCGCTCATCGGGATGCTGCCGCCGGTGATCGTTTTCCTGTCGTTCCAGAAGTACTTCATCAAGGGAATCGCCGCCGGCTCGGTGAAGGGATAACGCCGCGTACGGCGCGCGACGGCACAAAATATTGCGGCGCAGTTTGAAACGGAACGGCATGAAAAAAACGGCGCGAAAAAAACGGCGCGAAAGGAAGGTTCTGCCGATGAAATTTTTCGTGGATCTTTTTCCGCTCAAGGCACAGTTTGGCAAGGATGAACCGGTGCGGCTCCGCGCCGAGCTGTGCAACCCCGCGCCGGGCAGACGCGCGCTCCGTCTCCGGGTGCGGGTGACGGAGCTTTTGCGCACCGTTGCGGAAAAGCAGGTGGAACTGGAGCTCGGCGGCTTCGAATCCAAAATCGTGGATATCGGCCTGCCCGCGCAATCGGCCGATTTCGCGGGCTTCGGCGCGGACGCGGCTCTGTTCGAGGGCGGCGAGCAGGTGGACCGGGCCTCCACGGCGTTCGACGTGGCGGCGAGCTGGAAAACGGCTCCGCGGTACGGCTTTCTTTCGGAATTCGGCCCGCAGGACGTTTCGGACGACGACGTGGAGTTCCTGCTCAAATTTCACATCAACCTGGCGCAGTTTTACGATTGGGTTTACCGGCACGACGACTACCTGCCCCCGCAGGAGCGCTACCGCGACCTGATGGGCAAGGAGCATTCGCTGCAGGTGCTCGAGCGCAAAATCCGCAAATGCCATGAGCGGGGCATCCGCGCCATGGCCTACGGCGCGGTTTACGCGGCGAGCGGGGAATACGCGGCGGCGCACCCCGAAAGCGTGCTGTATACAAGCGCCGGGGAGCCGTTCCGGTTCATCGACGTGTTCACCATCATGAACGTCGCGCCGGATTCCCCCTGGCACGCGCACATCATCGGGGAATACGCCAAGGCCCTGCGCGCGGAGGGGTTCGACGGCATCCATATGGATACCTACGGCTACCCGAAAACGGGCTTTTCCAAAACGGACGGGGAGCCGCGGGAGATCCGGCTCGAGGAGCAGTTCCCGGCGCTCATTAAGGACGCGCGCGCGGCCCTTTCCCAGGTGAATCCCGCTTGCGGGCTGATCTTCAACAACGTCTGCAACTGGCCCACGGAAGCCGTGGCGGAGGAAACGGACGCCGTATACATCGAGGTGTGGGAACCGTACGAGCGGTATTCCCAGCTCCAGCAGCTCATCGCGTGGGCAAAGTATTTCGGAAAGGGCCGGCCGGTGATCCTCGCGGCGTACCTTGCCCCCTTCCGGAAAAAGGGGCGCGAGGAGGAAGCCGAGAACGCGGCGCTGCTGCTCACGGCGGCTATTGCGGCAAACGGCGCGTACCATCTGCTGCTGGGCGGGGAAAACGGCGTGCTCACGCAGGGCTATTACCCGGATCATTCCACATTGCGCAAGGCGTTTCTGCCGCGCCTGCGCCGGTATTACGATTTTTTAGTGCGCTACGGCGCGCTTTTATACGGCCCGGACCTGCGCGACGTTTCCATGACCCATTCGGGCGGGGACAACCGCGAATACGTCTTTGAAAACGGCGCGTTTTCCCCCTGCGCGCAGCCCGACCGCGTGTGGACGGTGCTCCGCGAGGACAAAACGCACCGGGTGGTGCAGCTCATCAACCTCACGGGCAACGCCGAGGATTATTGGAACACCGGGAAAAAGACGCCCGCGCCCCGGCGCGGCATCGGCATCCGCGTGCAGGTGCCAAAAGTGCCCCGCCAGGTTTACGCGGCCTCGCCGGACGGCGACGGCCAGCCGCACCCGCTGGCGTTCCGGGTGGAGAAAACCGACCGCGGCCTCGTGGCGAGCCTCAGCCTGCCGGAGCTGCAAATCTGGAGCATGATCGTGCTCACATGGGAGGAAAACGGATGAGCGAAGCACGCAGATGGTGGAAGGAAGCGGTCGTCTACCAGATCTACCCGCGGTCGTTTTGCGATTCAAACGGCGACGGCGTGGGCGACCTGAAGGGTATCCTCGAAAAGCTCGATTATTTAAAAGAGCTGGGCGTCACCGTCCTCTGGCTCTGCCCGATCTACCGTTCCCCGAACGACGACAACGGCTACGACATCTCCGATTACCGCTCCATCCAGCCAGAATTCGGCACGATGGAGGATTTTGAAACGCTTCTGCGCGAAGCCCACGCGCGCGGCCTGCGGCTTATTATGGACCTTGTCGTCAACCACACGTCCGACGAGCACGCCTGGTTTGCACAGTCCCGCGCATCCCAAACGGGCCCCAAGCGGGATTACTACATCTGGCGGCCCGGGAAAGACGGCCGGGAGCCCAACAACTGGGCCTCCTTTTTCACGCCCTCGGCATGGGAGCGCGACCCCGCGGGCGGCGAATATTACCTGCACCTGTTTTCGAAAAAGCAGCCGGATTTAAACTGGGAGAACCCGCGGGTGCGTGAAAACGTTTACAGCCTGATGGAATGGTGGCTGCAAAAGGGCATCGACGGCTTCCGCATGGACGTGATCAACTGCATCTCCAAAACGCCGGGCCTGCCGGACGTTCCGGCCGCGCCGAATACTCCGGCCGCGCCGAATACTCCGGCCGCACCGGATGCTCCGGCCGCGCCGGGGCGGTGTGCGTGGGCCGGGGAATACTTCCTCAACGGGCCGCGCGTGCACGAATACCTGCGCGAGATGAACCGGCGCGTGCTTTCGCGCCACGACATCCTGACGGTGGGCGAGACCCCGGGCGCCGCGCCGGAGGACGCGCTGCGCTACGCGGGGGAAAACGGCGAAGAGCTCAACATGGTGTTCCAGAGCGAGCTGATGGATGTGGACGCGGGGCCGGACGGCAAATGGGAGGGGAAGCCGTGGCGCCTGGAGGATTTTAAGCGCATCGTTTCCAAATGGCAGCGGGAGCTTTCGGGCAGGGCGTGGAACAGCGTGTTTTTGGGCAACCACGACCAGCCGCGCATGGTGTCGCGCTTCGGGGACGACGGGGCCTTCCGCACGGAATCGGCCACGCTGCTCGCCACGCTGCTTCTCACGCTCAAGGGAACACCCTATATTTTTCAGGGCGACGAGCTGGGCATGACCAACATGCCGTTTGCAAGCATCGGGGACTGCCGCGATATCGAATCCCTGCAATACTACGAGGCGGCATTGCGGGCGGGAACGCCGCCCGCAACGGCGATGGAGCGCATCCGCAAAAAGGGGCGCGACAACGCGCGCACGCCCATGCAGTGGAGCGCCGCGGCAAACGCGGGCTTCACCTCCGGCCGGCCGTGGATCGCCGTAAACCCGAATTTTCCGCAGATCAACGCGGAAAGCGAGCGGCGGGACGAAAATTCCGTTTTCCGCTATTACCGCGCGCTCATCCGCCTGCGGCGCGAAACGCCCGCGCTCGTTTACGGCGAGTACCGCCCGCTGTGCGAGGAAAGCGATAGCATTTTTGCCTACGAGCGCGCGCTCGGCCCCGAGCGCCTGCTGATCGCGCTCAACTTTTCCGGCGCGCCCGCCCGCTTCCGTTTCCCGGAAACCGGCCCGGAGCCTTTGCGCCTGCTGCTCCGCAACCGGCGCGGGCGGCCGGAGCGGTTTGCCCCGGAACAATTTGCGGCTGCCCCGAAAGAGCTGGAGCTTCTGCCCTGGGAGGCCTGCGTGTTCCGGCTTTCGGGCGGGGAAACGTGAACGGAAAACAGGAAGCGCATATAAGAAAGCGCCCGCGGTTCATCGTTTGGACCGCGGGCGCTTTTTCCGCTCCGCGGCGGGAGCAGAAAGAAAAATTACATACGCGGTTTGAGTGAAACCAGTTAAACAAGTTTGAGTGAAACCAGTTGAACAAGATGGAATATGGTGGTATATTGAAGAAGATACCGCGCAGCGAGGGCACGGAGGGGAAACGCAAAGAAATATTATAGAAATGATGGAATGCCCGCATCGTTACAGAGTGTGCGGCATGATGGAATCCTTTCGGTCGATAGGTGATAAGAAATGGTTGAAAAAACAGATATCCAAAATTACAAGCCGATTTTACCTCAAGGCAATGACTTTGATATCCCGGAAAGCATATTGCAGGAATGGCAAAGCATCGTGGACCTTCTTGCCCGTATTGAAAAGGTTAAAGCAGCCCTTATCATGAGAAAATCCGGGGATGAGCTGGAAGTGTTTCTGTCCAGCAACAGTAAAAATAACCCTTATCAAATCGGGCATAAAGAGCGCTATATCGATTCAGGGCTTTATTGTGAACGGGTTATCAAGCAGAGAAAAATGCTGCTCGTGCCGGATGCGTCAAAGTCCGTTGAATGGCGGAATAATCCCGATATGAAACACAATATGGTGTGTTACATGGGATTTCCCATTCGGCTGCCGGACGGAAACTGCTTCGGAACGATCTGTGTGCTTGATAATAAGCACAACGACTTTTCACAGGACATGAAAGAGTACATGGAAAAGATGCGGGATTTAATTGAATCCAATTTGCTGCTGTTGCATTTGAGCATTACGGATCAGCTGACAGGCATCTATAACCGTACCTATTTTAATGAAAAAATTGAGAAGGAAATGAAGGCGTCGGAGCAGAAGAAACAACCCATTACGGCAATGATGCTGGACATAGATCATTTTAAAAATATTAACGATACCGGCGGCCATTTATGCGGGGATGCCGCGCTTATGAAATTTGCCAGGATGATAGCGAATTCTCTGCGGAGCCAGGATATCGCTTTCCGGGTGGGCGGAGATGAATTTTATGTATTGATGCCCGATACAGCGATCGATAACGCGTTTGCGGTAGCGGATAGATTACGCGCCAAGATAGAAAACAGCAAAATAGGGCCGGATTTTCCTGTGACAACAAGCATTGGCATTGCTGAGCGGCTTCCTGATGAATCGCTCGACCATTGGTATAAAAGGCTGGATCAGGCTTTATATAAAGCCAAAAACAAATCGGGAAATCAGGTTGCAAAATAAGGAGTGGCTTCATAGAAAAAAATTGAAGAATCCGGCGCCGATCAGGTCCGGTTCACTTAATTTATTGTTTGCACCATGAAGTCTGTGCTCCATCCGCAATTAACGGGGTGATATATCTGAAAGACAAAAGAATTATTTGCTGTATTCTATTATCCGCAGCGTTTATCATCGGGTGCTGCATAATAGGCAGTTCTTTGCGGTATCTCGGAGAACGAGTTGAAGAGGGCCTAATGCAGCAAACGGTCACGCAATCGAGTACAAAATAGTTCGGTTCAAACGCCTTTCCATTCAAAAGGCCGTTTGAACCGGATAAACGCAAAGCGGCAAGCCTGCGCGCCGTGCCCCGTATGGGAGCGGCGCAGCGGGGCGCTTTTGCGCGCCGGTCAGCGGCCTTTGTCGAGAAACGCGTGGAAGCGCTCCACCACGTTTTCGTCGCCCACAATGAGGATTTTGTCGCCCTGGTCGAATTCGTAGTAGGGGCCGGGCGAGAGGATGATTTTTCCGCCCTGCACGATGCCGATGACGGTTGCCCCGGTGTTTTCCCACACGCGCAGGTTCCCGATGCTCTTGCCCACCACATGCGAGCGCCGGGGAATCCCGATGGCCACGGGCGAAATCAGGTCGGTGCGCCGGTAGTGGACCGCCTCGATGAGGCGGTTGGTGGCCGCGAGGATTTCCTCGTCCAGCGCCCGGCGGCGTTCCAGCATCTGCGCAAGCTCCGCGCGCAGCCGCGCGAGGTCTTCGTCCCCGCGGAAGCTGGTTAAAAACTCCACGGCCTTCGCCCGCGAGGAGATCACGACGCCGCTGCCCACGTTGCTTTGCACCACGCCTCTGTCCGAAAGGATGGACATGGCCCTCCGGATGGTTTCGGGCGATACGTTGTATTCCGTGGAGAGCAGCGACCGTCCCTTGAGCTTTTCGCCTTCGTCGAGCTCCCCGCCCGCGATGCGGGTGCAAAGGTCCACCGCGATCTTCAGGTAGCGCGGAATCATATACGGTTCGGGTGCGGCCATGGCGGCGCCTCCTTAAAAACAAATCTTCTTTTCGCGCGGGCAGTTCCCCGCTAAAATTTGCGCGTCAGGCTTTTCAGCTTTCGCTTGATCAGGTAATCCTTGTTGCGCGGCGCGAGAACCAGCAGATAGTCCCCGGGCATGATTTTGGTGTCGCCGCGGGGAATCAGCTCCTCCGAACCCCTGCGAAGGGCCACCACGAGCGAGCCGCGCGGCCACGGAATATCCTTGAGCCGCGCGTTTGCAGCCTCGCACCCCGCCTCCACCGGGAATTCCATCAGCTCGCCGCGCTTGTCGTCGGAGATCGTGTAGCCGTTTTTTACGATGAACCGCTTGAGCAGCGCCTCATAAATGGGCGTGGTGTGCAGGAAATCGGAAACGTAAAGCGCCACGAAGGTGCAGATGGCCACGGGCAGGATGTGGATGAACGTGCCGGTGAGCTCCATGGTGAGGATGATGCTGGTGACGGGCGCTTTCACGCACGCGGCGAGCCCTCCCGCCATGGCGCAGATGACGAATACGGCCATATATTCGGAAGGAACGCCCAGATGCGCGGAGATCAGGCCGAACACGCTGCCGGAAAGGGCGCTGATCGAGATAATGGGCATGAAGATGCCGCCCGGCGTGCCGCTGCCGAAACTCGTGCAGGAAAAGAGCAGCTTTACCCCCAGCAGCAGCGCCGCGAGCGCCAGAGTGGCGCCGGGCTGCTCGATGAGGTTGATGGTGTTGCGGCCGCCGCCCAGCACGCTTGGCAGGAACAGGCCGCACGGCAGGCAGAGCAGCAGCGCGGCCATAGGGCGCGACCATGCGGGCAGCTTGCCGTAAAGCGTTTGGAACGCGAGAAAGCCGCGGTTCGCCGCCACGCCGAACAGCCCGGCGAAAACGCCCAGCGGGAAGAGCCAGGCATACATGCGAAGCGGGAGCTGCGCCACGCTGTGGAAGTACAGAACCGGCGTCATCCCGAAAAAATATTTGGAGATGAAATCCGCCGTGAGCGAGGCGGTGGTGGCGGAAAGCAGGATGGCGGGCGAAAAGCTGCGGTGGATCTCCTCGAGCGCGAAGATCATGCCGGTGAGCGGCGCGCTGAACGCCGTGGAAAGCCCCGCCGCGGCCCCGGCGGTGATGAGATAGTTTTCCCCGAGCTTGGTTTTGCAGATCTTTTTGGAAAGCCCTTCGTTCACCGCGGCCCCGATCTGGATGGAAGGCCCCTCCGGGCCGAAGGAGAGCCCGAACAGCGCACCCAAAATACCCGCGGCATAGCGCACCGCAATAACGGCGTACCACCGCATTTTGATTCCGTAGAGCACGAGGCCCTCCACCTGCGGCACGCCGCCGCCCGCCGCCATGGGCTCCCATTTGATGAGAAACGCGATGAGAAGCCCGATGCCGATCGCCGCCGCGAGCCACGGGATCACCCACACCGGGCGGTGACGGATGGCGGCGTACAGGGCCAGGGCGAAATCGGTGCCTTTTTCGGTGACGAGCCGGTAGAGGACGGCCAAAATCCCTGCCGCCGCGCCGGCCAGCACGGATTTAAGCGCCATCTCCCACTTGAAATCCCCAACCTCGGCGAAATACCGGTAAAGGGATGATCGGGCTTCCTTCATTCCGACGCAACCTCCAACTTGATACACCAACATAAGTTTTCACTTTTCCCTTCCAGTATAGCACCCGGCGTGCCTGCGTGCAAGAAATCGTCCGAAAGAATAGGCCGCGTTCTCCGGCGCGGTTTGCGCGGGGCCGGATTGAGGCCGCAAAACAGTGTTTCCTGCGCGGACGGATATGCCGCCGCCCGGCAGGAAAAATCGAAATTTCCGGCGCCCGGGCCCCTCCCGGTTCCCCAAAATTCGGGAATCGGACCGGGGAAAAGGCGGGCCTTCTCCGTTTTTCAAGGCGGCGGCTCGCGCGCACACGCCGACAAAAAGAGAAGCCGCGCGTGCCTTCCCGCCGCCTGCCGCGTGCGTATAAACGCGGATGCAGCAAAAAGAGAAGATTATTTGTCGAATATAGGCGATAAAATCAGGAATGATCCAAGGACATCCTTCGTATAACTGGTACAGAACGGCGGACGCGGCGCGCAAAAGGCGAAAAGCCGCGGAAAAGCCGGAGGCGGCCGCGCGCGGCGGCCGGGCGAAAGGATGGCGGGGATATGAAGGGAACAGGGGACGTTTCCGGTACGGCGGGCCTTGCGGACGACGCGCTTGCCGCATATCTGTTCGGGTATCCGCTGGTGCTTGGGGCCGTGACGCGCCGCAACATGCTGGCCGCGGGGCTGCGGGGCAACGAACTGTTTTTGGCATCCGGGTATCCGCGCCCGGCGGACAGAATCGTGGTGCGGCCCGCCGTGGACCAGCTCGCCTGCGTGGCGTGGCTCGACCTGAAAGCCGGGCCGCTGGTGCTGCATCTGCCGGCTTTGCAGGGGCGGTACTGCGTGGTGGAGCTGCTTGACGCGTGGAGCAACGTGTTCGCCTCGCTCGGCTCCCGCACCACCGGCGAACAGGCGGGGGATTACCTGCTCGCCGGCCCGGGCTTTACGGGCGAGGCCCCTCCGCTGCCGCGCATCAACGCTCCCACGGATTCCGTGCTGCTGCGCGGCGGCGTCGCCGTGCGCGGCGCAGGCGACCTTGCCGCCGCGCGTGCGCTGCTCGATGGATTCGGGCTGGCGCCGCTGGCGTTTTACCGCAAGTACGGCTCCTTCGCCCCGGGGAGCACGCTGCCGCAGGCGCGGCTCGTCGCGCGCCCCGCCAGCGTTCGCCTGGCCGAGGGGCTGGATGCGGAATCCTATTTCACGCTGCTTTCGGCCGGAATGGCGGCGAATCCGCCCGCGCCGGACGCCGAGATGGAGCGCCGGCTCGGGGCTCTGGGCCTGCTGGCGCAGCCGTTCGTGTTTTCCGCGCTGCCGTCCCCCGCGGCCCGCGCGCTTACCGCCGCCGTGGCGGAGGGGCCTGGCGTTATCCGGCGCGCCGCCCGCCAGGCGTATGCGGGCGCTTCGAAAAACGGCGGCTGGCTGCTCCCGCTCGAGGGGATCGGCGTTTACGGCGACTGGTACCTGCAGCGCGCGGCGGCCGCGCGCTATCTGCCCGGCGCGCCCATTCCGCAGGATACGGCCTGCGCGTTCTGCGCTTCCGACGCGCAGGGGCTGCCCCTGCAGGGCCGCCGCGCCTACCGCCTGCGCTTCCCGCCGGGGGCGTTTCCGCCCGTGAACGCGTCGTGGTCGCTCACCGTTTACAATTCGGAAGGCTTCCTCGCGCGCAATCCGTCCGGGCGCTTCGCGCTGGGGCCGCAGCTCGGCCGCCTGATCTACGGAGAGGACGGCTCGCTCGAACTGCTCATCGGGCGCTGCCCGCCGCCGCGCGCCGAGCAATTCAATTGGCTGCCGGCTCCGCGCGGCGTCTTTAACCTCCTGCTGCGGCTCCGCTGGCCGGCCGGGGAGGTTCTTTCGGGCAAGTGGAAGCCGCAGCCGCCCGAACGCCTGGAGCCTGCGGAAAGCGCTTCTTCCGGCCGGAAATAGGGCGGCGGATATTCCCGGCGCGGCCGGATAAAATAACCATATCCATTGTGCGCCCCGGGGCGGAAAGCGCCGCGGGGCTTGCCGGCAATTCCGTTTTGGATAAAAAAAACCGGATCTTTCGCGTTCCGCTTCTGGCGGAAAGGCAAAACGCTCCGGAACTGATCGGCTGAAACCGGAATGCCGTGGGAATGTACGGAGGGGTGGATATGGCACACATCAGGCGCCGCCGGAACCGCATCCGGCTGTTCAGCTTTTTTGCGGCGGGGTTCGTGGTGGCGGTGGGGCTCGCCGTCACCGGGTTCTGGATGGCTTACGGCCTGAAGCAGAATATCGAATATTCCTACCAGCGCTCGCTCAGCGACCTTTCGGACCATGTGGGCAACATCGACGTCGCGCTCCAGAAGGCGCAGTACGCCGGAACGCTGCCGCAGCTCGTGGGCATTGCGGGCCAGATCCGCATGGAATCCGAGGCGGCCAAAACCGATCTTTCGCAGATCGCCGTGGCCAATGTCAACCTGAATAACACCACCAAATTCCTCTCGCAGGTGGGCGATTACGCCAATTCGCTTTCGATGGCGGTCACGCAGAACAGGAAGCTCACGGAATCCGACCGCCAGACCATCAGCCGCCTCACCGGCAATGCGGACAAGCTCTCCACCGAGCTTACGGACCTCGTTTCCGACGTTCAGGAGGGGCACCTCACGCTGTTCAAATCGAGCGGCGCGGTGAACACGCTTTCGAAGAACACCGCTTTGCAGGCGAACGCCGTGGCGGACGGCTTCCAGAGCATGGACAACAACCTTTCGGGCCTGCCGGCGCTGATTTACGACGGCCCGTTTTCGGATAACGTGCTCAAAAAGCAGCCCGAGATGACCAAAGGCCAAAAGGCCGTTTCGCAGGCGCAGGCGCAAAGCGCTGCCGCGCGCCTGCTGGGGGCGAATGCTTCGGCGCTGAAACCGAACGGCGACGCCGCGGGCACGCTGCCCGCCTACACCTTCAAAACGGGGACTATCGTCGTGGCCGTTTCGAAGAGCGGCGGCTTCCCCGTGCGGATGCTCGACGGGAGAAGCGTGCCCGCGGCGAAACTCGGCACACAGGCGGCCGTACAGAAGGCCGATGCGTTCCTCGCCGCCCACGGCTTTGCCGATATGCAGCGCACCTATACACTTACGGGCAACAACGTCTGCGTGGTCAACTACGCGTATGCGCTCGGCCAAACGGTGTGCTACACCGACCTGATGAAGGTGGGCGTGGCGCTCGACACGGGCGAGATCGTCTCCTTCGACCAGACGGGCTTTTTGATGAACCACAAAAAACGCAGCCTGCCCAAGGCGAAGATCTCCGTGGCGGCGGCGCGCGCGCTGCTCAGCCCCATGCTCAGGGAACAGACGCAGGATCTCGCCCTCATCCCCGTGGGCGGAACGCAGGAGGCGCTGTGTTACGAGTTCAAATGCGTCTCGCCGAGCGGCCAGGAGGTCATCGATTATATCAACGTCGCAACGGGGTTCGAGGAGCAGATCCTCATTTTGAAGGAAACGCCGGGGGGAACGCTTGCCATGTAAGCGTATGCGGGCGCGGTTTTGCCGGAAATCCGGTAAAACCGCGCTTTTGCGCGCGCGCCGGTTGACAAGCGCTTTCGCTTGTGTTACTCTTTATGGTGCCGCTTGCTATGGGCTTTTCAAGTACTGCCGTTTTTCCGGCGCGTGCGCCCCGGCGTCGCCCCGTGCAGCGAGTCTAAACAAAAGGCGGGTCCTATGATTCATGTATGCAGTGATTGAAACGGGCGGAAAACAGTACCGTGTGCAGGAAGGCGACACCATCTTCGTGGAAAAGCTCGGCGCGGAAGACGGCGCGGGCGTCACGTTCGATAAAGTGGTCGCGCTTGGCCGCGACGACGGCTTCGTGGCGGGCGCTCCGTACGTAGCGGGCGCTACGGTTTCGGGCAAGGTGCAGAAAAACGGCAAAGCCAAGAAGATCATGGTTTTCAAGTATAAATCCAAGAAGAACGAGCGCAAGAAGATCGGCCACCGCCAGCCCTACACCAAGGTGCAGATCGAAAAGATCGAGGCGTAAAGCCATGATCCGGGCGCGTTTTTTCCACGCCGGCGGGCGGCTTTGCGGCTTTGCGGTTTCGGGCCACGCGGGGTATGCCGCCGCGGGGCGCGACATCGTTTGCGCGGGCGTTTCGAGCGCCGTGCAGATGGCCGCCAACACCGTCACCGAAGTGCTTCACGCGGATGCGCGCGTGCACACGCAGGGCGATACCGTGGAGCTTGTGCTTGCGCCGCCCGGCGCGGCGGAGCAGGAAAAGGCCGTTCAAGCGGTGCTCGAGGGGCTGCGGCTGCAGCTCGAAACTCTTTCGCGCGGGCATCGGGGTACCATCCAGGTGGAAACCAGGCTGCGCGCGGGCAAATCCTAACCCGTAAAATATGATCGATGTTTTTCAAAGCCTTGTGTCAGAAAGGAAGTCATCGGAATGCTGAAGATTTCACTCCAGTTTTTTGCACATAAAAAGGGCGTCGGTTCCACGAAGAACGGACGCGACAGCGAATCCAAACGCCTGGGCGTCAAGAGGGCGGACGGGCAGTTCGTGCTCGCCGGCAACGTCCTTGTGCGCCAGCGCGGCACCCATATCCATCCGGGCGTGAACGTGGGCCGCGGCAGCGACGATACGCTGTTCGCCCTGGAGAGCGGCAAGGTGCGTTTCGAGCGTCTGGGGCGCGACCGCAAGCAGGTCAGCATCCAAACCGAGGAATAATCCCCGTTTGCAAAAACAAAAAAGCGCCGCGGAACAAACCCGGTTCGTTCCGCGGCGCTTTTTGCGTTGCGGGCGCTGCCCGGGCCGGTCTGCAAAACAAAAGCCGCGTCAAAAACTTCAAAACAAAGCTTTTGACGCGGCTTTTCCGGCAGAAAAATCGGATTTTCGGTTCATACTAATCTTTGATAGAGGCCGTCAAAAAATTGAGCAAAACCTTGCAAATCGGTTTTGTGAAGATTTTTTGTTCACGTTCTCAGAAGACGGTTCGGTTCAGGCGATGGGAACGAGAGCCACCGCGATGGCCAGCGCGGCCAGCGGCACAAGCGTGCCCGCCGTAAGCTGCCAGAGTGTGTGCCGGTGCGTCTTGAGGCTCGACCACCAAACCAGGGCGAGCAGCGGAAGCCCCAGAACTGCGGCCCACTGGCCGAAGCAGGCCAGAATGGCGAACGGCCCGGCCACGCCGCACGCGTGCCCGCTGGCCCGCACATGCAGAAGCTTGTTGAGCAGCACCACAAGGACGCCTGAGAACAGGTACGCGAGGAAGATCACCTTGAGCTTTCCGGGCGCGCGCGCCGCGAACGCCAGGGCGCAGCCCAGCACGTAGCCCAGAACCGCGAAGATCATGGCCAGTGTGCGCTGGCCCTCGCGGCCTTTGCTTTTGAAGTGCGGGATAAACGGCTGGAGCGGATAGCCGAGCAGGGGGAGCACGGTGAGAAACGCCACCGAGGCCGCGAACAGCGCAGGGCTGCCAAAGGCCGCGGGCGTGCGGATAAACAGCACGAGCAGCATCAAAAGCGCCATCAGAGGCGCCACCATCAGAATCCGGAAAGCTTTTGCCACATGCACAGCCAAATCAACCGCCCCCTCAAGCGTCGCGCCGGTCGCCTACAAAGAACAGCGCCACAGTGCCCGGCCCGGTGTGGGAACCGATCACCGTGCCGATGTTCTCGATGCGCACGTCCCCATCCAAAGCGGGGAATGCCTGTTTCACAAGCCCCGCTACGGCCTGCGCGTCCGCAAGGCAGGCGGATTGGGAGAGGAAGCAGCGCCCGGAATAGGCCGCTGCGCCCTGCGCGTGCTCCTTCATGCGCTCCACAATGGTGCGGATGACGCGGTTCTTGGTGCGGATCTTCTCGCGCGGGGTCAGGCGCCCGGCTTCATCCACGTTGAGCAGCGGGCAGATGTTGAGCAGCGTGCCGAACAGCCCGGCTGTTTTGGAGATGCGCCCGCCGCGGATGTAAAAGGTGAGATCGGACGAAAAGAACCAGTGGTGGATCGTGAAGCGGTTTTCCAGCACCCAGCTCACCGCCTCGTCGAACGACGCGCCCGCGTCCCGCCGGTCCGCCAGCATGTCCATCAGCAGGCCGTAGCCGGAGGAGGCCGCGCGCGAATCCACCACCACGATCTTGCGATCGGGGTATTTTTGCGCGAGCTCGTTTTGGGCCACACAGGCCGAGCCGTATTCGCCCGAGATGCCCGAGGAAAGGCTCATGTGCAGAACGTCCCGCCCCGCCGCCAGAAACGGCTCGAAGAAGGCGAGAAATTCGTTGACGTTCACCTGTGAGGTGGTGGATTGCGAGCCGGCGGCCAGCTTTTGATAAAACTGGTCGAACGGGACGGAGCGCCCCAGATCGTCGGGATACTCCACGCCGTCCAGTGTAAAATGAAACGGAACGTAGGCGATCTGCCTGCGCTCGAAAAATTCTTCCGGCATATCCGCCGTGGAACAGCAGGTTAAAACATAGTTTTCCATCGCATTCAAAACCTCAGCTTTTCTGTCGCCGTATTCTGCTCCGCGGCACCCTGTATGCCGCGCGCCGCGGAACCATATCCATATGATACCCGGAACCGCGCCGCTTTGCACCCTACACACGCTCCGGCGCGATTCTATATGCGGTTCCGGGGCAGTAGAGTCTTTTTCAGCCGACTCTACTGCCGGTAGAGCCGCTCTACCGGCGCGTTTGCAATTTGTCCGCACTTCGATTATACTTAATTAAAAGCGTTTTGCCCGGAGACGGAAAGGCATCCGTTCGGGCCGGCGCGGATTGCGGAAAGGGAGGATGCGCGCGATGGAGGACCTGAAGCCGGCGATTGCGAAGAACATCACCGCGCTGCGCAAGGCTTCGGGCCTGACGCAGGCGGAGCTTGCACACAGGCTCAACTATACCGACAAGGCGGTTTCCAAATGGGAACGCGCGGAATCCATTCCGGATATCGCGGTGCTCAAGGAACTGGCCGGAATGTTCGGCGTCACGGTGGACTACATGCTGGAGGCCGAGCACCCCAAAAGCGCGCGCGGGGACGTTTCCCGTCTGCTGCGGCGCAACCGCCTGATCGTGATTCTGCTTTCGGTGACGCTGGTGTTCTCGGTGGCCACGCTTCTGTTCGTGGGCTTCGGCATTTTCTATACGCCGCTGCGCCGCCTCTGGATCATTTATGTGGACGCCGTTCCCGCGGCGAGCATCGTGGTGCTGGTGCTCAACTCCGCCTGGAGCCGCCACAGGCGCGTTACCAACTGCATCATCGTTTCCGTGTTCGTTTGGAGCCTGCTGCTGGCGGTTTACCTTTCGCTGCTCCTGTTCCGGGCCATGGATATCTGGCTTTTGTTCGTCATCGGCATTCCGGCGCAGGTGATTTTGCTGCTCACGGCCAATCTGCGCCTGCGGCCCTACCACCGCAGGAAGGCGCAGGCCTGAGGGCGGCGCTGCGCTTTCGGAAAACAAGAAACGCGGAAGAACAGGGGGTGCTGCAAAACGCATACC
>JAEWAU010000010.1 GCA_023391535.1 Bacillota bacterium | reverse complement strand
CAAAGCCACTGGAGTCTGGATGAAAATTCCTTTTCTCCGGTCTGTTTTTTGATACCCTTTTCAGCCGCATAAATTTTCGTTTTCTCTTTCAATTTGGGACTTGACTTTTATTTGCAGGACTCCTTTTATATTTTTAAAAAAGCGAATCGGAATTCGTTATGTTATATCGGTTAATCGGACACCGTGAAGCGGCCGCGCCGCACGGAGGGACGCTCGATCTCGTTGAGAACGGCCGCGGCGAGGGTTCCGTTCGTAACGTGCGAAGCGCCGTCCTCCGCCGTGAGCAGATGGTCTGTTCCGAGCTTCGGCGGGTGTGCGGGACCTTCCTCGAACCGGGCCGAGGGCGAAACGCCCACCCAGTTTACGTTTTGCACGCCGCGCAGGAACGCAAGCTCCTTGAACTGCTCCTCCGGCGTGGCCACCCAGGCCTCCGCGCCGGGCATTTTGCGGATGGCTTCCAGAAACGGGCGGCCGTCCGCATCGAGCAGGCTGCCCGCCCCGAGAATAAAGAACAGGCGCGGCTTTTCCGTTTCCCGGAACAGGGCCACGAGCCGGGCCGCCAGATCCACCTGCCGGTAGGATTCCTTCACGGGCGGGCGGAACGCGTCCACCACCACGTCGAACGACTCCAGATCGGCTTTCTGCAGCGCGAATGCGTCCTTCGAAACGACGGAAAAACCCTCGCCCAGAACCTTCCGCGCCCGCCCGGCGTCGCGCACGAAGGCGGCGACCTCGTTGCCGCGCGAGACGGCTTCCTTTACAATGGCGCTTCCGGCCATGCCGGAGCCTCCGATCACTGCTATTTTCATAATAAATTCTCCTTTGGCTGACTGCGGTTTTTTTATTGCGGATATGCGATATTCAAAACCCCGGTTCAATCGGGGCGCGTCGTGCTTTCGAGCGCGGGCGGAAGTTCGCGGAGAATATCCGAAAGCTTCACGCGTTCCAGCGCCGCTTCCAGCTCCCGCTGGGCGCCGGTGTAAAACTGCGTGAGAATGCGGCAGATATTGGCGCCCACGGGGCATTCGGGGTTGGTGCCGGTGTGCAGGTCGAACAGCGCCTGCTGCGGCTCCGCGGCGCGGAACACATCAAGCAGCGAAATCTGTTCCGCGGGCTTCGCAAGCCCCGTGGCTCCCAGCTTTGTGCGGGCCTCCACCAGGTTCGCGGCTTTAAGGCGGCCCATGAGGCGCCGCACCAGCGCGGGGTTGGTGCCGATGCTCCCCGCGATCTTCTCCGACGTGACCGGAAGGGAGCCGAGTGCGACGACGCACAGAATGTGGACGCTCACCGAAAGCTTGGAGGAATACATCGTTTCATTCCCTTTCTTTTGTAACCATTATAGTTACTATATAAAGTTTTGTCAAGCGCCCTCCCAAAAAAATCTGCGCCAAGTCTTGCGGGATGCCGAACGAAAGGGTAAACTGATGGTGACGTATAGGAAACGGCGTTCCTTCTACTAAAGCATTTCCAGAAATAACAGGCTCGCTCCGAAGTGTTTCGCCGAATCGGGGAAGCCGAGCAGACGAAGCACAACGACTCCCAAGCTTTTAGGAAAAGCTATAAACACGCCACGCCCCGTACCCCACACGCGAAAGGATGGACTCGGCATGAAAAACGGACAGACCTCGCTGTTTGGCTCGGAGGCGGATTCCCCTCTGGCCGACCGGATGCGGCCGGAAACGCTGGAGGAATTCGCCGGGCAGCGGCACCTGGTGGGCAAGGGCAGCATGCTGCGCAGCCTGCTCGATTCGGACAGCCTCCCTTCCATGATCTTCTGGGGGCCTCCCGGCGTTGGCAAAACGACGCTTGCGCGCATCATCGCCTCCAAAACGCGGGCCGAATTCATCACGTTCAGCGCCGTCACCTCGGGCATCAAGGAGATCCGCGAAGTGATGGAGGACGCCGAGCGGCGGCGGCGTCTGGGCGGACGCACCGTGCTGTTCATCGATGAAATCCACCGCTTCAACAAGGCGCAGCAGGACGCCTTTCTGCCCCATGTGGAGCACGGCGACATCATCCTCATCGGCGCCACCACCGAGAACCCCTCGTTCGAGGTAAACTCCGCGCTGCTTTCGCGCTGCCGCGTCTTCGTGCTCTATCCGCTGAGCGTGGACGAGCTGAAAGCCCTGCTGCGGCGCGCGCTGCAAAGCGAAAAGGGCTGCGGCGCCTTGCACGCGGAAGCGTCCGACGAGCTGCTCGAGCTGATCGCGGTGTTTGCAAACGGCGACGCGCGCACGGCGCTGAACACGCTGGAGATGGCGGTGGAAAGCGCGCGCGCGAAAGCCGTTCCGCCGGTGCTCACGCGCGAAGAGGTGGAGCAGTGCATCGGCAACCGGGCGCTGCTCTACGACAAAAACGGCGAGGAGCACTACAATCTGATCTCCGCATTGCACAAATCCATGCGCAACAGCGACCCGGACGCCGCCGTGTACTGGCTGGCGCGGATGCTCGAGGCGGGCGAGGACCCGCTCTACGTGGCGCGCCGCCTCATCCGCTTCGCCTCCGAGGACGTGGGGCTGGCCGACCCGCGCGCGCTGGAGCTGTGCACGGCAGCGTTTTCAGCCGCACAGGATATCGGCGTGCCCGAATGCAACGTGAACCTGGCGCAGGCCGTGCTGTACCTCTCGCTGGCGCCCAAATCCAACGCGTGCTACACCGCCTACGAGGCCGCCAAAAAGGACGCGCACGAAACCCTCGCGGAGGGCGTGCCGCTGCACCTGCGCAACGCGCCCACCCGGCTCATGGGGGAGCTCGGCTACGGCAAGGGCTACCGCTACGCCCACAGCTTCGCGGAAAAAACGACGGATATGCAGTGCCTGCCGGATAATCTCAAAGGCCGGCGCTACTATATTCCCACGGCCGAGGGGCTGGAACGTCGCGCGGCCGAGCGCCTCGCGGAGCTGCGCCGCCTGCAGGGAAAAGCGGACGGCGGCAAACCGAACGAAAACCTTACAAAGAATTGACAGCCCCAAAACCTGTTCTATCCATTTTCAGAAAAGCGAAACCGGTATAATTGCCTTGTTCAGAAGAAACGCTGTATTCTGAGGAGGGCAAACATGAAGAATTTTGCAAAAGCGGGGCGGCTCGCGGTTTCCGTTCTGCTGACGGCTGCCGTTGTTGCGGCCGCGGGCGTTCCCGCGCTGGCGGATACCTCCGCCATTTCGGATTTTACGCTACCCGCCGTAACGGGGCCTTATAACGTCAACGCGGGCGTCGGCTCCAACCCCACACAGCTCAATTTCGCCTGGTTTACGCAGAGCGCGGCCGCGGCGCAGATCAAAATCGCGCCCGCATCCAAACTCCAGAACGGCGCGCTGCCGGCCACGGCTTCCGTTCAGAACGCCGTGCAGCAAAAGGTAACGGCCACCGAGGCCATCAACCAGAGCTACGACGGCCTTTCCGACATCGCCGGCGGCGCTTCCGCCGCGAACTTCCAGGATGGCGTGAACAACGGCTCGGCTCCGAAGGGCGCGTTCACCGGCGAGTATTCGAACAAGGCCACCGTCACGGGCCTTGCTCCCTCCACCGCTTACGCCTATTCGGTGAGCGACGGCAAGGGCGGCTGGAGCCCGGTATACACCGTTTCCACCATGTCCTCCTCCGCCGTAAGTTTTGCGGCGTTCGGCGACCCGCAGATCGGTGCGTTCGACGACGCCAAGGGCACCTCGAAATCGGATTCCACGGGCGGGCACAAGAACGTTACGGACGACAAAACCGGCTGGGCGAACATGCTGAGCCTTGTGGAGCAGAACAAGGGCCTGAATTTCCTGTTCTCCATGGGCGATCAGATCAACGACTACTCGAACCTCATCCAGCCCGCAAATTCCGCCGACGGCCAGTGGAACCAGTACAACTACTTTTTCAACCCCAGTTCCGCCAAAAACTACATCCAGAACTTCCCGCTGGCGGCTTTCTCCGGAAACCACGACCACCAGATGGGCGAATACTACGGCTACCATTACAACCAGCCGAACCTTTCCACGCTCGGCGCCACGCAGTACGGCAACGACGGCGACTATTGGTTTACCGCGGGCCCCGTGCTCTTCCTCGTGCTCAACGCCAACAACTACGGCACGGCGGATCACGACCAGTTCATCGCGCAGGCCGTGAAGGCAAACCCCAGCGTGAAATGGAAAGTGGCCGCGTGGCATCAGTCGGCCTACAGCGAAGCCAACCACAACACGGCCAACGAAGTGGACGACCCGGTGCTCACCATCCGCAACACCTGGCCGCACATGATGGACAAATACGGCATCGACGTGGTGCTGCAGGGCCACGACCACTACTACACCCGCACCGCGCAGATGGTCGACGGCAACGTGATCGACCCCGCCACCGGCAAAGCCGAAACGCTCGCCGTGGATACCGGCTCCATCCCCGGCACAACCAACGCCGGCGCCACCTACGCCACCAAGGCTTACCCGAGCAGCGTGGTCAACCCCAAGGGCACCGTCTACTTCACGCTGGACAGCGGCTCCGGCAGCAAATACTATAACTTCAACACCGGCACCAACGACACCGTCGGCGGCGGCGCCGACCACTCCTTCAGCGTGGTGGGCTGGCAGGGCTACGTTCCCACCTATTCCTACGTGACCTTCACCGATACCACCTTCACCATCAAAACCTATTCCACCGCCGATTACACGCTCGCAAACCAGCAGCTCATAGACAGCTACACCATCACGAAAACCGCCGCGTCCTCGGGCGGCTCGTCCACCGGCAGCGCGTCCTCGGGTTCCGGCACGGCCCCCTCGGGCAGCGTTTCTTCCTCCCACGCCCCGAACCCCAACACGGGCGACGGCGGCGACACGGCCGTCACCGTTATCAGCTTCCTGTGCCTCGCCCTTCTGCTCGGCGGCATCAGCTTCGTAATCCTGCGCCAGAGAAAAGAAGCCTCCGGCCGCTGAGCCAGGCTTCTTTCCGAACCGAAAAACCCCGGCAGCCCCGCCCGAACAAGGCGGGGCTGCCCTGCCTTATGGCGGCAACGCCATAAAACGGGAGCGAAACGATATGCGATTTGCAAAGCCGGCCAAGCTGGTTTTCTCCGCCGTTCTGGTGGCGGCCTTCGTGCTTTTGGGGCTGCTGTTCTCCGCCCACACGCCCATCTACAACCCCTACGGCTCCGGCGCCGGGGGTGAGATCCGGTTTGCGCGGGCTATGGTGGTTTCCATCGGGGAGCAGTCCATAACGCCCTCTTCCTTCCCCGGGCTGTATACCGGGCGGCAGATTGCGCAGGTGCGGGTGCTGGACGGCGTTTACAAGGGCCGGCAGTTCGAGCTCTACAACGCCCTCAACTACGACAGCAACTATGTTCTGCACAACGGGCAGAACGTAGTGGTGTCGCTCAACGCCTCCACGGGCGGCAAAACGCTCGTCACCTGCTATCTTTACGCGCCCGGCCGCGCGCTTCCGCTGCTGCTTCTGCTCGGGCTGTTCGCGGCGGCGCTGTGCCTGGTGGGCGGCAGGCGCGGCTTTTATTCCCTGCTCGGGCTCGTGTTCACCGTGGCCTCCGTGGCGCTCTATTTCATTCCGCTTCTGTACCGCGGCGTGCCGCCGGTGGCCGCCACGATGCTGCTCGCGGCGGTATGCGCCTGCGTCACGCTGTTTCTGGTGGGCGGCTGGAACCGCAAGAGCCTGTGCGCCGTGCTGGGAACGGTGGCGGGCGTGGCCGTTTCGGTGCTGCTTCTGCTGCTGTTCGGCGGCGCTTTGCAGGTTTCCGGCTACACCTCGTCGGATACCGACGCGCTGCTCAACATTGCGGGCCAGTGCCGCCTTCAGGTGAAGGACCTGCTGTTCTCCGGCGTCGTCATCTCGTCGCTGGGCGCCGTGATGGATATCGCCATCTCCATCGCCTCCACGCTAAGCGAGCTGCACGCGCAAAACCCCGGCGCGGGCTTCCGGGAGCTGTTCCGCTCCGGTATGAACGTGGGGCGCGACATGATGGGCACCATGACCAACACGCTCATTCTCGCCTACCTCGGCTCCTCCCTGTTCGCGCTCATCCTCATGTATTCCTACCAGGTGCAGCCTCTGCAGCTGCTGAACTCCTCGAGCATCGCCATCGACCTGCTGGAGGCGGCCTGCGGCAGTTTCGCCGTGATTCTGGCCGTGCCGCTCACCTCGCTGCTCGCCTCCCGCCTGCTGCCGGGCGAGCCTGCGGCGGCGTCCGAAGCCCGCAGCCTTACGGAAGCGGCGCGCTGAACTTCTGCATTTTCCAAATTAAGGCCCAGTTTTCCTTTTTTCTCAGATTCTTCTTGCTCCGGCGGTTTTGCGAGCGTATAATAACGGTATTGAACGCGCGCTGACACTGTATTTGAACGGAAATCGGAGCGATCCGAAAAAAGGAGGGCTTTTCTATGAGAAAAAAATGGCTGGCCGCGTTATTGGCAGGCGTTTTCCTGCTTTCCGGAACCGCCCCGGGCGTTCTCGCCGCGACGGCTTCTTCCGCCCCGATCGCCAAGGCCCCCGCGCACCTGCTGGTATTGGGCGATTCCATCGCCTCGGGCTACGGCCTGAGCGACGCCGCCACCCAGTGCTTCGGCGCGCGGCTCGCCGCCAAGTTCGCCCTGCAGCCCAGTGATGGCTACATAAATCTCGCCGTAAACGGCAGCACCTCCCAGAACTGGGCGGACGCGCTCAACCCCTCGTCTTCGGGCGCGAACGCCACGGCGGTCGCGGCCGTGAAGAACGCCGACGTCATCCTGCTCTCCGTGGGCGGCAACGACGTGCTCGGCCCCTTCATCGGCGACTTGGAATCCGCGCTGGGTCTTCCCCCGGACGCCACGGCCGCGCAGTTCGGAGCCGCGCTGGCTGCAAACCCGAATATCTCCGCCAAAATGGCCACGCTGCTCAGCTCCGCCGACGCGCAGGCGCGCTACGCGGGCTACGTCAGCACGTTTGGCAAAAACCTCGCCGCCATCGCGGCCTCCGTCCGCGCGGAA
The DNA here is from genome assembly GCA_023391535.1 of Bacillota bacterium. GTDB lineage: Bacteria > Bacillota > Clostridia > Oscillospirales > Ethanoligenentaceae > JAEWAU01. The sequence continues at coordinate 499 of JAEWAU010000010.1, read as the reverse complement.
AACCCCTCCGCGGCGTTTTATATCCAAACGGTCTACAACCCGTTTGACGGCGTGCCCGGATACGGCGCGCTCTCCGAAGCTGCCGGTACGATTCTCGGCGCGCTCAACCAAACCATTACGGCGGGCGCCGCGGCGGGCGGCTACCGGGTGGTAGACGTCGCCTCCGCCTTCGCGGGCAAGGCTCCGGCCCTCACCAACATCGCCTCCGGCGATATCCACCCCAACGCCGCGGGCCACGCCGCGATTTACAATCTCTATTTTCAGGCGCTCGGCTACGATACCGCCGGTTCGGGCAGCTCGTCCTCGTCCAAGGCGCCTGACGGCTCCGGCGCGTCCGTCAGCTCCTCTTCCGAAATTTCGCCGATCGTAATCGCCTCTTCCTCCGCCGCTTCGGTGGCAAACCCCTCCACGGGCGGCTCCCCGGTTCCGGCGGCGGCTCTTTTGCTCTGTGCGGCCGGCGCTTTCGCGCTGATTCTTCACCGCAGGCGCAAATAAAAAA
>JAEWAU010000084.1 GCA_023391535.1 Bacillota bacterium | reverse complement strand
CGGGGGGGCGGGCAAAACGCCTCAAAACCCCCCGGGCGGGCCCCCGGGGGGGGCCCCCCTGCCTGTGGTTTGAAGCGGCGAGCGGCGCGGATGATTCCGGAACAGCTAGACGTGAAACCGCCTCGAAAGCTCCCGAACCATCTCCCGGCCTTCGAAAACGATCAGCACGGAGAGCGACAGAAGGCTCAGCGAAATGCAGATGACGGACGGAACCACGATTCGGATCAGCCCGGTCAGATAAAAAACGAGCGGAACGACGCCGAACAGGATATCCGCCATAAAGTAGATGAGATATTCCTCGGGCGGCAGCCGCATCACCTTCGCGAGGATGAAAAGCGAAAGCAAGGCCGCGCCGCAGGCGATGGGAATTACGAAATCCAGCGACCAGCCGTGCCAGCCCGTCAGCCTATCCCAGCCGAAGCTCAGGACGGAGACGAGAAAGACCTGCACGGTGATGTTTTTCGGAATATTGTCCCTTTTCCGCACCGCGTACGCAAGGCTGACCCAGAAGCATAAAATGCCGAGCGCCACAAAAACGGACCAGCAGCCGCCTTCCGGAAGCAGAAGATTGATGGCCGCGCAGGCGATGCCGACCGCAACGCTGAATAGAATCAGGCTTTTGAAGAGCAGCTCGTTCTGTTTGTACACGGTGGGGATCTCCGGGTATGCGCTCTCCCCGGGCTCGCCGGAAAGCCTGTGCTGGCACAAAGGGCAAAAAGTTTCCGTTCCGCGCACTTTGACGCCGCAAATTTTGCAGGTTCTCATCGCTTTTCACCGTCCTCCCCGTCGCCGGCCGGGCTGGCCGTGATCTCGATTTCCGCCCCCAGCTTTGCAAGAGTGCGGAAAAAGCGCCTTTGGATCTCGGCGCTGACGAAAGGGGAGGAAAAGCTGATGCTCAGCCGGTTTTGAAACGTGCAGACGCATGCCTTGAGGTTGCCGGCGCCCGAGCAGACATCAAAAGTGCGGATATAGGGCGCGAGCTCCTGCGGCATGGCGACGATTCCGATATTGGACAGGCCCGCCGTTTGGCGGCGCATGGTGTAGCGGTAGGCGGCTTTCAGCAGGAGATCCTTCAGATACAGCGGCACCGCCCGTATGAACGCGTTGTGCTCCACGGCGGAATAAGCGTCGATTCCGCGGGAAAGGTTTTCGCGCACGAGGCCGCCCTTCAGATCGGCGCCGATCTTTTTGAGCACCTCCTCGAAGGAGGCGTCGTTTTTTCCGTAATCGTACCCCGCGAGCAGAACGCTGAAAAAGTTCCGCGCGGAAACGGAGGAAAAGTGGCTGCGCAGATTGACCGGCACGGACAGCACCACGGGCCGTTTCTTCATGCGCACCGGAACGGTTTCGCCGATGGCGTCCACTAGACAGGCGCAGAGATACGCCGTCAGCGTCGCGCGGCGGCTGTGCGCCGCTTCGAGCACGGGGCGGATGTCGGTCACGCCCGTGATGACCCGCATTCCGCTTTCCGGGTACCTTCTTCCGCGCAGGCGGCAGGCGGGAATGTACCCGATGCCCGCCAGGCGGCGGGAACCGGAGTAGTATTTCTGAAAGCTGTCGTCGCTCATCTGCATGGCCGAAGCGTCGTACTCGATGACGGGTTCCGGCACATGGTGGACGAGCGAAAGATATTTGGTCATCAGCGTGCGGAGAAAATACAACGCCCCGGTGCCGTCCGCCAGAACGTGGTAGACCTCCAGATTCACGCGGCAGTGAAACCAGCTTACGTCGAACAGCAGATTTTTTCCGCTGCGCCTGTAAATCGTGGCGCAGGGGGGCCTGTCCTCCTCATGCGCGCGGGGCGTCCGGTCCGAGCTCTCGAGATAGTACCAGAACAGGCCCCGCTTCAGCACCGAACGGAAGGGCGGGAAGGCGTCCGCCGTCTGTTCGAGCGCGGTTTGCAAAGCGGCGGGGTCCACCGGCTCGTAAAGCTCGCAGGAGATGCGGAACACCTGCGTATCCGAGCCGCCGGCGGCGGCGGGGAAGATCAGCGCGGCGTTATCCAGCCCGCGCCAGCTTTTATCCTTCGTCGTTCTTCCCCTCCTCCAGAAATTGGTTGATCAGCCGGTAACAGGAACGAACCTGCGCAAGCCGGGATGAAAAAGTGAAGAAGCCGTGCAGGGCGTCCCGAATGCGGAAAATCCGCACCTCGCAGCCGAACTGCCGAAGCTTTTTCCCATACGCCTCTCCCTCGTCCCGCAACGGGTCGTATTCGGCCGTGATCAGCAGGGTTTTCGGCTGCCCCTGCAGATTTTCGGCGAGAAGCGGCGCAAAATAGGGGCTTGCGCGGTCCTCTTTGTTTTGAATGTACATCTCCTGAAAGTCCTGTATTTTCCGCGCCGTAAGCAGATAATCCCGCCCGTTTTCGCTTACGGAGCGAAACGGCGAGGCCTCCGTGTGATCGTTGTAGGTGAGCGGATAGAGCAGAATCTGGCGCCCGACCCGGAATTCCCCGCGGTCGGCCGCCAGCAGGCTCACCGCGGCGGCAAGGTTGCCGCCGGCGCTGTCCCCCATCAGGATGATCCGGCCCGCGGCCGTTCGCGGAGCCGCGTGCAGAAACAGTTCGCGTGCGGCGCGGTAGCAGTCCTCCAGCGCGCAGGGGAACGGATATTCGGGCGCGAGCCGGTAATCCACCGACATCACCCGCCGCCCCGTATTTTTTGCAAGGTCGGCGCACACGCCGGTATAACTCTCGATGTTTCCCGAAACCCAGCCTCCGCCGTGAAAAAACAGGATGATTTCCTCCGATTTCCGCTGCCGGGGAGAAAAAATGCGGACAGGGATGCTGTGCCCGTCCGCTGTGATACGCCTGTTCCACATGGCATAGCGAAGCCTTAACGAGGGGTGCGCGGCTCTGGTGAGGATTCGTTCCATCCGGTAATGCTTTTTCACGTCGATGCTTGCATCGGAAAGAGCCTTGAAAACCGCCCGGAGGAAGGGGTTCATCGCCATGGAGCGCTCCTTGCGCATCGCTGCGCGGCGTCCCGTTCGGCCTGCCGCGCCGCCCGGTTCAGGGTTTATTTTTTTGGCTGGTCCAAAAAGTCTTTTCCGGCCGCCCGGTCGCCCGTAAAGCATTTGCTCAGATTGCAGTCCGCGTTGTCGCAGCCGGATTCCTCACAGAAGCGAACGTTCGGTTTGTTTTTCTCGTATTTGACATGGATCGCGACATACGCGTTCAGAAAACCGCAGTGCCTGCCCATTTTTTTATCCATCACGCTTGCTTAGCCTCCCATCACCGTTCCGGATGAAAACGAATCTCCCCAAAAACGCCGATCAGAATCCGCGTTTTTTGCAGGATATTCGCATCAGGGGAACCGCCCGCATACGTGCTTTCGCTATAGACAGTGAACCGGATATAAAAATACGCCCCGAAGGGCGTACTTTTATCGTCTGCAGTTATCTTTGTTTGGAGAAGCAGTCGCTGCAATACACCGGACGGTCGTCGCGGGGCTGGAAGGGGACTTTGCAAGGCTTTCCGCAAGATGCGCAGATGGCGTCGAACATCTCGCGCGGAGGCCGGCCGTTGTTTCTGCGGGCGTCCCGGCAGGATTTGCATCTCTGCGGTTCGTTCGTGAATCCCTTCTCCTCGAAGAAATCCTGTTCGCTTGCGGTGAAAACGAATTCCTGGCCGCAATCTTTACATACCAGCGTTTTGTCCTGATGAATCAAGTAAAATACCTCTTTAAAAAAATTAGCGTCTGAACATGCGTTCAGGCACTAAGAACAGTATACAGCGGATGCTATAAAATGTCAACTGTTTTCTGCACGGGGGAGAAATTCCCCTTCCGGAATCCGCCGCTCGGGCCGCGCGCGGAAAAACGGGCGCTAAAAAAGCGCTCACTTAAAAAAGTGAGCGCTCTGAAATTTTGGCCCCGCGTAACGTCCGGGTTAACGACTGTCGGGTTTCTTTTGTCCGGTCAATGGTACAGCACATTGGGTTACGACCGACTACACCGGATACGATGCCTCCGGCTTTGCATGAAAAGAATCATTGCATAAGCGTATTGCTTACAGAAAACAGTATAACACGTTTTATCAAACTTGTCAAACCCCAAGCGGCGGCTTTCTTCGCTTTTTCGGGCGCCGGCGTCGGGGAAACCCGGGAAAGCCCTCCGCAATCCCGCTCGCGCTTCAATCAAGAAACTTTTCGTTCAACGTCACGCCGAAATCGCGCGCGATGGCGCGCATGTCGCCGTCCGTGATGGTCTGGCGGATTCTGCCCTGCCCGGCGCTGAGCGCGAGCACGTAAATCTGCGCGGCCTTCTCGATGGTGTGCATCAGGCCGAACGCGGTGTCGAAATCCGGGCCGGAGCAGAACAGGCGGCTTTCGCGGTGAGTACGTTCAAATAACCGTTCTTGGAGCCGCCGCCCACGATGTGGATTGCGGCGTACCGCCTGCCTATGAGCGACGCGAGGGCGCTCGCGGCCTTGTGTTTTGTCTGCTCGACTCCGGCGAAAAGGCGGAACGCTCCGGAATGGGTCAGTCTTTTCAGGAAATGCTGCAGGGTTCCGGGCTTCGAAGTCCGGCCAATTCGTTCCTGCCGGCGAACGGAATTGTCTTGAATGAATCCGGCGATATCGGTGTAATAATCCTGTAACAGAGTTCGACTGCATCGGATTATGCCGGGGAGGAAAAACGATGGAAAAGCAGCCCATAGGCTTTCAGAACGCAGAACCGTTTTTTCATATCGTTATGGACGGACTGAAAGGCGAAGTGGACGGAGAAACCTTTTGGGATGCCGTTGCGGAAGATGCGGTATTCGATTTCCTGTACAACTTTCCGGGCTTCCCGAACCGAATGGAGGGCCGCTCCGCGTATATGGACTGGTTCCGCGGTTACGGAATGAAGATTAGCAGCGCCGATCATCTCAGGGTTTATAAAGTGCAGGGAGAAAGTATTGTTATTCTGGAATATCAGGTTCACGGAACGGAACCGAGCACCGGCAATCCCTACGACAATCGCTTCTGCTCAATCGTCACGCTGAAAAACCGAAAAATTGTGTATTGGCGGGATTACATGGACTCGCTTGCCGTTATGCTGGCGAGCGGCGGGTAATGCCCCCGCTTCCTCCGAATTATGAAATTACGCGGATTTACCGCGCAAAGCAAGGCACCCTGCGCCGCCAAACGGCGCAGGGTGCCTTGCTTTGTTCCGGGAGCCGGAACCGCGCTTTTATTTCCGGCCCGCACGGTAGGCCGCGAAGCGCGCGGCAAGCTCCGGGTCGCTTTTCCAGAAGGCGAGGAAGCGTTCGAAGCACCGCGCGGTGTCGATATCCAGCATGTGCTCGATCTTTTCGGTTTCCTCGAGCACCGCGGCTTCGTTTACGCCCATGGCCCGCAGGAAGCCCTCGATGACGGTATGGCGGTGGAGCAGGTGCTCCCCGGCCTGGCGCCCTTTTTCCGAGAGCATGAGAAAGCCGTATTTTTCGTACTTCACATAGCCCGTTTCGGCAAGGCGCTGCGCCATTTTCGTTGCCGAAGAGGGCTGCACGTTGAGCGACTGCGCGAGCTCGTTCACGCGCGTAAAGCCGTTGCCCGCGCACAGGCGGTAGATCATCTCGATATAATCCTCCATGGCGGCCGTGAGCGGGCTTTCGTCCTTTTTCAGGTATCCGCCGAACGTATAGAACTCGTTGGCCATTGCGCACTCCGCCCTTTCTGGCCCTTTGCAGCGGGCCGAAAACGCCCGGTACGGCTATGCGGTTCAAAAGTATTTCTTTATGGGTTCCGGCGGAACGTTGATCCGCGGTTTGGCGGGAGATTCGCAGGAAAACACCCCGATGCAGTTTATTCGCCCGCCGCGGAAAAGATGCCCCCGGCGAACACATTTAGCGCGGGCTTCATAGGTTGTAGGGTAACAACATATTTGCCCCCGTCCACGGCGGCTTCGGTTCGGCTTGGCAGGCCCTTTTCGCGTCCCGTAAAAAGGCGCTCCCGGCCGGCGGAGCGCGCGGCGCATGCCGGCCGGGTTTGGGACGGGCGGAGGAGTGATTCCCGTGCCAAACGAACAATCCCTGCCGGCCGTGTGCCCGGCC
>JAEWAU010000067.1 GCA_023391535.1 Bacillota bacterium | reverse complement strand
CTGCTTCGGCGCGGGCTTGGGCGCGCGCCGAAGCGGGTCGTACCGGTAGCGGCGGCAGTGAAAAGAAGGGTCCACCACCCCTTTATACGGGCACAGCAGCTTGGTGCCGTCGCTGGCCGGGCGTCCGTTTGCGCACCACGCGCAATGCGGCTCCCCGCCGTATGCGAAAAGACTCTTGGCCAAAACGCATCCCCCCCTGTTCGCGCTGGGCTTTCGCTTCGCTTATTTCCGGCACTGCAGATAGGCGTGCGCCGACATGGCGGCGTTGGCGCCGTCCGCCGCGGCGGCAACGATCTGCTGCAGCGGCTTGTCGCGCAGGTCCCCCGCCACGAACACGCCGGGGATGGCCGTTTTGCAGCTTTCGTCGGCTACCACGAAACCGTTTTGCAGCGGCAGGGCGCCGCCCAGCAGCTCGGTGCGCGGAAGCATGCCCACCGCGATGAACACGGCGTCCACCGCAAGAACGGAATCCTCGCCGGTTTTTACGTTGTGCAGCGCAAGCGTGCGCACCTTGGTGTCGCCTTCGATCTTTTGCACCGTGGCGTTTAAGCGCAGCACGATCTTTTCCGAACCGGTAAGGCGCTTCTGTTCGGATTCCGTTGCGCGGAAGCCTTCGCGCCGGTGGATGAGCGTCACCGATTTGCAGATGTTCGCAAGGTACAGCGCGTCGCCCAGCGCGGTGTTCCCGCCGCCCACCACGGCCACGTCCTTGTTGCGGAAGAAATTTCCGTCGCAGGTGGCGCAGTAGGAAACGCCCCGCCCCGTGAACTCTTTTTCGCCGGGCACGTCTAAGGGCCGGTGCCGGGCGCCCATGGCCAGAATCAGCGTTTTGGCTTCGATGCTATTTTCCCCGAGCTGAATCCGTTTTTCGTCCCCCGTGAGGACGAAGCCCGTGATGCTGTTTGAGACGATTTCGGCGCCCTCTTTTTTTGCGTGTTCCTCCATTTTGGCGGCCAGCTCGTAGCCGGGAATTCCGGGCAGGCCGGGGAAATTATCCACCACCGCGGTTTCGGCCACCTGCCCGCCGGGTGCAAGCTCCTCCACCACCATGGCGGAAAGCCCCGCGCGCGCGGCAAAAATGGCCGCCGTCAGCCCCGCAGGGCCTCCGCCCGCTATCGCAACGTCATACATCTTTCTGCGCATCCTTTCGCCCCCGGAACGCCGCGCAAAAGCGGTTTCCGGAACCGTGTTTTTGTTTTGGAACGCCCCGCTTTCCGGCGGAGCGCTTTTTCTATGATACCATTATACCATAGCGCGCGCGTTTCTTCGCGCCGAATTGCGCCCTTTTTCCAAACGGCTCCTATTCCGCGCAATGCACAAAATCCGGGTGCGGAATTTGTGTGAAAGCGTTGACAAACTCCATTAAAATGGTATACTTATATCGGAACAAAAAACGAGCGAAACGGCGCTTTCGACGGGTGCCGCGTGCCTGCGGAATTTGCATGTTTGCGGGGCGCGCATGTTTTGGGAAAAACGCCGCACGCTAAGTTTACGGCAATTCCATTAAAGATTGAGAAAAGGCGAAATACTCTGGAATGTACCCGCCTATTTTGAAAACGCCGTAGGGCGGGTGTCCGTTCGGGCGCCGTTTCCGCATGATCCGCATCGCCGCTTCAGGCGGCGGGAGGAGGCTATTTTATGAGAAGCGAAAACAGAAAAGTCGCGCTGGTAGGCACGGGCCTTGTGGGTATGAGCTACGCTTACGCGATGCTGAATCAGAATTCGTGCGACGAGCTGGTGCTCATCGATATCGACACGCGCCGGGCGCAGGGCGAGGCAATGGATCTCAACCACGGCCTTGCGTTTTCCGGTTCGCATATGAAAATCTACGCGGGGAGCTATGCCGATTGCGGCGACGCCGATATCGTCGTGATCTGCGCGGGCGTGGCGCAGAGGCCGGGGGAATCGCGCCTCGACCTGCTCCAGCGCAACGCCGCGGTGTTCAAATCCATCATCGACCCGGTGCTCGCCTCGGGCTTCGGCGGAATCTTCCTCATCGCCACCAATCCCGTGGACATCATGGCCCGCATCACGCGGCACCTTTCGGGGTTCGACCGCAAGCGCGTCATCGGCACGGGCACCACGCTGGATACCGCCCGCCTGCGGTACATGCTGGGCGAATACTTCCATGTGGACCCGCGCAACGTCCACGCCTACGTGATGGGCGAGCACGGCGACAGCGAGTTCGTGCCGTGGTCGCAGGCGCTGGTGGCCACGAAGCCCGTGCTCGACCTGTGCAGCCAGTCCGAGGGAGCGTTCTCGTGCAGCGGCATGTTCGGCATCAGCGACGAAGTGAAAAACGCGGCGCAGAAGATCATCGAGGCCAAGCGGGCCACCTATTACGGCATCGGCATGTCGCTCGTGCGCATCACCAAGGCCATCTTCGGCGACGAGCACAGCGTCCTCACCGTTTCCGCCATGCTGGACGGCGAGTACGGCTGCAGGGGCGTGTACGCGGGCGTTCCCACCATCGTGGGGCGCGACGGCGCGCACCGCATCATCACCCTTTCGCTCACCGAAGAGGAACTCGGGCAGTTTGGCCGTTCCTGCGCCCTGCTCGAGGACGCCTACAAGGGCATCCGGCTGTAAGCGCGGCGCCGGCGGCGCGCGCAGCGTTACAGCGCGCGCACGCGGCCGTTTTCCCACGCAAACCGCTGGCCCCGGCGCGCAAAGCGCACGATGCGCGCGCGGTACGGCTCCGTGCAGGGTTCTCGTTCCAGGCGGCCGAACACGGAGGTATCCTCCCAGAAGTGCATGGGGAAAACGGCCTTCACACGCGCGGTGCGCATCAGGTAATCCAGCCCCCACGCGTAGGCCGGCCCCAGGCGCGGGTCCACCGGAACGAACGCGAGGTCGAGCTCCCGCTCGCGCAAAAGCCCGATCTGCTCCTTATACTTGCGCTCCATGGCGCGCCCCTCGCTTTCAGAATCTCCGTCCCAGTGCCACCAGTTGAGGTCCCCCGCGTGGTAGACGCGCAGGCCGTCCGCTTCCACGACGAAGGCCGCCCCGGTGTCCGTGGAATCGAGCGTTTCCACATGCAATCCGTCCCCGCGAAACGTCTCGCCGGGCTTCAGCCGGAGCGTCCGCCCCGCGGGCGTTTCCCGCGCGCGGATATCCGCCGAAAGCAGATAGCGCGCCTGCGGCAGGGCTGCGGCCCAGCCAAACACCGAGCGGTCCAGATGGTCGCCGTGCCGGTGCGAGATGAAAATATCCGTTTCCAGCCCCGCCAGCTTTTCGGGCGCCGCGATCACGCCCGTATCCAGCCCCGCGGCGGCGAACGCGTCGCTTTTTCCCGCGTCCGCCGCGCCCGGAGGCCCGCCTGCCTGCGCCACGTAATCAAACAACAGCAGCCGCCGGCCCGTATAAACGGCGAAGCCGCTGTGCCCCAGGTACCAGATGAGAACGCCGGGGTTCGCTCCGGTTTCCATGAACAAGCACCCCTTTCCTGAAAAAGCCGGCTTGAAAAAGCGGCGGAGTTTTCCGTTTAAGCGCGGCTCAGCCTTTCCACCGCTTCGCTTTCGCTTTTTGTAAAGAAAATATCCCTTCCGTTGTTGCTTTCGTAAAGAAACGCCTTGAGAGGTTTGCTCGTATAGCGCGAGTAATCCCCGATCACCGCGAACTTCATGTGGTAATTGATGAACTTTTGAAGGATCTCTCCGGCGACGCCGCTGCTCAGAATAAAGAATTCTTCGCAAATCGCGGCTTTATTTACCGCGATGCGGTCGCAGCCCGTTTCATGCTTTACGGAAGACATAAAATCCAGCGCCGATTCCACGCTGTCGATGAGCACGGTATCGCTGTTCACAACGGCAACGGAAACGCCGCCGTTTTGCACGGTTTTTGTGGTCATTTTCGTTTTTCCTCCCAAACCGGCCTGCCGCCGGTATGTTGCAGCTTCAGTATAAAGGATTCCCCGCCGCCGCGCAAGCCGGCGCGGCCGTTCCGGCAACGTGCTGCATTCGGGCCGGAAACGGCGTTTTTTACCGGGAAACGGTACAATCCCCAACAAAAAAATAAAAAAAGGGCGGCGCAGGGTGTAGATAATACTATACTCTTATGGTATAATATTGACGCGGAAAAAAGGCGAAAAAACGCGCCGCGAACAATCCCCTGCCTTCGGCGCCGTGCGCCGGCGGGGAAAAGGATGGTCGAATGGTATGTCGCATGAGCTTTTGAAAGCGCGGAACCTTCAGGTTTCGGTGGACGGCAAGGAAATTCTCAAGGGCGTGGACCTTACGATAAACGCGGGTGAAATTCATGTGCTGATGGGCCCCAACGGCGCGGGAAAATCCACGCTGGTGAATGCCGTGGTGGGGCATCCCTCCTACCATGTGAACGCCGGGGAGCTTCTGTTCGAGGGCGAAAACATCGTGGGCGAAAAGGCGGATGCGCGCGCGCGCCGCGGCATTTTCCTCTCGTTCCAGAACCCGGAGGAGATTCCGGGCGTAACGGTGGAAAACTTCCTGCGCACGGCCGTTACGGCCGTAACGGGCCGCCCGCTCAAGGTGTTCGCCTTTAAAAAGGAACTGGCGCAGCGCATGAGCGAGCTGAATATGGACGAGAGCTACGCCTCGCGCTACCTGAACGTGGGCTTCTCGGGCGGCGAAAAGAAGAAAAACGAAATTTTGCAGCTTCTGCTCTTAAACCCCAAGCTCGCCATTCTGGACGAGACCGATTCGGGCCTCGACGTGGACGCCGTCAAGATCGTTTCGCAGGGCGTGGAAAAATTCCACAACGAGAACAACGCCCTGCTCATCATTACGCACAACGCCAAGATTCTCGAATCGCTGCATGTGGACCGCGTCCACGTGCTCATGGAGGGCCGTGTGGTGCGCGAGGGCGGCGCGGAGCTTGTGGACGAGATAGGCGCCTCGGGGTTCGAAGCCCTTGCCGCGCAGTGACGGCAGCAAAGGAGCGGTTGCTTTGAATACGGAAAAAACCATCGCCCGCGAGATCGAGGAGATCGACCGGAGCCGCTACGATTTCATCAAGCCCGAAAACGCCAGCTTCAAGGTGAAAAAGGGCCTAACGGAGGAGATCGTGCGCAAAATCTCGGCGGAAAAGAACGACCCGGAGTGGATGCTCGAATTCCGCCTGAAAAGCCTCGAAACCTATAACCGCACGCCGCTGCCCACCTGGGGCCCTGATCTTTCCGAGCTGGATATGGACAACATCGTCACCTACGTGCGCCCCAACACCGGGATGCGCGCAAGCTGGAACGAGGTGCCCGCCGATATCAAGGATACGTTCGAAAAGCTGGGAATTCCGCAGGCGGAGCGCGAATCGCTCGCGGGCGTGGGCGCGCAGTACGATTCCGAGGTGGTGTACCACAACGTCAAGGACGAGATCCGCCGCGAGGGCGTGATCTACACCGATATGGAAACCGCCGTGCGCGAATACGGCGACCTCGTGAAACAGTATTTCATGAAGCTCGTGCCTCCTTCGGACCATAAATTCGTGGCGCTCCACGGGGCCGTATGGTCGGGCGGGTCGTTTGTGTACGTGCCCGAGGGCGTGCAGGTTTCCATCCCGCTGCAGTCGTATTTCCGGCTCAACGCGCGCGGCGCGGGGCAGTTCGAGCATACGCTCATCATCGTGGAAAAGGGCGCGAAGCTGCACTTCATCGAGGGCTGCTCGGCGCCGAAGTACAATGTCACCAATCTGCACGCGGGCTGCGTGGAGCTGTATGTCAAGGAGGGCGCCTCGCTGCGCTATTCCACCATCGAGAACTGGTCCAAGAACATGATGAACCTCAACACTAAGCGCGCGCGGGTGGAAAAGGACGCCAAAATCGAATGGATCTCCGGCTCGTTCGGCTCCCATGTCTCCATGCTCTACCCCATGAGCATGCTGGTGGGCGAGAACGCCGTTTCGGAATACACCGGCATCACGTTCGCCGGGCACGGCCAGAACCTGGATACCGGCACCAAGGTGTTCCTCGGCGCGCCGAACACCCGCTCTACCGTAAGCGCCAAATCCATTTCCAAATCGGGCGGCGCGTGCGTGTTCCGCAGCGCCGTCGTCGTCGGGGAAAACGCCAAAGGGAGCAAGTGCAGCGTTTCGTGCGATTCGCTGATGCTCGACGCGCAGTCGCGCTCCGATACCATCCCCGCCATGGATATCCGCTGCAGCGAGGCGGACGTGGGCCACGAGGCGCGCATCGGCCGCATCAGCGACGACGCGGTGTTCTACCTTATGAGCCGCGGCATCGCGGAAAAAGAGGCTCGCTCCATGATCGTGCGCGGTTTCGCCGAGCCGGTGGCCAAAGAACTGCCCATGGAGTACGCGGTGGAGATGAACAATCTCATCAACCTTGAGATGGAAGGAAACGGCTGAGCCTCTTCTCCAAACATGGATCGGAGTATGGGTTCAGGCCCCGTTCGCGGGGCTTCAGGAAGGATACGGGAATTCGGTATGGAACAGGTTGTGCTCAAACAGGTGAACGCAATGCCCCTGCGCACCATGGAGCATTTGCACGCGAACGGCGGCAGCGTTGCGGTGCCGGCGCGGGTGCCCGCGGCATTCCGGGGGGCGCGCAAGCAGTCCGGCGCGGGCGTGGAATTCACACCCATGTGTTCGGGCAGCGTAGAGCTCACCGAGGGCGATATCGCCACCGGCATGGGAGAAGAGACGCGCGGGTATGTGAAGGCGCACCGCAACGCGGGCTGCCTGATTGAAATTCCGAAGGGCGTGAAAGTTGCTTCGCCCGCGGTGCTCTGCTACACGCTGGACTCGGCAAACCCCGCGCTTGTGGATGAGAACATCATCGCGGCGGGCGAGGGGAGCCGCGCCACGGTGGTGCTGCGCTACGGCGGCGAGGGCTTCCACGCGGGGCTGACGCGCGTGTTCGTGCGCCCCGGCGCACACGTTACGCTCGTGCTCGTACAGATGCTCGGCATTGACAGCCCGAGCCTTGACGATATCGGCGCCGTGGTGGCTCCGGGCGGCAGCTTCCGCCTCGTGCAGGCGGAACTTGGCGGCAACGCCTGGGCCGGCTGCCACATGCTGCTCAAAGAGGAAGCGAAGGCGGAAATCGCCGCAATCTACCTTGGCGACGGCAAACGCTCCGTCGATATCAACTACACGGCGGAGCAGGAGGGCAAACATTCCGAAAGCGCCATCTCCGTGCACGGCGCGCTGTTCGACGAGAGCAGCAAGCTGTTCCGCGGCACCATCGATTTCAAACGCGGCGCGACCGGAGCGCGCGGGCGCGAGGAGGAAGTGAACGTGCTCGTGGGTTCGCGGGTGCGCAGCCGCACGGTGCCCGTTCTGCTGTGCGCCGAGGAGGACGTGGACGGCCAGCACGCCGCCACCACGGGCCGGTTGGACGCCGAAAAGCTGTTTTATCTGGAAAGCCGCGGCCTGAGCGAAAAGGATGCGGAAAAGCTGATGGTGCGCGCCGCGTTCGCGCCCGTTACGGCCCTGCTGCCGCTGCCGGGCCTGCGCGACGAGGTTGCGGCCTATATAGAGGAAAGGATTGACGCGGTTGAACCGGTTCGTTGAGGATTTTCCCATTTTAAAAACGAAGGCGAACGGCAAGCGGCTCGCCTATCTCGATAACGCCGCCACCACGCAGAAGCCGGAAGCCGTGCTGAAGGCGGTGGAGGAATACTACAAAACATTCAACGCCAACCCCCACCGCGGCAGCTATGCACTCAGCGTGAAGGCCACCGAGCTTTACGAGGACGCCCGGGAGCAGGTGCGGCAGTTTATAAACGCCGCGGAGCCGGCCGAGATCGTGTTCACCAAAAACACCACCGAAGCGCTCAATCTGGTTGCCTACTGCTACGGCCTGAACTTCATCGGCAGCGGCGACGAGATCGTTTTGTCGGTGGCGGAGCACCACAGCAATCTGCTGCCGTGGCAGATGGTGGCGCGGGCCAAGGGCGCGGCGCTTACCTATATGTATGTGGATGCAAACGGCGCGCTGCCGGAATCCGAGCTTGCCAAAATCGGCCCGAAAACGAAGCTCGTGGCCGTGGCGCAGGTTTCCAACGTGCTGGGCACCGTGAATCCCCTTGCCGAGATCGCCCGGCGCGCACACGCCGCGGGCGCCGTGGTTGTGGCCGATCTCGCCCAGAGCGTGGCGCACATGCCGGTGGACGTGCGGGCGCTGGGTTTGGATTTCGCCGCTTTTTCGGGGCATAAGATGTTCGCGCCCATGGGTATCGGCGTGCTGTACGGCCGCCGGGAGCTTTTCGAAAAAATGCCGCCGTTCCTTTCGGGCGGCGAAATGATCGAATACGTCGGCGAGCAGGAGGCCACCTACGCCGAGCTGCCCTATAAGTTCGAGGGCGGCACGCAGAACGTGGGCGGCGCAGTGGGGCTGGCCGCCGCCGTGCGGTACATCGGCTCCGTGGGTTTCCCCACGATTCAGAAGATCGAGGACGAGCTTATGGAATACGCCTACGCGCGGCTTTCGGAGCTGCCCGTGGTGGAGATATACGGCGGGAAGGCGAAGGGGCGCTGCGGCGTGATCTCCTTCAACGTGAAGGACGCGCATCCGCACGACGTCGCCTCCATCCTCGACGCCGGCGGCGTGGCCATCCGCGCCGGGCACCACTGCGCGCAGCCGCTCATGCACTGCCTGAAGCAGAACGCCACCTGCCGGGCGAGCCTGTCGTTTTACAACACGCGGGAGGATATCGACCAGCTCGTGGCAAGCCTGCAAACGGTGAGGAGGTGGCTCGGACTTGAATCTCGCTG
The DNA here is from genome assembly GCA_023391535.1 of Bacillota bacterium. GTDB lineage: Bacteria > Bacillota > Clostridia > Oscillospirales > Ethanoligenentaceae > JAEWAU01. The sequence continues at coordinate 37,004 of JAEWAU010000067.1, read as the reverse complement.
ATGTTTACACCGAAATCATCACGGAGCACAATGCGAGCGGGCGCAACAAGCACCACATCGAGGCGCCCACCTGTGTGCGGAAAGGCGTGAACCCGAGCTGCGGCGACGAGATCGCGCTCGAAGTGCGCGTGAAGGGAGACCGCATCGAGGACGCGTCGTTCACCGGCGTGGGCTGCGCCATCTCGCAGGCCTCGGCCTCGCTCATGATCGACCTCATCCGCGGCAAAACGGTTGCGGAAGCAAAAGGGCTGGCGGAGCTGTTTCTCGGCATGATCAAGGGCACCGTCACCGACGAGGCGCGGCTCGAAGAGCTGGAGGACGCCGTGGCTCTCAAGGGCATCGCGCACATGCCGGCGCGCGTCAAGTGCGCCGTGCTCGGCTGGCACACGCTGGAGGAATCGCTGGGGAAAGCCGGGGAAAAACCCTCCGAAATCTCCTGAAACGAATTCCATAGAAAAGCCGGTAAGAATCCGCCTCAAAGCCCGAAACAAAGAGCTTTGAGGCGGATTTTTTCGGGCGCCCGGGCCGCCGCCGTTTTTTCGGCAAAATCCCGTATAATCCGAAATCAGTTGACATTAATTTCATTTATGATATGATAAAAAAGGTTGAATTGTCATATCCTGTTCCACTTCCCGTCGCTTCTCGAGGAAAAAACAGGAACGGCGTGTGGGCCCGCCATGCGCTTCCCTTATTTTCGTATTTCGGGGCCGACAACGGCAACGTAAAAGAGGAGATCGTGTATGTCGAAACAAATGGAATCGCTGAAATCTGCATTTGCCCGGTTCGCGGAGGGCGATTTTTCACGGGATGTCGATTCGAGCCTGCGCACCGCGCGCGGGGATGTCGGGGAGCTTGCGCGCACTCTCCAGAATGCGCAGGAACGCCAGCGGGAGCGGGTAAACGCGCTGCAGAAGCTCGCGGGCGGCGATTTCTCCGCCTCCGTAAAAAGCCCGATCTCGAAAGACCCGTTTGCCGAATCGTTCGGCAAGCTTACGGGCAGCCTGAAAGCCCTGCTGTACGATTTTGAAACCGCCGCGCAGGAAGCGGGCGAAGGCAGCGGCGCACAGGAAATGGAGGAAACGCGGTATCCGGGCAGCTTTATGCAGATCGTGGCGTATTCCAACGAAGCGGTCCGCAAAACCATGGCGCCGGTGGACGCGTGCAGCAAAGCTCTGCAGGACGCCGCGCAGGGCAAATACGCAAAGGCGGATGGCACGGTTTCCGCGGGGCCTCTCGGCAGGCTTGCCGATTCCGTCAACGCCCTCACCGCACATCTTGAGGGGCTCGCCGCAGCCGCAAAAGGCGTTACGGCGGGCGATTTTGCGCCCATCGCGTCGCTGCGCGAGGAAACGGGCGAAACGGCCGACGCGCTCACCGGCGCTCTGCTCGCCATGGGCGAGGGCTACGCCGCGCTGAACGGCGAAGTCGGCGCGGCGGGCGTAGCCGACGGCAAGGCGGAGGGTGCGGGCGTGTGCGGGAAGATCGTTTCCGCCGTCGGCCGCCTGATCGCCGACGCAACCACGCCGCTGCGCAAGCTGGCGGAGTTCGCCGATGCGGGCTTCGAGGGCGTGGAGAACGCACCGCTTACGGGCGACGCGGAGAAAGTGGCCGCGGCCGCCGCCGCGCTGCGCGCGCGCGCAGCGGCGCTCAAAGCGGATGCCGAACGGTTTGCGCAGGGCGGGGAACCTGCGGAGGGCAGCTTACTTGCCGACCCTGCCCGCCAGCTCGAAGCGCTCACCAAGGGCGTGCGCGCGGCGGCGGAGGCCGCCGCCGGCGGAAACTTTACGGCTTTGCTGAACCCGGAGGGCTTCTCGGGCAGGTTTGCGGAAGCGGCGGGGGCCGTAAACGGCCTGCTTGCGGCCGCGCAGGAGCCCGTGGAGGAGATTGCCGGAGAGCTCGGGCGGCTGGCCCGCCTGGAGCAGGAACCGGAGGAGGGCGCCGCTTGTGAAGGCGTGTTCGCCGCCATGCGGGATTCCATCGCTGCTGTGCGCGCAAACCTTTCTGCGCTGTACGAGGGCCTGAACACGGCGATGACGCAGCTGGCAGGGGGGCATCTGTGCTATGTGCCGGAAAAGCTGCTGGCATTGGAAGGCCGCTGGAAGGATACGCCCGTGGCCGTGCAGAACGCGCTCGGCGTGATTAACGAGGATTTTGCCAGGCTGTATAACACGATGGGTGAGGTGGAGCAGAAGTTTTCGCTGCGCGACGCGCAGAAGGGCGATCTGCTCGAGGGCTCAACGGCCCAGGCCAGCGCTCTCGAAGAGCTTTCCGACACGGTTGCGAACATCGCGGACCAGACCAAAAAGAACGCGGAAAACGCCGGGCAGGCCAACACGATTGCCAAGGATATGAAGGAGCGCGCCGTTTCGGGCAACAAGGAGATGGAGGAGATGCTCGCCTCCATGCACGATATCGGCGAATCCTCCCGGAACATCTCCAAGATCATCAAGGTGATCGACGGCATCGCGTTCCAGACGAATATCCTCGCGCTCAACGCGGCCGTGGAAGCGGCGCGCGCCGGGCAGCACGGCAAAGGCTTCGCTGTGGTGGCCGAAGAGGTGCGCAACCTGGCCGCCCGCAGCGCGGACGCCGCCAAGGAAACGACTTCGCTCATCGAGGGCTCCATCAACCGCGTGAACAAGGGCACCGCGATCGCCGAAAACACCGCCAAGACCCTTTCGGCCATCGTTTCGGACGTGGATCAGGTGGCCGAACATATGGAGAGCATCGCGCAATCCTCCAACAATCAGGCGACGGCTGTGTTCGAAGTTACGCAGGGCATCGACCAGGTATCCAAAACCGTTGCACGGAACCTGGAGCTGGTGCAGAAGAACGCCGAGCAGGATGAGGGCATCATTGAAAAGACGAGGGAACTCCATGTGCTCGCGGCGAAATTCACGGTTGCCGAAAAGAAAACGCTTGCCGCGAAGCCGGCGGTAAAGCCCGCCGCGGCGAAGTTTGCCGCAGGGAAAACAGCGCCGGCAAAGCCGGCAGCGGCGGTAAGGCCCGCGCCGGCGGTAAAGCCCGTGCCTGCGGTAACGCAGGCCAAGCCCGAAAGCCCGGCCCGCCAAGCGGCGGCGGGCGAAGCTTCGGCGGAGCCGGAGTTTGTGCCTCCCATGCCGCAGGATTTCGGCAAATACTGATTGCACACGGCATAAAAAAGCTCCTGCAGGCAAACGCCTGCAGGAGCTTTTTTATGCCGGGACGCGCTGCGGCGGGAGGAGCCCCGCTGCAACGCCCCGGTTTGCGTTGCGTCTACGCTTCATACCCGTTGGGATTTTGCTTTTGCCAGCGCCAGGAATCGGCGCACATGCGCTCCAGGTCGTACTGTGCGGTCCAGCCGAGTTCGCGCTGCGCGAGGGAGGGATCGGCGTAAACCTCGGCGATGTCGCCGGGCCTGCGTTCCACAATCTCATAGGGAATCCGGACGCCGGAGGCCTTTTCAAAGGCATGAACCACCTCGAGCACGCTGTAGCCGCGCCCGGTGCCGAGATTGTAGATATACGCGCCCGGCGCGTCGCCCTTTTTCAGGGCGGCCACATGCCCGCGCGCCAGGTCCGCCACGTGGATGTAATCCCGCACGCCCGTGCCGTCCGGCGTGGGGTAATCGTTGCCGAACACGCGCAGGCGGGGCAGCTTGCCCGTGGCCACCTGGGTCAGATACGGCATGAGGTTGTTGGGAATGCCGCGCGGGTTCTCGCCGATCCGGCCGCTTTCGTGCGCGCCGATGGGGTTGAAATAGCGCAGCAGCGTGACGCGCAGGGATTTGTCGGCCACGGTGAGATCCGAAAGGATGCGCTCGATCATCAGTTTCGTCTGGCCGTAGGGGTTGGTGGCCGAGGTGGGAAAATCCTCGCGCACGGGCACGCTGGCCGGGTCGCCGTACACGGTGGCAGAGGAGCTGAACACGAGGTTGCGCACGCCCGCGCGGAGCATCGCGCTGCAGAGCGTCAGCGTGCCGCCGATGTTGTTCCGATAGTAGCGCAGCGGGATGGATACCGATTCGCCCACCGCCTTGAGCCCCGCGAAATGGATGACGGCGCCGATGGAATTTTCCGCGAAGATGCGATCGAGCAAAGCTTCGTCGCAAATATCGCCGCGGTAGAATTTCAGCGTTTTGCCGGCGAGGCTCTCCACGCGCCGGAGCGCTTCCTCGTCGCTGTTGCAGAGGTTATCCACCACGGTCACGCCGTAGCCGCTGTTCAAAAGTTCCAGGCAGGTATGGCTGCCGATATAGCCGGCGCCGCCGGTAACCAGAATATTCATGCTGTGCCGCCTTCCTTTCCGCGAGAAACAGGTTCCCGCACGCCGCTTTATGAGCCGCAACACATTCCGAATGCAGTTCTATTATAGCATCGGGGTGCGCGCGGAACAAGAGTTTATTAAATAATTTAACAAAGAAGCCGTAAAAAGTTCCTCTTTTCCCGATGCGGTTTTGCTTGACATCGAAAATTTGGCATGCTACACTATGGTTAATTTCCGGTTGATATGGAACACGCCCGGTTTTCCGGGCGGCCCAAAAGGCGATGAAGGAAACAAGATCTGCTCTTTCCGGTTCAGAGAGGCCGCGTTCTGGTGCAAGCGGAGGCGGAACGGCAGATGGATAGCTCATTCCGGAGCCGCTGTCCCGGCGAGGGGCGGACGCGTCGGCAGCGTTAAAAGCCAAGCCTTATTGGAGGCCAAAGGGTTTCCGGCGTCTGCTCCGTGTTCCGGAGCGCGCTGCCGCGAAGCCGAAACAGGGTGGTACCGCGTGGATTCACATCCCCGCCCCTGCACGCAGTGGGCGGGGATTTTTGCAACCTTTTTCCCGCCCCGGGCACGGGCCGCGCGGCGCGCGGCGGAGAAGGGCGGCCGGTAAAGCCGCGGGACAGACGGGAGGATTTGCAATGAAGCAATCGTTTGAAAAGTATATCCCCTTTGCGGGCGTGCCGATGGAGAGCCGCGACTGGCCGGGCAGAACCATCACGAAGGCGCCCGTCTGGTGCAGCGTGGACCTGCGCGACGGCAACCAGGCGCTCGTGGAGCCGATGGATCTGGACGAGAAGCTCCTGTTTTTCAATACCCTGGTGAATATCGGCGTCAAGGAGATCGAGGTGGGCTTTCCTTCGGCTTCGGAAACCGAATATGAGATCATCCGCACGCTCATCGAGGGCGAGTATATCCCCGAGGACGTCACCATTCAGGTGCTGGTGCAGGCGCGCGAGCACCTCATCCGCAAAACCTTCGAGGCTATCCGGGGCGCCAAAAACGTCATTTTCCACTTTTACAATTCCACCTCCACGCTTCAGCGCAAGGTGGTGTTCCAGAAGGACCGCCAGGGCGTCGTGGATATCGCCGTGGAAGGCGCAAAGCTCATCCGGGAGCTGGCTGCGCAGAAGGAACCGGGCATGAACCTGCGGTTCGAGTATTCGCCCGAGAGCTTTTCGGGCACCGAACCGGATTTTGCGGTGGAGATCTGCTCGCGCGTCATGGAGGTATTCGAGCCGACGCCGCGCAATAAGCTCATTCTCAACCTCCCCAACACGGTGGAGATGTGCACCCCCAACACGTACGCGGATCAGGTCGAAACCTTCTGCAAGCACCTGCCGAACCGTGAAAACGCCATCATCAGCGTGCACCCGCACAACGACCGGGGCACCGGCGTGGCTGCCACGGAGCTTGCGCTGCTGGCCGGCGCGGAGCGCGTGGAGGGCACGCTGTTCGGCAACGGCGAGCGCACCGGCAACGTCGATCTCGTGACGCTGGCGCTCAACATGTATTCGCAGGGCGTGGACCCGAAGCTCGATTTCAGCAACATCCGCGCCGTGCGGGACGTATACGAGAAGGCTACGAAGATGAAGGTTCCGCCGCGGCACCCTTACGCGGGCGACCTGGTGTTCACGGCGTTTTCCGGTTCGCATCAGGACGCCATCAACAAGGGCGTGCAGTACATGCGGGAATCCGGCACCGATTACTGGGAGGTCCCTTACCTGCCGGTGGACCCGGCCGACCTCGGCCGCGCTTACGAGCCCATCGTGCGCATCAACAGCCAGTCCGGCAAGGGCGGCGCCGCGTTCGTAATGCAGTCGGAATTTGGCTATACGCTTCCCAAGGCGATGCACGCCGATTTCGGGGCCGTGATCAAGGCGGCGTGCGACCGCTCGGGCGGGGAGCTCAAGCCGGACGCGCTGCTCGAGCTGTTCCGGAAGGAATATGTCAACGTGCCGGGCCCCTGCGAACTGATGCGCTACCGGTTTTCCAACCTCAACGGCGCGGGCGCGGTGAACTTCCGCGGCGAGCTGCGTTTCCGCGGCACGGAGTACAATGCGCAGGGGAGGGGCAACGGCCCTATCGACGCGTTTTTCCGCGCGCTGGGCAGCATCGGCGTGGAGGGCTATCGGTTCGTCACCTACAACGAGCAGGCCATCTCGGTGGGCTCCGATTCCATGGCGCTTTCCTATATTCAGCTTGAGGGCAGGGACGGCAAGCCCGTGTTCGGCGTGGGCATCGATTCGGACATCACCGTCGCCTCCATCCGCGGCATTCTCTCGGCCATCAACCGGGCCGAAAACGCGCGCTGATTCATATGATTCTCCGAAAAGCAGGGGGGCGTTGCAAAACGCAGTGCAATACGTTTTGCAACAGTCCCGTCGGACCCCATGCGGAAAGCTTTTGCCGCGGGTTTTTATCCGTGCGCGTTCGCACGAATTTTCCGCCGGAGAAAAAGTATCCGGGCTTTTCCAAAGGCGCCGCGAACGACGGAATGCGGCCGTTCGCGGCGCTTTTCTGCGCGCTGTGCCGGGCGTCCTCAAAAAGCAGGACGCAAATATTTTAGGGGCGCAGGCATAATTTGCGAATTGCTTTTGACAATAAGTCGGGAGTAGAGTAAAATAACTCTTTAGGAATCGTTTCGTGAGGGCCGCAGCGCCGGCCTGTTTTTTTCGGGTATTTGGCCTGCCCCCGCTTCGGGTGGCAGTTTGGAGTTGATGGAATGTCGAATTTAAGAGCGAACGCCAAGCTGAACGGACTTTATGCGTTACGGGGATCCTGGATCAAAGCCATTTTGGGGCTGCTTATCATCGCGCTGCTCGATTTGGGCCTGACGGAGCTGGATTCCGCCTACCGCGGGCTTCTGAGCATTCCGCTGATGGGCGCCGACGGGCTTCTGAATTCCGATCTCCGTTCCTTTTTTATTGAACTTGTGTTTACCGTCCTTTCTTTCCTGATCATGGCGCCGCTGAGCCTGGGGCTTCTGGAATGGTACTGGAACCTCACGGGCGGCAAGCCCTCGGGCGTCGGCGATATTTTCGCATGGTACGGCTCGCTGCGGATGTATGCCAAAAGCCTGCTGCTCAACCTCGTCGTTTTCGTGCGCAGCTTCCTGTGGCAGGTCCTCACGCTGGGCGCTCCCATCGCGATGCTGGCCGCCGCGGAGTATTTTTCGAACGGCCTTACGCTCAGCGGCAGCCTTTCGGCGGAGCAGACGCAGCGGCTGCTGTTGGCGGCGATCCTGTTTTTGTTCGGCTGCCTGCTTCTCTTAGGCGGCGTCATCCTGCTTATTTACATCATGTCCCGCTATCTGCTCGCCTATTTTCTCGTGGTGGAGGACAGCACGCGCCCGGTGCGCGCCGCGGTGCGGGATTCCATCGCGCTTTCCCGCCCGTACCGGTGGGAGATCACCAAGTTCGTGCTTTCCTATATCGGCTGGTTCATCTCCTGCATGGCCCTGCTCCCCATCCTCTATGTGGCGCCGTATTTCCTTTCGGCGCTCTCCGTTTTCTCGAAGCACATCATCTATTCGCAGCGGGTGAAAAACGGGGGCGCTCCGGCCGCCTCGCGGGAAAGCGCCTGAGGTTCCTTCTCCCGATAAGAGGACCAACCAAAACAGAGAAACCAAATCCGCCTCGAAGCCCGCTGCGGCGGCTTTTGAAGCGGATTTTTTATGCCGCTTTCCGAAACCGGCTCGGAAAATCGCATCCCGTTCTTCACCAAAGCGCATAAAAAACACGCCGCCCTGTTGAGGCGGCGTGTTTTTTATGCGGGTTTTAATCCGCTGTTTTACTGGAGACACGAATTACTCGGCGTCCACTTTCGCCATGTGCTTGATGAGTTCGAGCACCTTGTTCGAATAGCCCCACTCGTTGTCGTACCAGGAAACGAGCTTGACGAACGTCGGGTTCAGCATGATGCCGGCCTTGGCATCGAAGATGGAGGTGCGGGGATCGCTGATGAAGTCGGTGGAAACCACGTCGTCCTCGGTGTAGCCGAGCACGCCCTTCATCGTCGTTTCGGAAGCCTTCTTGATGGCGGCGCAGATCTCGTCGTAGGTGGTTTCGCGGGCGAGCTTCACGGTGAGGTCAACCACGGAGACATCCAGCGTAGGTACGCGGAAGGACATGCCGGTGAGCTTGCCCTTGAGTTCCGGAATGGCCAGCGCAACCGCCTTGGCGGCGCCGGTGGAAGACGGGATGATGTTGCCGGAAGCGGAACGGCCGCCGCGCCAGTCCTTCTTGGAGGGGCCGTCGACGGTTTTCTGGGTGGCCGTGGTGGAATGCACCGTGGTCATAAGGCCTTCGGCGATGCCGAACGTATCGTTGATGACCTTTGCCAGAGGAGCCAGGCAGTTGGTGGTGCAGGAAGCGTTGGAAACGACCTTCATGTCCTTGGTGTACTTGTCGAAGTTGACGCCGCAGACAAATGTCGGGGTATCCTTATCCTTCGCGGGAGCGGAGATGATGACCTTCTTTGCGCCGGCCGCGAGGTGGGCCGAAGCCTTCTCGGTGGAGGTGAATACGCCGGTGGATTCCACGACATATTCGGCGCCGCAGGCCTTCCACGGAATGAGGGTAGGATCCTTTTCCGCGTATACGTTGATTTCGCGGCCGTTTACCACGAGCTTGCCGTCCTTGGCGGAAACTTCACCCTTGAACTGGCCGTGCATAGAATCGTACTTTACCATGTAAACCATGTAATCCACATCGATAAAGGGATCGTTGATGCCGACGATGTCGTAAACCTCGGGGCTTTCGGTGGCGGCGCGGAAGACCAGGCGCCCGATGCGGCCGAAACCGTTGATACCGATTTTAATTCCCATACTTTTAACCTCCAAACACATTTTCTTGATCTTATTGTATATCCTTTCGGGGAATTTTACAAGCGCTTGTAGTTTTTTTATCAGGTGCGCTGATTTTCTTATGCGCGCGTAAAATCCCTTTGGTATTATTGCCCGGCGCACACATTGGAATAATTGCAAATCTCTAGAAAAAGCTATGAATTGTTGATATAATGGTTGTGTTGCGGAACTCAGTTTGTGCATGGGTGTGTTGAGATGAAAAATGAGCTCATTGACCTGGTGAAAAGCCTATACGAAGAAATGCGATGCCCGTTCGTGCTTACCGACGCAGACATGTATATTTGTTGGGCGAATCCGGAGGCGTTGCGGCGATATCCCTCGTTTTCCCTGCCGGACGGCATGTTGGATTTATTTGCAAACTATGATCTGGCGGCCCTGCGGAAAAAGCTGTATGCGGGGGCGCCCGTTGTTCTGGATAGGCATTCGGAGCCGTTCAACATGCTTTCGGTGCGGGTCGTGCCGGTTTTGGAAGAAGGCGCGCTCGCGGCCTGCCAGATGTTCCTCCAGTCCGGCGAGGAGGGCGGTTCGTTTGCGGAGGAATCCCCGGAAGACACCATCGCGGCGTTTTCCAACGAGTACCGGGCGCCGCTTACCGTGATTTTTTCCACGCTTGGCCTCATGGCCCGCCATCTGGACGATGTGGGCGACGAAATTTCGCGGGCGTACCTCAAGCTCATCACGCAGAACGCGTACCGCCTGCTCCGGCTTTCGAACAATCTGGTTGAAGTTTCGCGCTTCCGTTCGGGGATCACGCAGCCCGCGTTCAAAACGGGGGATTTGTGCAAGTTCCTCCGCGAGATCTGCGACGCTTCCGATATTCTCACGCGTTCCATCGGCATCCCGCTCACCTGTACCGTTCCGGAAAAGCCGCTGTTCACGATCTTCGACCCGAACAAGCTCGCGCTGGCCCTGTTCAACCTGATCTCCAACTCCTGTAAATTTTCGCGCGAGGGCAACCATATCCGCGTGCGCCTTGAGGAACAGGGCAACAAGGCCGTCGTTTCCGTCACCGATAAAGGCGAGGGCATCAGCCCCCAGATTATCGATCATATATTTGAGCCGTATTTTTCGCATTGGAGCGAGAACAACGTGGCCGGAGCCGGGCTCGGGCTTTCCATCGTCCGGCAGGTGGCGGTGGAACACCACGGCACCATTGCGGTGCACAGCCGGGAGGGGGACGGCACCACCGTGGCGTTCACGCTGCCCATCCGCTCCGATGAGAATCTTCCGAACTATATTGCCGAAAACGGCGCCGATTATTTCGCCGATCGCTTTTCGATGCTGTATGTGGAGCTTTCGGATGTCTGCGGCTGCCCGCTGCCGTAAAGGCCTGCTCCGCGCCGAAAAACAGGCGCCGCAAGGGAATTCCGGTTCCTTTACGGCGCCTGTTTTTTGAAAAAACACGGTTTCAGCCTCGCTTTGCCAGTGCCGCCGCGATCTCGCGCGCCATCTGAGCGGCGGGGCGGTCGTCGGGGTTGCACGCCGAAAGGTCGGCCGCCGCGCGGTAAACGGGCAGGCGCGCTTCGTAAAGATGCCGCACGGCTTCCTCGCCGCCCGCGAGCAGAGGCCGCGTAGCACCCTGCGCGCGCGCGTCGGCGGCAAGGCGCTTGAGCAGCAGGGAAAACGGCACTTCGAGCAGTACCAGAAGGCCTGTCCCCGCCCCTTTGAAGGCCGCGACGTTTTCGGGGTTCAGCGCCGCGCCGCCCCCCGTTCCCACCACAAGGCCGCGCATGGAGCCGAGCTCCCGCGCCGCCTGCGCTTCCAGCGCGCGGAACCGGGCCTCGCCGCCGGCTTCAAAAATGGAGGCGACACGCATCCCGGCGCGCTCTTCAATATAAGCGTCCATATCCACGAAGCGGGCGCCCCAAAGCTCCCCCAGCGCCCGCCCCACCGTGGTTTTGCCGCAGCCCATGAAGCCGCACAGAAAAATGTTCGGGCCGGCGTGGCCGCCGGTTTCGGGCTGTTTCATAAAGCTCCCCATTCCGTCCGGTTCCCGCCGCGTTACGGCGCGGGAAAGCGTTCTTTTAAAAGCGCGGCCATCTCCGCGCAGAGGGCGGCGATCTCCTCAGGGGCAAAGCGCGCGCCCGTCCAAAGCTCCTGCGCGGCGGCCGCCTGTTCCACCAGCATGGGCAGCCCCCCCTGCGTTTTAGCGCCCGCGCGCCGCGCCGCGCGCAGCAAAACGGTTTCGGCGGGGTTGTAAACCGGGTCGAAAACGGCGGCGCAGGCTGCCGCCGTTTTTTCGGGCACGGGGCAGGAGGCGATATCCGGGTACATGCCGGCCGGCGTACCGTTGAGCAGCAGGTCGAACCGCATTTGCTCCGGGGCCGCGCGCTCCAAAACGGAAAGCGCCGCCGCCCCGACCTGCGCGCCGGGGAAAAGCTCCCGCAGCTCTGCGGCGAGGCGGAGCGCCTTTTCCTCCGTGCGCGAGGACACGGTGAGCGCACAGCCGCGCGCGAGCGCCTCGCAGGCCATCATGCGCGCCACGCCGCCCGTGCCGCACAGCAGCACGCGCCCCGAAAGCGCGATGTCCGCCTGGCGCAGCGCGCGCACAAAGCCCTCGGCGTCGGTATTGGCGCCGTAAAAAAGCCCGCCGCGGCATTTCACCGTGTTCACGGCGCCGCAGCGCCGCGCGGCCTCGTCCAAACCCGCGCAGAGCGGCAGGATGCGCTGCTTGTATGGAATGGTGACGTTAAAACCGCCGAGTTCCCGCCACTGCGCGACGCGCGCGTAAAACTCCCAGGGCGGCACGTCGTCGAGCGCGTAGGCCGCGTCCACGCCCGAGAGGGCGAACAGCCGCGCGTGGATCTCAGGCGAAATGCTGTGCCCGAGCGGGTACCCCACCAGGCAAAACCGGCCGCTCATGCCGGTTCCGCGAGCAGCGCCAGCGCTTTCGCAACCGACTTTGCGTCCTCCGCATTGCAGGAGGCGGCGCCGCGCAAACCCCGGCGCAGGAACCCGCAGAGCGTGCGGCCCGGCCCGAGTTCCACGAACGTATCGAAGCCGTCCCGCTCCATGGCGGCCATCTCGTCGATGAAGCGCACGGGGCTCACCATCTGCGTGCGCAGGTAGGCGGGCACATCCGCGGGCGCGGCCCTGCCGCCGCTCACGTTCGAATAGAGCGGCACCGCGGGCGCGCAAAACGGCAGATTCCGGATGCTTTCGTAAAATTCCAGCGCGGCTGGTTCCATGCAGGGAGAATGGAACGCCGCGTTCACGCCCAGGCGCACCACGCGCGCGCCGGCAGCCTGCAACCCGTCGGCCGCCGCCTGCGCCGCCGACTCCTCCCCCGCGATTACCACCTGCCCGGGGCAGTTGTAGTTCACGGGCAGCACAATCCCTTTGGAGGCCTGGGCGTCGCACGCGGCCTTCACGTCGGCTTCCGGCACGCCGAGCACGGCGAACATCGCGCCGTTTGAGCGCTCCGCCGCAGCCTGCATCGCTTTCGCGCGCGCGCGCACCACGCGGCAGCCCGTGGGCAGATCCATGGCGCCGGCGGCGCACAGGGCCGTCACCTCGCCCAGCGAAAATCCCGCCGCCGCCGCGGGGGAGGCGCCGGCTTCCTCCAGAACGGCCAGCGCCGCCATAGAGAGGGTGAAAATCAAAGGCTGGGAATTTCCGGTCTGCGCAAGCTCCGTTTCGGAGAGGGAGCCGCTTTTTTCCAGCGCGTCGTAGCCGAATATTTCGGAAGCCGTTTCGTACACGGCCTTTGCAGCCGGGAACTGCGCGCAGAGATCCTTGCCCATCCCTGCGTACTGGGAGCCCTGGCCGGAGAACAGAAACACCGCTTTTTTCATGTTGACACGGTTCCTTTCCTGGGCGGAAGGGGCCGACCGCCCCCCCCGCCGTGATAGTGGCATATTGACAAAAGACACACAAAAATATAATATGTTTGAAAGAAGTTTGGCTGCGGGCTGCATTTTGCAGAACAGGCCGAACCGGACTGTTCTCCGAAAAAGAAGGGATAAATCCGGGCCGAAACCCGCGGAGCAAAGGTTTTGACGCGGATTCGGGCCGCTCATTCTGCGGGGAACAGGATGCACACAATATACCACAGCGCGGCGTTCTCCGCAAGAGGAGGGCGCGCGGAAACCCCGGGCCGCATCGGCGCGGGGAGCCGTTTTGCGCGGCGCAAACGGGGGGAAACCATTTGGCGAAGACCGTACTTGTCACAGGCGCGTCCCAGGGGATCGGCGCCTGCATTGCGCAGACCTTTGCCGCGAAGGGGTGGAACGTGGCCATCGACTGCCATTCGCAAAGCTCTTTGGAAAAGGGCGGAGCCGAAACGGCAGAACGCTGCCGCGCCGCCGGAGCGGAAGCGGAATGCTTCGTGGCCGACGTTTCGGATTTCGCGCAGTGCGGGGAGCTTGTGAAGGCTGCCGCCGCGCGGTTTGGGCGTATCGACGCGCTCGTGAACAACGCGGGCATTACACGCGACGGCCTGCTTGCCCTCATGGGCGAGGAGCAGTTCGACGCCGTCATCGCGGCAAACCTCAAAAGCGTGTTCAATATGATGCACCATGTATCCCGGCTCATGATGAAGGCGCACGGCGGCCGCATCGTCAACATCACCTCGGTGGCCGGGCTTTACGGCAACGCGGGGCAGGCAAACTATTCGGCCTCCAAGGCGGGCGTCGTGGGGCTCACGCTCACGGCGGCCAAGGAACTGGGGCCGCGCGGCATTACGGTGAACGCCGTTGCGCCGGGCTTTATTGAAACGGCGATGACCGCCGCGCTGCCCGAAAAAGCGCGCGCGGCGGCCCTGGGCGGCATCGCGCTCGGCCGGTTCGGCCGCCCGCAGGACGTGGCGCACGCCGCGGCGTTCTTAGCTTCCGACGAAGCCGCGTACATCACGGGCCAGGTTCTTGTGGTGGACGGCGGCATGGTCATGTAGGGGCAAGAGACGAGAGAACAGAAGAGAGGGCTTATGCGGAGAACAGTGATTACCGGCATCGGCGTCATTACCCCGGTGGGGAACACGCTGGATGTCTTTTGGGAGAATATTCGGGCGGGCCGCCACGGCATCGCCCCCATCGAAGGGCTCGATATGACGGGCCAGAAGGCAACCCTTGCCGCGCAGGTGCATGGGTTCGACCCGGAGCAGTATATCGACCGGCACGAGTGCCGCCGGATGGACCCCTGCACGCGCTTTGCCGTGTCGGCAGCCAAGCTGGCCATGGAGGACTGCGGCACCGATTTTTCGGATCTCGATCCCTACCGCTGCGGAGTCATCATTGGCAGCGGCATCGGCGGGCTGCAGACGGAAGAGGAAAATCATACCAAGTTTATCACCAAAGGCCCGGGGCGCGTGTCGCCCTTCATGATCCCGCTGATGATCCCCAATATCGCGGCGGGATACGTGGCCATGGCGCACGGTCTCAAGGGCGTCAACTACTGCACCGTGTCGGCCTGCTCGTCGAGCGCCCACGCCGTGGGCGAGGCCATGCATGCCATCCGGCACGGCTATGCGGATATGGTTCTGGCCGGCGGCGCCGAGGCGACGATCACCCCGTTTGCCATCGCGGCATTCGCCAACATGCAGGCGCTTTGCACCGCCACGGACCCGGACCGTGCGTCCATCCCGTTCGACGCGCAGCGCAGCGGCTTCGTGATGGGCGAGGGCGCAGGCGTGCTCGTGCTCGAGGAATACGAGCATGCGAAGGCGCGCGGAGCCAAAATCTACGCCGAGGTGGCGGGCTACGGCGCCACGAGCGACGCCTATCATATCACGAGCCCGGATCCCTCCGGTGAGGGCGCGAAGAAATCCATGGAATTCGCCGTTGCCGACGCGGGGCTCGCGCTCTCCGATATCGGCTACCTCAACGCGCACGGCACCTCCACCCAGCCCAACGACCTGTGCGAGACCATAGCCGTCAAGAATTTGTTCGGGGGACTGGCGGAAAAACTGCCCATCAGTTCCACCAAATCCATGACGGGCCATCTGCTGGGCGCGGCCGGCGCCGTGGAGGCCGTGGTGTGCGCTCTGGCGCTGCGCGACGGCATCCTGCCGCCCACCGCGGGCTACCGCGTGCCCGACCCGCAGTGCGACCTCGATTACATCACCGAAGGCGCGCGCCCCACGGCGGCGACGGCGGCAATCTCCAACTCGCTGGGCTTCGGCGGGCACAACGCGACCCTCTGCCTCAGGAAGGCGTAACACGCGGCAAAAGCCGCGCCGCACGAAGAGAAACGATGCAAATTTAAGGAGCGACACATGGATATCAGCATCGACCTGATCCGCGAAATGGTGGACTGCCTGAACGCCTCCACACTGGATGTGCTGCACGTGGAGACCGATTCGTTCAAGTTCACGCTGGAGCGCCGCGAACACGGTGCTTGCGAACGCGGCGGCGTGCCGCAGGCGGGTTCCGGAGCGCCGTCTCCCGCGGCCGTTTCCGCGCCCGTTCCGGCGCAGCCGGTCGCATTTGCCCCGGCGCAGCCGGTGGAAAAATGCGAGGGCACCATCGTCAAATCCCCCATCGTCGGCACGTTTTACGCCTCCGCCTCGCCCGACAAGCCCGCTTTCGCGGTGCCGGGCAAGGCCGTGAAAAAGGGCGACACGCTGTTCATCGTGGAATCCATGAAGCTCATGAACGAGGTGGCCAGCGAATGCGACGGCACCGTGGCGGAGCTTTATGTAAAGGACGGCCAGCCCGTGGAATACGGGCAGAAGATTCTGCGCCTCGTGTAACAGAAGGCGGCGGAAAATTCATCCGAAAGGACGTGTGGTATGGCACTTATGGATAAAGCGGCCATCGAGGCCGTCATCCCTCACCGAGACCCGTTCCTGCTCATCGACGAGGTCCTCGAGCTGGAGCCGGGCAAGCGTGTCGTGGCGCGCAAAACGCTGCGGGAGGACGAATCCTGGTTCAGAGGGCATTTTCCGGGGCAACCCGTGCAGCCGGGCGTGCTCACGGTGGAGATGCTCGCGCAGGCGGGGGCCGTCTGCGTGCTTTCGCTGCCGGAGTATAAAGGCAAGATTGCCCTGTTCGCGGGCATCGACAAGGCGCGTTTTCATAGGCCCGTGCGGCCGGGCGAAACGCTCACGCTCAAGGTGGAGATGCTCCGGCTGCGCACGCGCATCGGCACTGCGCACGCCGTTGCGGAGGTAAACGGCGAAAAGGCCGTTACGGCCGATATCACCTTCGCCATCGGCAAATAGGGTGCGGCAAAACGACGCTTGGGGCGTTTTCCGCGAGCGTGCGGCGCCCCATTTTGCTTCGCAAAAACTGCGTCCTTTTGGCGCGCGCAGTTCAAGAGGGGTGTTGCAAAATAAATGCTACTCATTTTGCAACACCCCGGAAGACCAAGCGAAAGGATTGAACAGCACCGTGGTCAATAAGGTTCTCATCGCCAACCGCGGCGAAATCGCCGTCCGCATCATCCGCGCCTGCCGGGAACTGGGTATGCGCACGGTGGCGGTTTTTTCGGAAGCCGACGAATCGGCCCTGCACGCCCAGATCGCCGACGAGGCGGTGTGCATCGGGCCGGCGTCCAGCGCGGGCAGCTACCTCAATATCCGCTCCATTCTCGCGGCCTGCGAGATGACGGGCGCGCAGGCCGTGCATCCGGGATTCGGCTTTCTTTCGGAAAACGCCGCGTTCGCGCAGGCGTGCTTAAAATGCGGCTTCATCTTCGTGGGGCCGGACCCGTCCTCTATGGAACTGATGGGCGACAAGGCCAAAGCGCGCGAAACGATGCGGCGCGCGGGCGTGCCCGTGGTGCCCGGTTCGGACGGCGAGGTGAAAACGCTTTCCGAAGCGCGGGCGGCGGCGGAGCGCGTGGGCTACCCCGTGATGGTGAAGGCCACCGCGGGCGGCGGCGGGCGCGGCATCCGCAAGGTGGACGCCCCCGAACAGCTCGAGGCCGCGCTTTCCGCGGCTCGGCTCGAGGCCGGCTCCTGCTTCGGAAACGACGGCGTCTACATCGAAAAATTCATCGTCAACCCGCACCATGTGGAAATTCAGATTTTGGGGGACGGCTTCGGGAACGTAGTCGCCCTGGGCGAGCGCGACTGCTCGCTCCAGCGCCGCCACCAGAAGGTGCTGGAGGAAGCGCCCTCGCTGCTGCTCACGCCTGCGCTTCGGCAAAAAATGTGCGGCGTCTCCGTGCGGGCGGCCAAGGCCTGCGGCTATAAAAATGCCGGCACAATCGAATATCTCGTGGATGAACAGGGCAGCTTTTACTTTATGGAGATGAACACCCGCGTGCAGGTGGAGCATCCCATCACGGAACTGGTTACGGGCGTGGATATCGTGCGCCAGCAGCTTCTCATCGCAAGCGGCGAACCGCTGCCCTTTCGGCAGGAGGATATCGGGTTGAGCGGCCACGCCATCGAATGCCGCATCAACGCGGAAAACCCCAAGCTCGGCTTCCGTCCTTCTCCGGGGCGCATCGAGTCGCTGCACATGCCGGGCGGCCCCGGCATCCGCATCGACAGCGCGGTCTACCAGGGCTACACCATCCCGCCGTATTACGACAGCATGATCGCCAAGCTCATCGCCTACGCGCCCACCCGCGCGGAGGCCATCGGCAAAATGCGCTGGGCGCTGGCGGAATTTCTGGCGGACGGCATCGATACCAACATCGATTACCAGCTTGCCATTCTAAAGGACCCGGATTTTGTTGCCGGGCGCTACGATATCGGCTATCTCGAGCGCAAGGATTTTGCGAAGAACCTGTGACGCGTCTCTTCCGTTTTTAGCGGGAGCCGGTTCGCGGATTCGCATATGCCGAACCCGAAAGGAGGGAAACGCCTTTGCTGGAGGACCTGTTTGAAAAAGTAAAGAACCGCATGGCGGAATTCTCGGTGCCGGAAACAAAGAATCCGGTGCATATCCCGAACAATCTGCTGTTCAAATGCCCGCGCTGCCAGAACGTCGTGTTCGAAGAAGAGTTCGAAAACGCGCTCAAAACCTGTCCCAAATGCGGGTACCACGCGCGCATCCCGGCGCAGGAGCGCCTCGCGCTCACGGCGGACGAGGGCAGCTTCGAGGAGTTCGACGCGGGGCTCACGACACAGAATCCCATCGATTTCCCGGGTTACCCCGAGAAGATCGAGCGCCTGCAGCACGAAACGGGCCTGCGCGAGGCCATTCTCACCGGCGTGTGCACCATCGGCGGCCAGCGTACGGTGCTCGGCATTATGGACAGCCGTTTTATGATGGCTTCCATGGGCTCCGTGGTGGGGGAGAAGATCACGCGCGCGTTCGAGCGCGCCACGGCGCAGGGGCTTCCGATCGTACTGTTCACGGCCTCCGGCGGCGCGCGGATGCAGGAAGGCATTTTCTCGCTGATGCAGATGGCCAAAACCTCGGGCGCCGCGGCAAGGCACAGCGACGCGGGCCTTCTATACATCGCCGTGCTCACCGACCCCACCACGGGCGGCGTTACGGCCAGCTTCGCCTCGCTCGGGGATATCATCCTCGCGGAGCCCAAGGCCCTCATCGGCTTTGCGGGCCGCCGCGTCATCGAAGCCACGCTGCGCCAGCATCTGCCGGACGATTTCCAGTCCGCCGAATTCAACCTGCAGCATGGCTTTGCGGACAAACTCGTGACGCGCGCCGAAATGAAAGACACGCTGGCGCGCCTGCTGCGCTATCATCAAAAGGGGGCGGAGCGCCGTGAATGAGGCCTGGGAGCATCTGGAGCTGGTGCACGGCAAGGGCCGGCCCACGCTGGACGATTATATCCCCATGCTGTTCGAAGACTTTTTAGAGCTGCACGGCGACCGCCTGTTCGGCGACGACCCCGCGGTGCGCGGCGGCATCGCCGTGTGGAAGGGGCGGCCCGTGACGGTGATCGGCATGGTAAAAGGGCACGACCTCGCGGAAAACCAGGCCTGCAATTTCGCCATGCCCAACCCCGAGGGCTACCGCAAGGCGCTGCGGCTGATGCGGCAGGCCGAAAAATTCGGCCGGCCGGTGCTGTGCTTTGTGGATACCCCGGGCGCTTATTCGGGCATCGGAGCCGAGGAACGCGGGCAGGGCGAGGCCATTGCGCGCAACCTCTTCGAGATGATGCGCCTGAAAACGCCCATCCTCAGCATCGTGCTCGGGGAGGGCGGCAGCGGCGGCGCGCTGGCGCTGGCCGTGAGCGACGAGCTGGCCATGCTGGAAAACGCCGTGTATTCGGTTATTTCGCCGCGCGGGTTCGCGAGCATCCTGTGGAAGGACGCCTCCCGCGAACAGGAGGCCGCGGGCCTTCTGCGCATGACGGCCAAGGACCTGCAGGCCGTGGGCGTGGCGGACACCGTGGTGGCGGAGCCGGCCGGCGGCGCGCAGAACGACCCCGCCGCGCAGGGCGCGCTGCTTGCGGAATATCTGGAGCGCGCGCTTCCGCCGCTGTGCGCGCGCGGACTTCCGGAGCTGCTGGAGGCCCGCTACGCGCGTTTCCGCCGCATCGGTGTTTTTAGCGAATAAGGTCGTGAGGAAAATCCGCGGAAAGCGGAAAACCGTATTGACAAGACATTTTTGTCCATGTAGAATAAGAGAAGCCGATGGGAAGGCGGTCCGGACGCCTTGGCGCGCCTCATGCGCGGGCTGTACCCGGCCGGCCGGCGGCCTTTTAGATGAGAAAGGAATGGTCATAAACATGGTATTCGAAAAGGTTAGAACCATACTGGTGGATCAGCTCGGAATAGACGATGAGGACAAGGTTACCATGGACGCATCCATCGTGGACGACCTTGGAGCGGATTCCCTTGATGTGGTGGACCTTATCATGTCGCTCGAAGAAGAGTTCGACGTCGAGATCCCGGACGAGGACGTCGAGAGCATGAAGACCGTGGGCGATATCGTGAAGTACGTCGAGGCGAAGCTTTCCTGACGCTGCCGCATAATACTAACCTCCAATAAAAGGATGGATCAAAATCCGCATCAAAACCTGTAAAAGAAAGCTTTTGCCGCGGATTTTATTTGCTTTTCATCGGATATTAGTATAGAGTTTAAGGGGGTGCCGGCGCGAGAAATCGCCGCCGTGTGCCCTTTTTTGTTTTCCGCCCCGCTTTTCCTGCGGGCCGCAGCCCGATGCGCATGGTCTGGATTTCCCCGCGCGCGCATAGGATGGGAACGGTGCCGCAGCCGGCACGGCGGCGCCCGTTCGCGCGCCGCTCCAACGAGTGAAGCGGGGGGGTACCTATGGGCCGTGTCCTCGGCGGCGCCGCACCGGCGCCCGGAAGCAAACGGAAAAAAAGCGCCCTGAGGCGCGCGCTGCTGCTTGCGGCGGGCGTGCTGCTGCTTGCGGGCGTGCTCACGGCGGGCGCCCTGCGCTATGCGCGGACGCGGCCGTTTTCCACCGAGCAGGTGGCCGCGCAGGTGCGGCCCAGCGTGGTGGGCGTGGTGCAGTACCGCAAGGACATGCTGCGCGAGGCGGGCGAGGGCAGCGGCATCATCCTTTCGGAAAACGGGCTGATCGCTACGAACTGCCACGTGGTGTCGGGCGCCTCCCGGCTCGTGGTGGTGTGCGCGGACGGCAAGCGCTACGAGGCAAAGCTCGTGGGCGCCGACGCGCGCACCGATCTCGCCGTTGTGCGCATCGCGGCCGCGCATCTGCGCGCCGCGCGCCTGGGCGATTCCGACGGGTGCCGCGTGGGCGAACAGGTGGTGGCCATCGGCAACCCGTCGGGCCTGCAGCTGGCCGGCTCCGTCACCAAAGGCATCATTTCGGCTGTGAACCGCGATATCGACGTGGGCAACGGCCCCATGAACCTGCTTCAGACCGACGCCGCCATCAACCCGGGCAATTCCGGCGGCGCGCTCGTCGATATGAACGGGCGGGTTATCGGTATCAATTCGGCCAAGATCGCACAGGTGGGCTTCGAGGGCATCGGCTTTTCCATCCCCGTATCCACGGCACGCCCCGTTCTCGAAAGCCTGATCCGCTACGGCTATGTCAAGGGCCGCGTGAAATTCGGCATCACCTGCCGCACCATAGACGCCCTCACCGCACGGGCGGAAAATCTGCCGGCGGGGCTTTACGTCGCGTCGGTGGAAGCGGGGGGCAGCGCCGCGAGCCACGGCGTGAAGCCCGGCGACATCATCACGGCTCTCGACGGCGCGGCGACGCCCACCGCCGAGGCGCTCATCCACGAGCGCGACCGGCACCGCCCCGGCGACACCGTGTTCCTCACTCTGTACCGCCCCTCCACCTTCGGCATGGTGGCGGCGCCGGTTACGCTGCAGGAGGACCGCGGCATCAGCGCCGTGCAGGCAAACAACTGGTAGATTTTTTCACCCCAAAAAGAAACCCGCGCGGGCGCGGGCGGCGGGGCTTTTCCCCGCCGCCGGAAATACTAGTACCGGGCCCCGCAGTACGGGCGGCGAGAGCCGCCGCGACCTTCCGCTCCGAATAACGGGGCGGCGGAAAAAGGAGAGAATACAAATGCCAACAGCTATTACCGACGCTACCTTCGAAACCGAAGTCCTCAAATCGGACAAGCCCGTGCTCGTGGATTTCTGGGCGCCGTGGTGCGGCCCCTGCCGCATGGTTTCCCCCGTTGTGGAGGAACTGGAAGCCGAGCTGGGCGACACGGTGAAGGTCGCCAAGATCAACGTGGACGACGAGCCGGATATCGCTTCCCGCTACGGCGTCATGAGCATCCCGATGCTCGCGCTGTTCAAGAACGGCGAGATGGCCGCGTCCTCGGTGGGCGCGCGTCCCAAAGAGGAAATCCGGCGGCTGTTGGGAATCTAATGCTTTTCTGCGAATAAAATCGGAGAATCGTATGAGCCCCTGCCGCACATTCTGGAAAAGGAGCGCGAAAAGCGGAATGGAAGGGTACAAGCAGGCGTTTATCGAGTTCATGGTGCGTTCGGGCGCGCTTTCCTTCGGGGATTTCACCACCAAAAGCGGACGTAAGTCCCCGTACTTCGTCAACACCGGGAACTATGTTTCCGGCTCGCAGATCGGCGCGCTGGGCGATTTTTACGCACAGTGCATCCACCACGCGCTGGGCGACGGCTTCGACGCGCTGTTCGGCCCTTCCTATAAGGGAATTCCGCTGGCCGTGGCTTCGGCGATCGGCCTGCAGCAGCGTTACGGCAAGGATGTGCGCTACTGCTTTAACCGCAAGGAGGCCAAAAACCACGGCGAGGGCGGCATTCTCGTGGGCAGCAAGCTGCGGGACGGCGACCGCGTGGTAATCACCGAGGATGTGGTTACGGCCGGGACCTCGGTGCGCGAAACGCTTCCCATCCTCACGGCGCAGGCCAGTGTGAAGGTGGTGGGGCTCGTCGTTTCGGTGGACCGCATGGAGAAGGGCCAGGGCGAAAAAACGGCTATTCGGGAGCTGTACGAGGAATTCGGCATCCGCACCTACCCCATCGTGACGGTGCGGGAGATCATCGACGCGCTGTACAACCGGGAAGTGGATGGCAAAGTCGTCATCGACGACACGGCGCGCACCCGCATGGAAGCCTATTTTTCCGAATACTGCGTAAACGAATAAACGCGTTCCGAATCGTGAAGCGCCGCCCGGCGCGGGTTTTCCCGCCGGGGGGCGCTTTTTGCTCCCCTTGCGTCAGGCATGCGAAAGCAGCGGGAACATGCGTTTTTGCCCGGCAAACGGATTTTCGCCGCCCCGCAGCACGAACAGCGTGGTATCCTCCTCCCACCGGAGCGCCGCCCTCGTTCCCGGCGGGCAGACAGCCGGGGTAAAGCCTAAGCGTGCAGTACGCACGCCTGATGCCGCGCTCGCGCCGTGCGCGGCGGCGGAAAGCAGCGCGCCGAGCCCCGCCGCAGGGGAGCTTCCCGCCGCGGGAGAGCCGAACACGTCGTAGCACAGCAATCCATCCGCTTCCGGCTCCGCGATAACGACGGCGTCCGCCTCCGGAACGGCCCAGACGGCGTTTTTCAGAAACTGCGCGCAATAGAACATCAAAAGCCCGGGGTTTCGCTCCATCTCCAGCGCGGAAAAGGGGTTTCCGCGCGCATAAGCGGCAAGCAGCGCGGCACGGTCCTCCCCGCTTTCCATATCGAGCCGCCGGGCCGCGGGCGCACACCCGCCGGGAAGGGGAAGACGGTGCTCGTATTCCCGCTCCGGGGCAAAGCCGAAGCGCGGGTAGAAACCGAGCGCCGAATCGTTGGCAAACAGGTAAACCGCGCCGCACCGCCCCTTCCATTCCTCCAGCACGCGCGTGAGCAAAAAACGAGCAAAGCCCCTGCCCCGGAAGGCCGGGGCCGTCATCACCGTGCCGAGCTGGATATAGAGCCTCCGCTCGTTTCCGATGCGCAGCGGGATGCGGTTCACCGAAACGTTCGCCGCCACCCGCCCCTCCGCCAGAAGCACGTGAGGCTCGTAATCGTCCCCCCAAAAGCCGCCTTGGTACCAGTTCTCGAAATTCAGTCCGAAGGTCGTTTCGGCGAGCGCGTTGAAGCTGCCCCTTAACGCGGCGTCTTCCCGGATGCCGGCGCGGTATTCGCACGGGATGCCCCCGATTTCCGCAAACATAAAAATCTCCCCTAAAATCAAATATACGAATCGTATTTTCAGGCAGGAATAAGCCCTTTTGGAGTGAGACGCAGCTCCCGTGTGCAGACCTCCGCGAGGAATTTACGGTCGTGCGAAACGGCGATGACCGCGCCGCCGAAATTCCGCAGCACGTCGCGCACCACGGGTCCGGAAAGCGGAGAAAAGTTGCGCGTGGGCTCGTCGAGCAACAGCACGTTGCAGCCCGCGAAAATCATGCGCAGAAAGCACAGCTTCGCCCGCTGCCCGCCCGAAAGTCCCTCCACGGGGTGCTCCATCTCGCCGGGCGTGTACTTCATGCTCCCGAGGAACGTGCGGATGCGCGTGAGCTCTTCTTTATCGCCCTTTTGCGAAAGAAACTCCACGGGCGTGCCCCCCGCGCCGAGCAGTTCGGCGTAATCCTGCGGCAGGTAGGCGGCGCGGATATCCGTGCGCGGCAGCAACACGGCCGCAATCTCCCGCAGCAGCGTGCTCTTTCCCGCGCCGTTTGAGCCGGTGATGCAGAGCTTTTCCGGCCCCTCCACGTGGAGGCGGAGATTGCGCGCAAGCTCCCGGTTTCCTGCGCGCAGCACGCCGAGCGAAAGCTCCAGCACCGTTTTGCCGCGCGGCACGGCGATGTCCTCCGGGAAGCGCACGAGGATGGAATCCTCCGTATCCGGCAGCTGCGCGGCGCTTTCGTGCTCGCGTTCCAGCCGCCGCCCCATAGACTGAACGGCGTGCATCTTCTTTTTGAGCAGACGGCCTCCGGCGGGGTCGCCGCGGCTCACGGCGTTCTGGTCGTGTTCCACGCGCGCATAGATCTGCCGATAGCGCTCCATCTGGCGGGCGTAGTCGCCCTGCTCCTTGCGCGCCACCTGCGTCTGATGCGCGAAGGCCGCCTGCCGCTCCTCCACGTACTGCCGGTAGGGAAGGCGCGCCACCGTGCACCGCGGCACCGTTTTGCGCCGCACCTGTTCCAGATGCACGACGGCGTTGGCGGTGCGCTCGATGAGCGTTTCGTCGTGCGAAACGAACAGAACGGGCAGCCCGCAGGTGTTCAGGAATGTCTCGAGTTCCTCGAGCATGGCGAGATCGAGGTCGTTCGAGGGTTCGTCGAGCAGCAGCGCGTCGGGCTGCTCGAGCAGAACGCGGGCCAGCCGGAGCTTGACCTGCTCGCCGCCCGAAAAGCCGCCGAGCGGCCGCGGGGAGTAGAACACATCCGCGGGAAGGGCGAGCGTGCGGGCCGTTTGCGCCGCGAGCGCGGGCGGCGCCTCGAACAGCGGGCCCTGCGCGAACAAATCGTATACGGCGCGGGGCTTTTCCTCCGCGGGCGTCTCCTGTGCGAGATACCCCGTGCGCGTGCCCGCGCGGACGATCTCGCCGGTGCAGTCGGCGTAATCCGCGATGAGCGCGGGGTTGTGCAGGGCCTTGAGCAGCGTGGATTTGCCGTCCCCCTCTTCGCCCACGATCACCGCGCGGTCGCCCGGGTTCAGCGTGAAATTAAAGTCGGAGATCAGCACGCGGCCGTCCCTGCGGTGCGTGATGGTAAGCCCTTTTGCTTGCAGCATAAAAATCCCCCTTATCGAAGCGGGGCGCAAAAAATCCGCCCCGGCGCGTCGCCATTTCCAGAAAAGAGCGGGAAGCATGCGCTTTGGCCCGCATCTCTTGCTGAAACTGCCGTCTGCCGCAAAGCGGATGGAAGAAACTGCCCGCTCTTTCCGGCGCGCCGCGCGGGTACGCCGGAAAGAGCGCAATACGAATATCCAATGAAATTATGGATGAAAATCCGCATCAAAACCCATAGAGAAAAGCTTTTGCTGCGGAATTTATCCGCTTTTGAATCGGATATTCGTATAAAAAAAGCACAGCTCATCCGCTTTCCGGCAAAGCACGGCACGCGGCGGAGCCGAAAAGGCCCGCCCGCACGCCGCATATCCTCTGCGAAAAACGAATCAGTTGCGCATCGTTTCACCTGTTTCCAATGGATTATATTCACTATACCAAAAACGGGGCGCGTTTGCCAACCCGTTTTTGCACGCGCAAGCGCTTGATAAGCTACACGAATATGGTATACTTATAGCACCGGGATGCGAACGCGCCCCGGCGGAAAAAACAGCGGCGGCCGTTTGGGCCCGCACCAGCGGGAGGCGGCGTTCGCTCCGCCCGCTTTTGGCCCGGAAAACTGCAAAACGACCAAATAAAACGACGTGAAAAAAACAGGAGGCCTTGCCTTATGGACAACACGCAAAATCAACTGGAAGTGTTTTTCGATTATATCTGCCCATTCTGCCTGCGCGGCTACGAGTCGCTCAAAGAGATGGCAAAACGCGCGCCGGGTCTTTCGATCGTTTGGAGCCCGTGCGAATCGCATCCGCGCCCGGAAAGCTACGGTCCGCACAGCGACCTGTGCATTCAGGGCTTTTTGTTCGCGCGCGACGCGGGCGCCGACCTCTGGGCTTACCACGACCGCATGTTCGACGCCGCGCAGCGCAGCCGCATCGATATTGAAAGCCCCGCCGCGCTGGCGGGCGCCGTGCAGGGCATTCTGGATGCCGGCGCTTTCCGGGAGGCGCTGGAATCGGGCCGTTACGAGCCCGAGCAGCAGCGCCTCAACGACCACGCTTACGAGGAGAGCGGTGTCTGGGTGGTGCCGGCTTTCCGGCTCGGCGGGCAGAAGCTCGACGCGGCCGCTGGCGTCGGCGTTACGCACGGGCAGCTCGCGCATTTTCTCGAGGCAGCGGCGGGCTGAGGGGTGTTGCACGCGCATTACGCCCCGGCGGGAGCGTATCCTTTACAGGCGGCGCAGGTTGAGGCTTACGCCGCCCGCTCTTTTCCGAAATCGGAAGGCCCGTTTGTAAGAAGCGCCGCGTTTACAGGTTCCCGGCGCAGTAAAGCACCGAGATGTCGCCGTAAGGCGTGCCCGTTTCGGCGTAGCGGTACACCGGTTCGTCCAGCACGGAGCTTTGCACCGGCTCGGATTTTTTAAAGTCGACGCGCGTGAGAAAATCGGCGTAAAAGCCCGCGAACTTAAGCGGGATGCGTTTTTGCTCGTGGGAAGCCCAGATCCAGTCGCAATCCGGCAGGCTTTGCAGCTCCTTCAGCCGCCGCGCGTATTCGCCCAGCTTCTGCGCGGGGTTTGTGAACATCCACATGCTGGGGTTTAAAGCGTCGCCCACAAACAGCGTGCGGCTTGCGGGGTCGGCCACCAGCGCGCTGCCCGGCGTATGGCCCGGGAAATCGAGAACGCGCAGCACCCGCCCGCCCAGATCAAACCGCTCCGGCAGCGGGTGATAGACGGTTTGATATTTCCGGAACCGGTGCAGCCGAAAATAAAAAAGCAGCCAGCGTACGCGCGGTTCGAGCTGCCCGATGCCGCCCAGGAGACGGTCGTTTTGCCGCTTCAGCCATTCCTCGTTTGCGTAAGGCAGGTCGCCGCTCCCGACATAGACCTCCGGAAACTGGGTGTTGCCGCCGCTGTGATCCGGGTGCACGTGGGAATTCATGACGAGGAGCGGCTTTTTCGTGATCCTGCGCACCGTGGGGCGGATATCCAGAAAGCCGTAGCTTGTGTCGATGAGCAAAGCGCGCTCCGCGCCCACGATCACCGTCTCCCCAACGCACATCTTTTCAAAAATCGAATAAACGCCGTCGCAGATTTTCCGGGTGGAAAAGTAAGCCATCCACATCCTCCCCTTTGGCTTGGATAAATAGAGTATAGCAGACAAAAGGCCGGGAAACAACGTTCGCTTTCGCAGACAATCGCGGTTCCGGGCGGCGCGCGGAGCCGGTTGACAAGCGCAGAACGGGCATGCTATGATGGCCGTATTATGCGCCGGAACGCTTCGGCGAAAAAACGTGCGGGTACAATCCGCGCCGTAATTTGCACATCCCGGTTTCCGGCGCGGGAACGCGCCCTTTTTATCGGAAAACGCATTCGCTGAAACACAGAGAGAGAAACCGTATTCAAACGCATAGGGAGGATGTTTTACAGCCGTGAGCCTGCCGGAACTGTTTTTGCTTGCCGTGGCCCTTTCAATGGACGCGTTCGCCGTGGCCGTCTGCAAGGGCATCGCCATCCCGTCCCTGCGCCTGCGGGACGCGTTTCTCGTGGGTCTGTATTTCGGGGCGTTCCAGGCCGCCATGCCCGTGGCGGGTTTCCTGCTCGGCTCGCAGGTGGCCGGGCTCGTGTCCCGTTACGCGGATTGGCTGGCGTTTGCGCTGCTCGCGCTCATCGGTTCGGGCATGATCCGCGAAAGCATCAAAAAACCAGTCTGCGCCGCCTGTGAAAGTGTTCCGCGGGATGAAGCCGCCGCGCGGCGCGCTGCGCTGGGTGTGCGCTCCATGCTCTTCCTTGCCGTGGCCACCAGCATCGACGCGCTGGCGGTGGGTGTGTCGTTCGCGTTCCTCAGGGTTTCCATCGGCCCCGCCGTCGCGCTGATCGGAACCGTAACGCTGCTCATCTCCATGGCCGGCGCGTGGGTCGGCAACCGGTTCGGCTCGCGGTTTCAGTCCAAGGCGGAGCTGGCGGGCGGCGTCGCGCTCGTGCTCATCGGCCTTAAAACGCTGCTGCAGCAGTTCTTCTGATCCGGAACTTGCGCGTTTTTCCGCTTTACTCATTCAAACCGCAGCGCCGTGAGAAACCGCGCGAGGTTGTCCATAGTGAGGGCAAGATCCTCGCGGCAGCGCGTGCGCGCACGGGCAAACTCCACCGCGGTGCGGTTGATGCTGAAAATGCCGGCGAGCCCTTCCTCATAAAGGGCTTCCACGCCTTCGCCGATGTCGCCCACCACGGCCACCGCGGGTACGCCCAGCGCTTTGGCTCGGCGCGCCACGCCCGCCACCACTTTGCCGCGCAGGCTTTGCGCGTCGAGCCGGCCCTCGCCGGTGAACACCAGGTCGGCGTTCCGGGCCAGCTTTTCGAACCCGACGGCGTCGAGCACCGCCTCGATGCCGCGCCGCAGCCCGGCTCCGAAAAACGCGGCCATACCGCCGCCCATGCCGCCCGCCGCGCCCGCGCCGGGAAGCTGCTCCACATCCGCGCCCAGCTCCCGGCGCAGCACGCCCGCCAGATGCGCAAGCCCAGCGTCGAGCCGCCGCACCATGGCGTCGTCGGCTCCCTTTTGCGGAGCAAAGACGAACGCCGCGCCGTTTTCGCCGCAAAAGGGGTTGTCAATATCGCACAGCACGGTGATTTCCGCGTTTCGCACGGCGGGGTCCAGCCCGGAAAGGTCGATGTGTTCCACGCGCGCGAGCGTGCCGCCCGCCGGCACGAAAGGACGGCCATCCCCGTCCAGAAACCGCACGCCCGCTGCGGCGGCCGCACCGGCGCCCGCGTCGTTGGTGCAGCTCCCGCCCAGCGCCACAAGGATCTTCCTGCACCCGGAGCGCGCCGCGTGCGCAATCAGCTGCCCCACGCCGTAGGTGGTGGCAAGGTCGGGGCGCAGGCGGCTTCCCGCAAGCGGGAGGCCCGCGCAGGCCGCCGCCTCCACCACGGCGGTGCCGTCCGGCAAAACGCCATAGAACGCGTCCAGCTCTTCGCCGTAAGGCCCCCGCGCTGCCACGGTACGCCGCGTTCCGCCCGCCGCCGAAAGAAGGCAATCCACGCTGCCCTCGCCGCCGTCCGCCACCGGCACGGAGACGATGTGCGCGCCCGGAAAACGGCTGCGCAGACTGCTCTCCATGATTGCGCAGACCTCGCGGGAAGACATGGTGCCTTTGAAGGAATCCGGCGCCAGAACAAAATTTTTCATGCGGAACCGTCCTTTCGCTCCGGGCGGAGCCGGAGCGCGGGAAAGCGTTTCCGGCGCGGGCCGCCCTGCTCTTTCTATTGTACCGCAAACCCGTGCGGCGGCGCAAAAAAGGTCGAAACTTTTTCTCCCCCAACCGCTTTTTTCAATTAATGCCTTGCTCCGCACATGGGCGGCGGCGTCCTGTTTACCGGAAGCACGCCGGCTCCGAAACAGAGATATTATTGCGGGCGTGTCCTCCCACGGCGGAAAACGGGCGCGTATTTCCGGGAAATGCAGGAAATGCGGAAGCGGGCCGATTTTTTGGGGAGCCGGGATATGGCAGAATTTTGGCGATGAATGACAATTCAAATAAGTTGTATATATTGAAAATAGATAAAATATTTCGGTAATTGTCAGAAACGGCTAAATTGAATGAACTTTGCCTCAAAATTCATTCGAATTATTTCTGTCCGGGGCTGTTTTTTTATACGGGAAACGTGTTATACTATTTCCTGAAAAAGAGAGAAGAGAAATCCTGTCCCATTTTACATACAGGGTGGTCATACCCGTTGCTCTGGAAAAAGAGACCTCGCAGAAAACGTCCTCCGGTGCGTTCGGCGTTTGTCTGAGGCCGCTAGGCAAACAATCGGGTGTGGGCCGCCATTTTTATTGCCTTGTTTTTTTGGCCGGGTGCGGGACTTTGCACCGGAAGTTTCGAAGCAGGAGAAGGATAGCAGTGGAAGCCAAAAAAGGCACAGCAGGCGAATATGGGCCGGAGTTTGCGGCCAGAACAACGGGAAAACAACAGGGCTCTTCCATTTCGGGCAGGCTTTCGGCACTCGGCGCGCGGGAGGCCGATCGTTACGCCGTGCTGTGCTGCACGATGGATTATTTCAACGAGATGAGCGAGCTGATTGGGGAAGAGGTCATGCAATCCGTCCACGCCGCGCTGGTGGCGCAGGTGGAACAGGAGATGCAGGGCGGGGAATTCCTGTGCCAATCCACGGACGACGGCTTTTTCGCCCTGCTGCAGATGCCGGACCGGGAAGCGGTGGACCGGCGCGTGGAGCGCTGGGGGCATATCCTCCGGAGGGTCGCGCGGGTTTCCCACATCCCGTTCGTGCTTTCCCTCACCGTTGGCGTGTACCCGGCGTCCGGCGCCGAAACGAGCGCGTCCGACAGCCAGCTTTTCCGGCGGGCCACGTTCGCGCAGCGCAGCGGCCGGATTCATACGAACCCCTGCGTGCGGTATTACAGCGACGCGGTGTACCAGAGCTATATCCGCCACCGCTATCTGGAGCTCCAGATGCACACCGCGCTGCAAAGCGGGCAGTTCGTTGTGAACCTGCAGCCGCAGTACCGCCTTTGCGACGGCCAGATCATCGGCGCGGAGGCGCTGGTGCGCTGGAACAATCCGGAGATGGGCCTGCTCATGCCCGACGAATTTATCCCGCTGTTCGAATCGGATCATTTCATCCTGCAGCTCGACCTGTACATGCTCGAGGAAGTTTGTAAGCTCCAGAACCGGTGGTGGCTGAACGGGATGCGCACCGTGCCCATCTCCGTCAATTTCTCGCGTCTGCACGCGACGACGGGGTGCTTCCTTCCCCGGCTCACCGCCGTTTTGGAAAAATACGATATTCCGCCGGATTTACTGCAGGTGGAATGGACGGAAAGCGCGTTTCTGGAAGAGGACGTGTCGATCGGCGAAATCGCGGAGCAGATGCGCTCCGTGGGGCTGTGCGTGGCCATGGACGATTTCGGCTCCGGCTATTCCTCCCTCAACTCCCTTTCCCGGCTGCCCATCGACATCGTTAAGCTCGACAAAGGCTTCTTTCATTTCGAGGAGATGGACGACCGCTGCAGGCTGATGCTGGAATCCATCATCAGCGCGCTCAAGGATCTGAAATACAAGATTATCGCGGAGGGCGTGGAGCACGAATGGCAGAGGGATTTCCTGCGCGGGCTGGGCTGCGATGCCGCGCAGGGCTACTACTTCAGCCGCCCGTTGAACGTGTCGGCGTTTGAAACGCTGGTGAACGCCTGACTCCGGTTCCGGCCTTCTTCCCCAATCGTACGATCGGCGGCCGAACGGCGCGCCTGTGTTTTTGCAGGGCGCCGCGGATGGATTTTGTTCCGTCCGCGGCGCCCTGCGTTTCGTTTCGGCCCGCATTGCAGGGGGCGCCCCCGCGTAGTATAATGGGGGCGAAAACAAAAGCGCGGCTGCCGATACGAATCTTTTCGGAAACCGTGAGCAAAGGAATTATCAAAAACCGTACGGCGGGGTCTTGCCCGACTTTTTTATCGATCTCTATCGAAGATAAGCGTGAGGAGGAATCGGCATGAGCGGCGAGAACAAACGTTTTGCGGTGACCATCGGGCACGAACTGGGCAGCGGAGGCGCGCAGGTAGGCCGGCTGCTCGCCAAAAAACTCGGCGTTCCGTTTGTGGACCGCCAGATCCTGCACGAAACGGCGCAGGCGCTCGTGGTGCCCGAAGAGGAACTTGCGACGCGCGAAGAGCGCCGCGATTCGTTCTGGCAGACGTTTTCCCGCATGGAGCTGCTCAGCAGCCCGGAGGCGGCTTCCGCCTGCGGGTACTATCCCAGCGACCGCGAGCTGTTCGAGATGGAATCCCGGTATATCGTGCGGATTGCCGGGGAAAGCTCCGCCGTAATCCTCGGGCGCGGCGGCCGTTTCCTTTTGCGCGACCATCCGCGGCACTTCAGCGTTTTCGTGCACGCGCGCCCCGAAGACCGCGTCGCGCGCATCCGGGAGCTTTACCGCCTTGAGGAAAAAGAAGCCCGCCGCATCATGGAAAAGAACGACCGCGAGCGGCGAAGCTATGCCGAAACCTTCACGCACGAGAACTGGATCGACGCGCGCGGGTACGACCTGTGCGTCAACACGTCCGCCGTGCCGCCGGAGGAAGCCGTGGAGCTGATCTGCGCGGCGCTGGTTTTCCGGTTCGGCAAAGACGTGCTGCCCGCGCCGGAACGCAAGCCCTGACGGAGTTTTACGTGCGAAAAAGCCCCTCCCGCGGTTTACAGGCCGCGGGAGGGGCTTTTTCACGCCGTTTTCCCCCCGCTAGCAGGGGAATCCGCTCCCCGCGCGGGAGAAAAAACAGCTACCGCACGCGGATGTTCTCGTTGCGGAACTTGACGGTGACGACGGCGCCCACCGGGACCTTGGACTTTACCGCGGTTTCCTGCTCGTAGGCCGTTACGCCGCTGTCGGTGATTTTGGTGCCGTCGAAATCGGCGTTGAGCCCGAGCGCCGAGAGCGTCTGGTACGCCTGCGAGGGCGTCATGCCCTGCAGGCTCGGCACCGTGACGCTGTTTTGCACGGCGGTGCCGCCGGTGTAAACGCTCACGCGGCCTCCGTGCGGGATGGGGCTGCCGGCGGAGGGCACCTGCGCCGTAACGGTGGCGCCGCTGCCGTAAACGTTGGGCTGCAGGCCCTGCGCGCTGAGCTGGGCTTTGGCGGCGGCGAGCGTCAGGCCGGAAAGGTCGGGCGTTTTGATATCCAGCGCAGCCAGCTCCGAGGAGTTGTATTTGGGCTCCACGCCCAGGTAGGGGAGAATCTCTGAAAAGATGTTGCCGGCCACGGGGGCGGCGATGACGCCGCCGAAGTTGTTCGAGGCATGCGGCTCGTCGAGCACCACGAGCAGCGCGACCTGGGGGTCGTCGCAGGGCGCCACGCCCACGAAGGACGCGACAAGGGCGCTCGGGTCGGAGGAATCGAGCTTCTGGCCCGTGCCCGTTTTACCGCCCACGCGGTAACCCGCCACATAGGCGTTTTTGCCGGTGCCCTCGCTCACCTCGTCCTCCATCATCTGGTCGATTTCGGCGGAGGTCTGCGCGGAGATCACCTGCCGTTCCACGGTGGCGCCGAAGGTTTTCACCACGTTGCCGTTTTCGTCCAGTTCCTCCTTCACCACGTGCGGCTGCACGAGCGTGCCGCCGTTTGCTGCGGCGGATACCGCCGTGATGAGCTGGATGGGCGTGATCTTGTTGCTCTGGCCGAAGGAGCTGGAGGCCAGCTCCACGGGCCCCATGGTGTTCTGGTGGATGTAGATGCTGCCCGCCTCGCCGGGCAAGTCGATGCCCGTTTTCTCCGTGAGCCCAAAGGAGGCGAAATACTTGCAGAAGTTGGCGATACCCAACCGCTGGCCCACCTCGATGAATACCACGTTGCAGGAGTTTTCAAAGCCCTGCAGGAAGGTTTCGTGCCCGTGCCCGCCCTGAAGCCAGCAGTGGAAGGTCTGCCCGTCCACGTCGATCTGGCCCGGGTCGAAGAACGGGTCGGTTTCCTTCACCACGTTTTCGTTGAGGGCGGCGGAGGCCGTGATGATCTTGAATGTGGAACCCGGTTCGTAGGGCTCCGAAACGGCCTTGTTGCGCCACTGCAGCTGCTGGTTCTGCGCGAGCGCCGCTTTATACGCATTGCCGCTTAAAGAGGCGAGCTTGGCCTTTGTGGCGGCATCCGTGATGGTAAACGGGTCGTTGGGGTCGTAGCCCGGCACCGTGGCCATGGCCAGGATCTCGCCCGTTTTCACGTCCATCACGATGCCGGTGGCGCGGTTGGCCACGCTGTCTGTCACAAGTGCCTGCCGCAGGTTGGATTCCAGATCCTCCTGAACGGTTTCGTCGATGGTGAGCACGAGGCTGTTGCCGTTCTGCGCGGGAATGTCGGTATCCGTCTGGTTGGGGATATTGCCGCCTGCCGGATTCTTGGCCGCGATGGATTTGCCCGGCGTGCCGGTGAGGACGGCGTTGTATTCGGCCTCCACGCCGCTCAGGCCCTGCCCGGCCGAGCCGGTAAAGCCGATGAGCTGCGAGGCGAAATTGCCGAAGGGATAATAGCGGCGGCTGTCGTCCTGGAGCGCGATGCAGCCGATGTTCGCCTTTTTGAGGTAGGCCTGCACGGTATCCGCCGTCTGCTTTTCCACTTTTTTAACGAGCATTACATAGGCGGAATTGCCCTGCAGCTTTTGGTAAAGCGCGCCCTCCGTGAGCCCCAGGGGCTTCGCAAGATTCTGAGCGGCGGCTTTGCGCTGCGCGTCGTTTTTAAAATATTTGGGCGAAGCCACCACATCCCAAACCATCGCGCTCTGGGCCAGTGTCACCATGTTGCGGTCGTAGATGGAGCCGCGCAGAGCGGACAGCTCCGTATTCTGAATCTGCTCCGCGGAGACTTTGGCCTTGAAGACGTCGTTTTGAACGATCTGAAGATAGACGAGCCGGCCGACGAGCACGCTGAAGGCGAGGCACAGCACGGCCAGCACGGCGGCGCTGCGCGCCGCGAGGATAAACCGGGTTTTCTTTTTCATGGATAAATCCTTTCAGATGTTTCGGCCCCCGGGGAGAAGCGGTTGCGCCGCGCGGGATTCGGCGGTATAATGGCGGAAACAAACGTGAAAACGGAGGAGGGGCTGCGGATGGCATCGGCAAATCTGCCGGAAAATCCGAACGAAGGCGTGCGCTACGATCCGAAGGCGCTGCGCACCGTGTATTTGGCCGGAGGGTGCTTTTGGGGCGTGCAGG
The DNA here is from genome assembly GCA_023391535.1 of Bacillota bacterium. GTDB lineage: Bacteria > Bacillota > Clostridia > Oscillospirales > Ethanoligenentaceae > JAEWAU01. The sequence continues at coordinate 2,175 of JAEWAU010000067.1, read as the reverse complement.
CCTATTTTGCGCGCATCCCGGGCGTCGCCGCCACGCGCGTGGGGTACGCGAACGGCAAAACCGAACGGGCGGCCTATGAGGAGCTGAAGCGGACGGGGCACGCCGAAACGGTGGAGGTGCGCTACGACCCGGCCCGCGTGAGCCTTTCGGAGCTGGCGCGGCGGCTTTTCGCCGTCATCGACCCGGTGAGCGTCAACCGGCAGGGCGGGGACGCCGGCACCCAGTACCGCACGGGCCTTTTTTATACCGACCCGGCCGACCGGCCGGTGCTGCTCGGGGCCGTTGCGCGCGAACAGCGCAAGCACCGGGAGCCGGTGGCTACCGAGGTTTTGCCGCTCCAGAATTTCTGCCCGGCGGAGGAGTACCATCAGGATTACCTCGAAAAGAACCCGGGCGGCTACTGCCACATCGATTTTTCCGCGCTGCAGCGCTTTGCGCCGGAGGAAGCTGCCGGGGAGGAGAAGCCGCAAAGTGAAACGCCCGGCGAGTTGCGCGCGCGTATCGGAGACGAAGCGTATTATGTAACGCGGCAAAACGGCACGGAAGCGCCGTTTGAAAACGCTTACTGGGAGAACTTCGAACCGGGCATCTATGTGGATGTCGTCACGGGCGAGCCGCTGTTTCTTTCGAAGGATAAATTCCGCTCGGCGTGCGGGTGGCCCGCCTTCGCGAAGCCCATCGAGGGCGCGGTGACGCAGCGCGGGGACGACAGCTTCGGCATGCGGCGCACCGAGGTGCGCTCCCTGGAAGGGGACAGTCACCTCGGCCACGTGTTCGACGACGGCCCGCGGGAGCAGGGCGGCAGGCGCTACTGCATCAACAGCGCGGCGCTGCGCTTTATCCGGCGCGAGAAGATGGAGGCCGAGGGCTACGGCCGTTTCCTCCCTCAGCTTTCGGGCGATTGATCATTCGAACGGATAGCGCTGCCCCCATCCGGCCCGCAGCGCGTCCGCAGTGCGCAGGATGTCGAGCGTGTCCGCAAGCGGCATCAAAGGGCTTTCGAGCAGGCCCTGCCGCAGGCAGTCCCCCACGTGGCGGGCCTCGTACTCGTACCCGTTTTTGTCAAACGGCGTGTCGAACCGCGTGAGAAGGGCGCCGTCCTTCCACAGTTCCGCATGCTCGGCGCGGTAGAAAAACGGCAGCCGCAGCTCGCCCTCCGCGCCGGTGAGCACGGCGTCCTCGCCCGCGGCGGCGCGCAGGGCAAAGCGCAGCGCCGCGAGAGCGCCGGAAGGGTAGGAGAGTGCCGCCGCGCCCTGCACGTCCACGCCCGTGGGCCCGAGCGCGGCGACGCCCGCTGCGTGTTCCGGGCGCGCCCCGAAGAACAGCGCGGCCAGATGGAGCGGGTAAACGCCCACATCCAGCAGCGCCCCGCCCGCGAGCGCGGGGTCGAACAGGCGGCTGTGCGGGTCGAACTCCGCGCGCACGCAGAAGCTTGCGGAAAGCTGAAGCGGCTCGCCGATGCGGCCCTCCTCCACCCAGCGCGCGGCGCGGCGCACGGCGGGCAGGAAGCGTGTCCACATCGCCTCCATCAGAAAAACGCCCGCTCCTCGCGCGGCCGCGATCATCTCCTGCGCCTGCGCCGCCGTGGGGGCGAGCGGCTTTTCGCACAGCACGGCCTTGCCCGCGCGGATGCAGCGGAGCACTTCCTCGCAGTGTTCGGAATGCGGCGTCGCCACATACACGGCGTCCACCTGAGGGTCTTCGTACAGCGCGTCGTAGATGCCGCAGGCGCGCCGCGCGCCGAACCTGCGCGCGAATTCTTCCGCCTTCGGCGCGCTGCGCGAAGCAACGGCCGCAAGCTCCGCGCCCTCCACGGCTTTCAGCCCCTGTGCGAACGTGCCGGCAATAAACCCGGTGCCCAGAATTCCCCAGCGGATCGTGCGCATCGCATTCTCTCCTTTTTTTCGGCCCTCCCCGCGGGGAAGGCCGGGCTTTTTTGCAGAGCGGGCAGCGTTTCGTTTCCGGTGAAAATCGGTATCCTGCGGATCTTTGATAGAGCGGCCCAAAAATCGGGCGGCAGCCTTGATATACGGTTTTGTGAAGATTTTTTCGTTTGCGATCTCAGAAAAAGAATAGTATCAGTATAGCATAAACAGTAGGGCGGAAAAAGGGATGTCCGGTTTTGCCGCGTGAAAAAGGCCGCCGCAAAACCCCTCACACTGCGGTGTGCGGGGG